>NZ_JAHBDI010000030.1:0-58093 GCF_019956275.1 Pseudomonas sp. GL-RE-26
GACTCGGGCTGGTCTCAATACTGGACACGATAACCCGGCTTAACCGCTTAACCTGAACCGCCGTATACGGAACCGTACGTACGGTGGTGTGAGAGGACGGCGGATGTAAATCCGCCTCCTACTCGATCTGGAATTCAGTTTTTTCTCCTCTCGCCTTTTTCCAGTCGGACCTTTCTGCGCACCTCTTTGCAGGACTGGCCGATTGGGTGCTGACGACGCCGTCGTTCAGCGGCACCTCTGACCTCGCGCTACCGAGATTCACGGCTACTATTACTGTGCTGCGTCGAATCGTCGCGTTTTTTTGATTTGCTGGTCAGTTTTTAGTTTTCCGTAAGGCCATAAGCCTATAAACTTAACCTTTCGGTCAGCTTTGCACTGTCAACAACAGCCCTTTGTATCGTCAAAAGGGGCTTCTGCAAGACTCGAGATTTTCCAGTACATAATCAGAAGGGCGGACCCCATAACCGCCCAGAGGATGATCCATGTCCAACCGTGATATATCCCGGCGCTCGTTCCTTCAGGGCGGGCTGGTAGCGGGCGTGAGCGTGACGCTCACGCCATTGAGCAGCCAGGCGCTGGCCGCCTTGATGGAAAACAGCGTGACCGTGCCGTCCGAGCAGTGGCTCGGCAACAATGGCAAGGCGCGCGCCCGTAACGATGCCTTGTCCAAGGTCTGCGGCAGCAAGGTCTTTGCCCGCGACATCCGCGCCAAGGACATGCCGGGCTGGCCGCAGCAGCAAGGCCACGCCATGCTGCTGAAAACCATCAAGGCCGACCACATCTTTGCAGGCATCGACCTGTCGTGGCTCGGTGCCGGGTTGCAGCCGGACCGCATCGTCACCGCCGAAGACCTGGTCAAGGACGGTATCGTGTTCCCTGAGGAGCACGCCCCGGATCCGCTGTTGCCGGCCGGCAAGGTGCCGATGTTCATCGGCCACCCGGTGGCGATCCTGATCTGGAACGATTTCGAGCGCTTCCGTCAGGCCAAGAACCAACTCAAATTCAATGACAAGGCAATCCGCTACGGCGATAAAGCGCCGTTTTATGAAGGCGATCCTTACGGCAGCTTCCGCTACGTGCGCGTCGGCGGCGCGACCTCGGCGGACGAAGACGAGTTCGCCAGCCTCAAGGATTCGATCCTGTTCCCGATGCTGAAAAACCGTCGTCCGGTGTGGAACTCCCAGCCGAACCTGCACGGCAACCTGACCGAGCGAGGGTTGTTCTACGCCGAGCGCATGAAGCAGCAGATCGATACGCCGCCGGACAACTGGCTGGTGTTCGACGAGCGCTACAAGACCCCGTCGATCGAGCCGGCCGCCCTGGAGCCGGACAACGGCAACGGCTGGTACGACCCGGCCACCAAGACCCTGCATTTCGTCGTTGCCACCCAGTGTCCGCTGGAAGCGGCGACCGAAACCGCGAAGATGATCGCGCCGTCGCGTTTCGGCCTGGCCAACCTGAACATGCACCCGGGTTACACCGTCGGTTACGGCTCCAAGGACCACAACATTTTCGTCTACTACGCAGCGTTGGCCGCGTTGTACGGCGCCGGTGTGCCGGTGCGCCTGGCCAACGACCGCTACGAGCAGTTCCAGAGCGGCATCAAGCGTCACCCGTTCGACATCCGCTACCAGTTGGCGGTGGACAAGAACGACCACAGCTTCAAGATTTTCCGCTCCGAGATGAGCGTCGACGGTGGTGGGCGAATCAACTACAGCCCGTCGGTGGCTGCGGTGGGCGCCACGGCGGCACAGTCGATCTACTACATGCCGCAGAACGATCTGCAGGTCACGGCTTATCACTCCCGCGCCGTTGAAGCCGGGTCGATGCGTGGCTACGGCACCCTGCAAAGCATGGCGGCGACCGAGATGATGGTCGATGAAATCGCCGATCGCCTGGGTGTCGATGCCATCGAACTGCGCCGCAAGAACGCACTGCGCTCGGGCATGAAAAACACCCAGGGTGCGATCCCGGCCGGTGCCTTGCGCCTGCACGAGATTCTCGACAAGGCGGCCGTCCACGACACCTGGAAAAACCGCGAGGCGATCAAGAAGCAACGCGAAGCCGCCGATCCGGACAACTGGTACGGGGTGGGGTTCGCCATCTGCCAGAAAGACTTCGGCACCGGTTCCGAAGCGCCGATGGCCAGCATTGAATTCACTGCCGAAGGTCGCATCAGCCTGCGCCACATCGGTATCGAAATCGGCACCGGCATGTCCACCTCGCAAGCCATGGTCGTGGCCGACTTCCTTGGTATTCCAGCGCACGAAGTGAAGACCGGCGAAACCGAATGGAAAGAGTTGCAGCTGGTCAGTGGCGGTAACCCGTACATCATGAGCCAGGCCGAGCAGGACAATTTCCTGCGCAACCCACGCTGGGTCGGCAAGGTCGCTTCGGCTTCGTCGGCCACCAACTCGGCGTACTACTTCAGCCACGCCACCCGTGAAGCGGCGCGCGTGCTGTTCAACCACGGCCTGTGGCCGGCGGCGCTGGAGATCTGGCGACAAGGCCCTTACGGAGGTCAGGCCAACCCTTACGTAGTGCGCCGCGAAGACGCCCATTGGGTCGACGGCAAGCTCACGGCCAACGGGATGGAGCCACTGCCATTCGCCATGCTGGCCAAGCGCGTTCACGAGCGTGGCCTGGTGAGTGGCGCCACCGTGCACGGTTTCAACCGCTGGAGCTGGGCCGAGGCCGAGTTCAGCATCGACGGCGTGCGTGAGCGCTTGCCGCTCGACGGCCTGGCGGTGAAGTACGGCGACGGTGCACCGAAGGCGAAGAAGGCGCAGATGAATAGCGCCGGTTTCCATCTGCTGGATCGGCAGGGCATCGCCTACCCGGCGACCCAGCTGAACAACGCGGCGGTGACTTACTACAGCCCGGTCGCGACGCTGGTGGAAGTGAAGGTCAACAAGGGTTCGAACGAAGTGTCGGTGCTCAACCATCACTCGTGGGTCGAGTGCGGTCGGGTGCTGGTGGAAGAACTGGTCAGGGGCCAGCTCGAAGGCGGTATCGCCATGGGCATCGGCCATGCGCTGATGGAAGAGATGCCGCTGTACGAAGGCGGGCCGGGGGAGGGTGACTGGAACTTCAACCGTTACCGCCTGCCGATGGCGCGTCACGTCGCAGTGTGGAAACAGACGGCGGACATCCTGCCGCCACTGTCGCCAAGCGACCCATCCAAGGGTATCGCCGAGGTGGTGATGATCCCGGTGGTCGGTGCCATCGGCAACGCCGTGGCCCATGCCATCGGTAAACGTGTCCGCGACCTGCCTATCACTTCTGCACGCATCAAGGAGGCCCTCAATGGCTAACCGTCCGCTTCAACTGACCCTCAACGGTCAATCCGTCGGCCCGGTGGACATCCCTGATGACCTGCCGATGATCGACTACCTGCACGAGTACAAGAACCTCACCGGCTCGCGCCTGGGCTGCGGCCAGGGCATCTGCCACGCCTGCGTGGTGATCGTCGACAACCCGGACGGCACCAGCGAAGAAGTGCGCACCTGCATCACCGGCGCGCACTATTTCGAAGGCAAGAAGGTTCGGACTATCGAAGGCCATGCGACCCGCGACGAGCAGGGCAAGGTCACCGAGCTGAACCCGATCCAGCAGCGTTTCGTCGATGAATTCGCCTTCCAGTGCAGCTACTGCGCTCCGGGCTTCGTCAATGCCGCAACCGTGCTGGTGGAAAAACTGCAGCGTCAGCCCATCGTCAAAAGCCAGCTGGAAAAAGTCATCGAGGACAGCCTGGGTCATCACATCTGCCGTTGCACCGGGTACGTGCGCTACTACAGCGCCACCCGCAACGTGCTGACCGATCTCGGCCTGGTCAAGGAGGGTTAAGCATGAAGCTTCTACTTAGCCGCCTGGCGTTGGCGGTTGGTCTGGCTGCGCCTGTGGTGGCGGCTCACGCGGATGATGCACAGGCCAAGCAAGGCGAGTACCTCGCCCGCGCCGCCGACTGCATGGCGTGTCATACCGCACCGGGTGGTGCGCCGTACGCGGGCGGCCTGCCGATCGTGTCGCCGTTCGGCACGATCTACGGCACCAACATCACCCCGAGCAAAGAGCACGGCATCGGCCTGTACAGCGATGACGAGTTCTTTGTCGCGCTGACCGAAGGCAAGCGCCGCGATGGCGCGAACCTGTATCCGGCGATGCCCTACACCTCGTATCACCTGATGCCGCGAGCAGATTCCGACGCGATTCATGCCTACCTGAAAACCGTCGAGCCGATCGAGCGCGCTGCGCCGGTCACCAGTCTGAGCTTCCCGTTCAACGTGCGCCTGGGCCTGATGGCCTGGAACATGATGTACGGCAAGGACGTGAAGCTGGAGCCTGCCGAAGGCAAGAGCGAAGCCTGGAAGCGCGGCCAATACATGGTCGACGTGCTGGGTCACTGTGGCGAGTGCCACACCCCACGCGGCTTGCCTGGCGCGATGCAACAGGACAAGCGCATGACCGGTGGCATTCTCAATGGCTATCTGGCACCGAGCCTGCTGGCCACTGACCTGGCGGCCCGTGGCTGGAATCATCAGGACCTGAGCTCGTTCCTCAAGCACGGCATGAGCGCCCAGGGCACGATGTTCAACGAGATGTTCCCGGTGTTCCACAACAGCACCCAGGGCCTCAGCGATCCGGATCTGGCGGCGATGGCGACTTTCTTGCTCGGCGATCAGCCGCCTGCGGCGAAAGTGCTCACCGAAGTGCCGCTGGACAAGCTGAGCCCGAGCGCCCAGCGCGGCCGTCAGGAATATTTGAATGTCTGCGCCGGTTGCCATGCGCCGGGCGGTGAGGGCAAGCCGCACATCGCGGTGGCCATGCGCGGCAACACCACGCTGCGCCTGGAAGATCCGCGCAACCTGGTACGGGTGATCGACGACGGTATCGGTGAGCAGAAGTTCTCCGGTTTCGAACACATGCAACCGATGCCAGGGTTCGCCGCGAAATTGAGCGACGAGCAACTCACGGATCTACTGAACTACCTGCGTCAGGGGTGGGGCGGTCAGCCGAGCGACCTGGCAGTGAACGACGTGCAAAAGTTGCGGGCCGATGCGCCGCCGCTCGAGCACAAGGCCCACTGACATGCAGCATCTCGATCTGCAAGTGATACGCCGGGCGCTGGAGTGGTCGGCGGCCGGACAGCGCATCTGGCTGTGTACGGTGCTGGCCACTTACGGCTCGGCACCGCGCGCACCGGGTTCGCTGCTGGCGGTGAACACGCAGGGGCACTGGATTGGCTCGTTGTCCGGTGGCTGTGTCGAGGAAGACTTTCTGGAGCGCGTCGCCGAGGGCGCGTTTCTGGATCCGGTCAACGTTGTTCGTTACGGCGAAGGCGACGACCCACGCTCGCGCGTCAGCCTGCCATGCGGCGGGGTGCTGGACGTGCTGGTCGAGAAGCTTGATGGCGATTGCGAGGTGCAAGCGCATCTGCGGGAACTGGAGTCGGCGCTGTTGGGCCGGCGTCGGTTGATCCGCGAAGTCGACCTGCAAAGCGGTGCGCGCAGCCTGTTCGATGATCGCGAGCAGGGTGTGCGTATCGAGCGTGAAATCGACCGGGTGCGTGTACGCGTCGGCGCGGCCCAGCGCTTGCTACTGGCGGGGTATTCCAGTGTCGCCCAGGCCTGTGCAGAGTTTGCCGTGGGGCTGGGGTTCGAGGTGATTCTGTGTGACCCGCGGGACGAAGTGCTGGAAGGCGTCGTGCTGGAAAACGTGGAGATTCGTCGCCAACTGCCGTCGGTGTTCATCGCCGACGGCGGCTGTCACAGCGATACGGCGGTGGTGGCGTTGACCCACGACCCACGTATCGATGACCTGGCGATGATGGAGGCTGTTCGCACCGAGGCGTTTTACATCGGTGTGATGGGCTCCATGCAGACCTCGCAAAAGCGCTTCGAGCGCCTGCGGCGCATTGGTGGTCTGGGGGAGGTCGAGTTGGGGCGGATTCACGCGCCGATCGGGCTGAACCTGGGCAGCAAGACACCAGCAGAGATTGCCCTGGCGGTACTGGCGGATATCCTGCGGATTCGCAGCGGTATCGCGCGGGATCGTCTCTAACCCCCCCCCCCAAAACTTGTGGGAGCGAGCTTGCTCGCGATGAGGTCGTAACATCCAACATATTCGTTGGCTGCTAGACCGATATCGCGAGCAGGCTCGCTCCCACAATGTATTGCGTGCCGCTTAGTACCCGAACCTGTCCCGCAATCCGTAATACCAGGCGCCTAGTGCCGCGAACGGGGTACGCAGCATTTGTCCGCCAGGGAACGGGTAGTGTGGCAGGTCGGCAAACGCATCAAAACGCTCGGCCTGGCCGCGTAGCGCTTCGGCCAGGACCTTGCCCGCCAGATGCGTGTAGGTCACGCCGTGGCCGCTACAACCCTGGGAATAGTAGATGTTGTCGCCCAGGCGTCCGACCTGGGGCAGGCGCGACAGGGTCAGCAGGAAATTGCCCGTCCACGCGAAATCGATCTTCACGTCCTTGAGCTGCGGGAATGCCTTGAGCATCTTCGGCCGGATGATCGCTTCGATGTTCGCCGGATCCCGCGCGCCATACACCACGCCACCACCGAAAATCAGGCGCTTGTCGCCGCTGAGGCGGTAGTAGTCGAGCAAGTAATTGCAGTCTTCGACACAGTAATCCTGAGGCAGCAGGGTCTTCGCCAGTTCTTCACCCAGTGGCTCGGTGGTTATCACCTGTGTGCCACAAGGCATCGACTTGGCGGCCAGTTCCGGCACCAGATTGCCCAGGTAAGCGTTGCCGGCGACGATGATGAACTTGGCCCGGACCTTACCCTGCGGCGTGTGCACCACCGGATTCGCGCCGCGCACGATGCGCACAGCGGGCGACTGCTCGTAAATCGTGCCACCCAGGGACTCGACCGCCGCCGCTTCACCCAGTGCCAGGTTAAGCGGATGGATGTGGCCGCCACTCATGTCGAGCATCCCGCCGACGTACTGATCGCAAGCAACCACCTCGCGGATGCGGCGTTGATCCATCAACTCAAGCTGGGTGTGCCCGAAACGCTCCCACAGGCGCTTCTGGGATTCGAGATGCCCCATCTGCTTGGCGGTCATCGCGGCGAACACGCCTCCGTCCTTCAAGTCGCACTGAATGTTGTACCTGGCGACCCGCTCACGAATGATTCGCCCACCCTCGAACGCCATCTGCCCCAGCAATTGGGCCTGCTTGGGACCGATCGTGCGCTCGATGACATCGATATCGCGGCTATAGCTGTTAACGATCTGGCCGCCATTACGCCCGGACGCCCCGAAACCCACCCCGGCGGCTTCGAGCACCGTGACCTTGAAGCCGTTCTCCAGCAGAAACAGGGCAGAGGACAGCCCCGTATAACCGGCGCCAATCACACAGACATCGGTCTCCACGTCATCCTGCAACGCCGGGCGCGGTGGAACCGCATTGGCCGATGCGGCGTAGTAGGATTCTGGGTAGGGAGTGTTAGCCATCCGGCAGCCTCTGTTTAATATATTTTACGAGTGCGTTGATCCTACCCGAGTTGAAAATCGCCCGCCAGCCACCCGGAAAATCTTCTTTGTACCGGCAAAATTAAATATTTTGCATATTCATAGGGTTAGCTCGAAAAAAGGTGTTGACACCCCTCCGGAATTCCGTAGAATGCCGCCTCACAGCAGGCACGTAGCTCAGTTGGTTAGAGCACCACCTTGACATGGTGGGGGTCGTTGGTTCGAGTCCAATCGCGCCTACCAAACAAAATCCGCTCTGCTGGGCGGTCTAGAAGGGCTCACCGAAAGGTGGGCCCTTTTTTGTTGTCTTGGATTTCTTCAGAACGTTGTCCCGTCCTGAATAAGGTTTGCACCTGTTTCAGGGCTAGACAGGGTCATGATTGACGTATGACCCTGCGTCCGGTCAATTGGCTTTGACGATCTCGGGCGGACTCCAGGTTCCCTTGCCAGGCGGCAGGATGGACGGCGCTTCTGTCTTCGGCCAATACAGCCGCATTACCAGGTAGATCAGATCATTCGGTGCCGGCAGCCAGTTGCTTTCCTTGTCTGCGCCGGGCGAATCCTTCTGGATATACAGCGTCAACGAGCCGTCCGCATTCTTCTTCATCTCGGGCAGCATGGGCGAGTTGATCAGGTAGCGATTGATCGGGTTCTTGGTGAGCAGTTGCGTCTTGCCGTCGTACATGGTCACTGACCAGAAGGCGTTTACCGGCGGGAATTGTCCGGCGGGAAGGGTGATGGTGTAGCTGTGCTTGCTGCCGTCAAGCGGCTCGCCATCGGGTAGGGTCTTGGACAGCGGATACGTGGCTTCCTCGGCATCGTTGGCATAAATGCCCGCTTGCGCGACGGCAGCACGCTTCAGCCAGTCGCCGTTGTAGAAGGCGCTGTCGCCGCCGGCACCGACAATGTTCCAGCCGTTGATCTTCGTGCCGAGATTCTTGATCCCTTCCTCGACCTGCGCGTGCCCGGCCTGCATGCCCTGAACCACTGCGGCCTTTTGCTCGGCGGACAGATCCTGGAAGTTGAAGTCCTTGCCGGCGCCAATGCCGATCCGGGCAAGTTTCGCCCGGATCGCCACTTCATCCGGTGCGGCCGGGGCGTACTGCAAGGCAAAGTCGAGATACTTGAAGAAACCGGTCTTTGCGAGGTCCGTGTTGATCTTCGGGAAGTCGATCGCCGGCGCGGCAGGCGGCGCAGGTTGCTTGAGAAAGGCTGATAGCGGCTGTGCCTTGTAGCCTGACTGGACCTTTACCACGTTCGGCAGGTCATCCGGGTTGAAGAGTTGGGTGCGAAAGAGCGCGAAGGGGAATTGCGTGCCGGAACGAAACACCTTCTTGATGCCCGGTGGGGTCGCGCCCTTCCATTCGGGTCCGACTACCATGTAGTCGCCGGCTTCGTTGCCGGTGGCGCGGCTGCCGATGTAACCGTAGTTGTAGGTGCTGCCGTCGATGAGTTGTACCGAGTAGTACCGTGGTTTCTCTACCGCCGGTACCGATAACACCATCGGCTCGCTGCGCAGGTCCATGAATATCATCGAATAGGGCGTGTCGCTGTTTGGTGAAATAACAGCTGTGTCCTTGTAAGTCGCGACATGGTGCAGGCTATGAATCTGGTTGAACGGCGCCTTGAACTGTCCGGAGTTTTTGTCTACGGCGTAGTCGTACATGATCGCGTAGTTCATCACGATGGGCAGGCCGTAGATGTAGCCTTCCGTGGCGATAGCCTTCATTTCAGCGGGAGTGATATCTGCTGCGTGTGTGAAAGTGGATATGAATGACGCCAGCAATATCACCGTACCGCCAAGGGCTCTCGGTAGTGGGTTTTTCATGAACATGCATCTCCATTCGTCAAGCCGGATAAGTGAGTGGATCAACTAACTGCGAATCAGGCGCTAGCGTTTGCTCAAGGCATGAGCTCGCATAACGCACTTTGTTTTATCCAAGGATGCTCACTGCTACAGACAGCGCCTGCTGTAGTGCCAGGCTTAACAATTTCGATGCGCTGAAGGACTTCGTTTTTTTGCTCGTACGGCAAGGAGCATAAAACCCTTGTTAGTACCCAGAATCATTATCGATTTTCAGGGAAACTGACTGTGGAGTTATGTTTAGTTCATGGATTTTCAATCCACAAGTCATTGCGTGTTATTTGCTGAACCTTGCATCCAGCTGGCAATCACTTCGCTGTATTTGAAAGATGAGATGCCCGGATCAGAAAAGCAGTGTCGGGTTATCAAGGCGCGACGATTGCTGAACGGATACCGGATGATTACCGAGTAAATCGTTCAGGTCGTCGCCAGCTTCAGTAGACGTCAGAGGGCAAAGGTCGCTGCGAGGCCATGGTGGCTTTCCTGTGCTCCAGCGATCAGGTGCAGTGGGATGTTCTGCTGTTCTTCAATGGACGGTACTTCGAAGCTCCCTACGATCTGGAGGTGGCGCTCGCTCAGTTCGGTCGACTTTCCTGCTTTTTCCTTGGCCATTCTCGCGTGGTTCATTGCGATTTCGTTGAGCGTTGACACGTTACATCTCCCGGTGACTGACCAAGCGTATCGCTGGAGTCCTTAAGCATTGATTGAATGGCTGCGGCGTCAGAATCCTGTCATTCCGGCGCTGCTACGCGCGATCTTAGCAAGCCTCAAGCCACGGATACGGGCGAATTCATCGTGGTGTTCTGGCAGGCGACGAATGGCGAGCCACTGTGAGTGTTGGCCCGGATTTTTTGTCATTCAGGCGTAAACTAGCGAAGCGACCTCATCAAAAGGAGCCGCCTATGAACACCGATCAAGTGAGCAAGCAGGCACCTGTGGACTCGGCTGTCTGGGATCGATATTTCTGCGCTGCATTGATTGCCGAAAGCAATCTGACTGCTCCGATTGTGGGTGGAGCTACCCACGAGGACAGGCAGAACCTGTTGATCGAGAGGGCCAGAACCCTAGCGGATAAAATGATGCAAAACCGAAGATAACCAGAGCCCAGCCGTCGCGCTGGGCTCTTTGCATGCGAGGTCATGCACCGATGCTGGGGGCGTGCGCGTTGCGGATCAAACGATCAACTCTACCTTGCCGCTCGCCAGGCGATAGATACCGCCCACGATCTTAAGCATGCCTTTGCTCTGCGCATCGGTCAGCAATGGCGAGGCCTGTTTCAGGCTGTTGACCGAGTTTTTGACGTTTTGCACGGTGGCGTTTTCCATCAAGTTCCCGGGCTGCTTGAGTACTGCCTCGACTGCCGACTTGAGTGCGTCAGTCAGTTTCGGGATATGGCCGGGGAAAATCGTCTGATCCTTGACGGCCTTGATGCCGGCCTCGATGGCGCCGCAGCTCTCATGCCCTAGTACGAGAATCAGTGGGGCGCCCAGTACGGCAACTCCGTATTCAAGACTGGCCAGGCCTTCCGGCGTAACGAAGTTGCCCGCGACGCGGATGGCGAAAAGATCGCCGCGCGCGGTGTCGAACGCATATTCCGGGGCGATCCTCGAGTCGGAGCAGCTCAGCACGGCCACGAACGGATTCTGGCCGGACACCAGGGCCTCTCGCTCTGCCTTGAAATCGTGCGTTGTGGAAGTACCGCCTACATATCGTGCATTGCCCTCCATCAGTCTTTTCAACGCCATGTCGGGACTGATTACGTTTTGTGGTTTGGGTGGGGCTGACGCTTTTTCGGCTGCCTGGATGATCTTGCCGGGCAGTGTGCCGGTCAGCAGCAGGGCGCCTGCGCTCAATCCGGCAAGTTGAAGAAAACGACGACGGCCTGTTGTGTTTGAAGCAGAGCTTGAATCACATGATTCACACATGATTTTGTTTACTCAGTTCAATGCGGTGGGAGTGAGTTGCTGTTGGGGCGGGCACTGCCGCGGACGCTCAATACCGGCGCAGTGGAGTCTAGTTGGTCTGTCATATTGTGTTTCGAGCATTGTCGACGGACACCGTGCACACAGCCATTTCATGGACTACTACTGACTGGCTCATACAACTTCGACCTGGCAGGAGTTTCTCGATGCTGACTCACTGGTTTCTGGCGGCGGTTCATCTTCTGGCATTTGCCTTGGGATTCTGGGCGGTGTTGGTTCGGGGCACGGCTTTTCGGCGTTTGGCCGACGGGGCCGCAGAGGTGCGCAGTGTTCTGATGGCGGACAATATCTGGGGAATTTCAGCTGTCGTTCTATTGATCAGTGGGGGGATGCGAGCGTTTGGCGGGTACGAGAAGGGTACGGACTATTACCTGCATCAACCGCTGTTTCATCTGAAGATGACGCTGTTCGTCCTGATCTTGCTGCTGGAAATCGCACCCATGGTGACGCTGATCAAATGGCGGATAGCGCTTGCCCGTAAAGTGACGATCGATACTGGCCGTGCGAAGCTGTTTGCACGGATCAGTCATATCGAGGCGCTGTTGGTACTGCTGATGGTAGTCGCGGCGACGGGCATGGCACGGGGCGTAATGCTTGGTTAACCACGGAGCGAACGCATCCTTCCCTGGGGTAAACCAGAAAAGTCTGACAGCAATAGGGTAAAGCTTGCCGCTAGTATCGGCCCCTAGGGGGTGGGGGGGGTAAATGCGCAGGGCGATGGGATGCTGAATCTTTAGCCAGCCGTGATTCCGGACTGAACGGGCTGGCTACTGACTGCAACAGGATTCAGGATTGCGGCTTTTCCGGGGCGGTCAGGCCGGCCTGAATGCGCTGGTAAATTTCTTCACGATGCACTGCAACGTCCTTCGGGGCGTTGATACCGATCCTGACTTGCTGGCCGCTTACGCCCAGGATGGTGATCGTAATGTCATCACCTATGTTTATGCTTTCACCGACTTTGCGGGTGAGTATCAGCATGGTCTTCTCCTTGATTGCTTTGTGGGGCACCTGATTCGGACAGTGCAGAGGTCGGTGTTATGTATAGATTAGTGCGAAGTCTCGCGGTTTGGGTGCCTCTTTCTGACGCGCAGATGCGGCATTAATTCCCAAGGCGTAACTATACAGAGGCCGTAACCATCATTCTCGTTGTTTTGAGCCCATTTTACGGCACTCTTGAAGTATTCATGGGTGTTAAAATCGCCGCTTTATGCATTTAGAGGGAAGCGTCGTGCGCAAAATGGTTTTGGTCATCGCGATATTGGCACTGGCAGGGTGTGGTGAGGGCAGCAGTGTGGATGCGCCGAAGCCCAAGCCGGCCATGGCTGCTGTACCCGCTCCAGTGTCCGGTCCGCAATGGGATCTTGAAGTGCGAGGTGAAACCCCTCAGGCGGTCAGCGATCTGAGTGGCTGGCTGATCGAGCACAGTTTCATGTCCAGCGTCGTCAAGGAGAATGGCAATACCCGAATCCTGATGGGGCCGTTCAACTCGAAAGCCGAGGCCGAAGCCAAACAGGATGAAGTCCGCGCGGCGCTCACTCGCTCGAAGAAACAGAACATCGAATTGCTGGTGCTTGAGCGTCCAGTCGCTCAATAACGTAGCGCAGACGTTGAAGAAACAAAAAAGGCCTCGGGTGTTTAGCCCCGAGGCCTTTGTCGTTTCAGGTGTCCTGTTCTGGATTCAGCTGCAGGCCTTCATGTCTACCGGGCCGACGAACTCGTTGCCGCGCCCCATGACGCAACCCACGCTCTGGTTGCGTTGGCGCTCCCAGGCCTGTACCGGATAGGTCTTGTCCCAGGCTTCGTAGAGTTGCCGATCCTGTTTCGACAGGCGCAAGCCATACTGCTTGCTCATGTAGAAGTAGGTCCGGGCGATCATGCCGCGAATGGAAGGGCGGGGCATGACTTTCTTGGCCTTGAAGTCGACCTGGGTCAGGCAGGAACCATATTGCCCCGACTGCTCGGGCAACCAGCCAAAGCTGAAGTTACTGCGATCGCCATTGACCTCGCCAATGCTGGGCACCAGGTTGTGCAAATCAGCCTCGGCCTTCTGGTAAACCGGGTCGTAGCGGGTGCAGTTCTTGCGACCGCCCGCTTGCCAGCACTGGCGTTGATGACCGATTTGCCAGGCCGGAACAATATGCTCCCACTCGATGCGGGCTGCGCGTTTGGCATTTTTACGGGGCACATAACCGCAGGCGGCAAGGTTCACCCGGTTGCCGGTGTATTTGCAGCCACAGTAAAACTCGGTGGATTGGGGCGCGTAGAGCTTCCAGGCCACCTTTTTCGCTTCGGTGAAGGTGCGCGGCGCGTCGGCTTGCGCACCCACGACAAAAAACAGAAACAGCAAAGCAAACCAGCGGACACTCATCGACTCAATCTTCCTTCGGCACAACCCAGAAAATCTGCACGCCGCCATCGTCGCGATAGGCGAGGGTGACGTTGTCGTTTTCGTCGATTTCTTCCAGCAAGCGTTCCCATTCATCCACTGGTTCGTCAGGCAGGCGGAAGATCAGCGCTGCCCTGGCCTTTTGTGCGGTGGGAGAGTTGATGATTTTCTGAACGCGCAGGCCCATGCGTACATAGGTGTCAGGAGAGGCAGAGGTGGTGTCCACGGAATTATCCTTATTAAGCTGTACGTGCATACAGTATTTAACTGTAGGACATTTCGCAACTGCTTAAAAATCAAGAAAATCCTCTGACAGCGATTTGTTCCGTTTGGCGTAAGGCGAAGGGAGTTTTTATGTAAGTTCCAGCGGCAGCCACTCGCCAAGGCTGGCGAATGGCGCACGGGGTGCCCGACCGGATCCGGTCGGGCGAGGGCGAATCAGTACTCCCAGAACATCCGTTGCAGTTCTTTGCTGTCATTGGTTTTGGTCAACGCGACCATCGCCAGGATCCGCGCCTTTTGCGGGTTCAGGTCGTGGGCCACGACCCAGTCGTATTTATCGTCAGGCTGTTCGGCGTTGCGCAATACAAAGCCACCTGCGTTGACATGGGAGGAGCGAATGATCTGCACGCCGTCCTTGCGCAAGGCTTGCAGGGTAGGAACTACCCGCGACGATACTGAGCCATTGCCGGTGCCTGCGTGGATGATGGCTTTGGCGCCCGATTGAGCCAGGGCCTTGTAGGCGGTATCGCTGACGTTGCCGTAGGAGTAGGCGATCTCGACGTCAGGCAGGCTCTTGATGGTCTTGATGTCGAACTCGGAATCCATGGTGTGGCGCTTGGCTGGCAGGCGGAACCAGTAGGATTTGCCTTCTACCACCATGCCCAGCGGACCCCAGGCGCTTTTAAACGCTTCGGTCTTGATGTTGATCATTTTGCTGACGTCGCGACCCGACTGGATTTCATCGTTCATGGTCACCAGCACGCCTTTGCCCCGCGCGTCTTTGCTGCTGGCCACGGCCACTGCGTTGTACAGGTTCAGCATGCCATCGGCGGACATCGCGGTGCCTGGGCGCATGGAGCCCACGACGATGATTGGCTTCTCGGTTTTTTCCACCAGGTTCAGGAAGTACGCCGTTTCTTCCAGGGTATCGGTGCCGTGGGTGATCACGATGCCATCGACGTCTTTGCTGTCGGCCAGTTCGGCTACGCGGCGACCCAGTTGCAGCAGGTTTTCGTTGGTGATGCTTTCGGAGGCGATTTGCATGACCTGTTCGCCGCGAACGTTAGCCAATTGGCTCAGTTCAGGAACGCCGGCGATCAACTGTTCAATGCCGACTTTTGCCGCTTGATAGGTTGCGCTGTTGGCGGCGCTGGCCCCTGCGCCGGCAATGGTGCCGCCGGTGGCCAGGATCACCACGTTGGCCAGTTTCTGTTGAGTTTCGGCTTCTTTGGCCTGAAGGGCGGTGGGCAGGAGCAGCAGCAGGGCCAAGGCGCCCGGAACAAAGGTCTTAAGTGCAGATGTCATTATTTTTCTCTTCTAGTTGTGAGACGGTGCAGATGCAGGTTCATCTAGATACGCCCCGGGCGAATCTGAACGCCGGGGGTGCGAGAGGAAGAGCAGGATCTGTACCAGTAATACTCTGAATCGAAAAACACACTTAACTTAATGATTTGTAACGGTATTGCTGTTTGTGTCCAGGGCGGTTTCGGGGGCGGGGCGTCCGGAATGCCGAACATGTTTAGCTTTCGCGTTCGGCTCTCCGAAACGGATCGCGATCTTGTTTAAGATTTCAACGGGTCAAATCATCCCTAACGACTAAAGAAACGCCCGCGCCGGTCGATGCTCCCTCAAGGGATCTTTTACTTCAGGAGTTCACATGTCGTTATCCGTTGGCATTCCCAATGCCGCCGGCATCACCATCGGTGGCAAATCGGCCGCTACCCTTCGTGCCTTGAGCGACGCAGCAGCTGATGCGGCTGCTCAAGCGCGGGGCGCAAATAAAAGCGACGGCACCCAGGACAAGACGGGCCAGGTCGGTTTGGGGGAGAGTGCCGGCGCACAGGCCGAATCGGAAACCAGCGATAACACCAGCGTTGCGGTGAAGGTCTTGCTCAAGCGTCTGAAGGAGTTGCAGCAGCAATTGCGCGAGCAACAGCAGCAACTGGCGCAAGCCCAGGCGGCGTCCTATCCGGCGCCGGAAGCCAAGACCACCGCGGTAGCGGCCATTCAGGTGCAGGTGGCCGACACCAACGGCGCCATCCTGCAAGTGAGTGCGAGCCTGGTCAAGGAGCTGGCCAAGGGGTCCGGCATGGGATCGGTGGTCAACACCACGGCATGATTTGAATGCTGTTTTTTCGCCACGCATCTGTGAAAGCGCTTTTCAGGTCGTTGACAAATATCGGCAGGGTTCGCATAGTTTGGTTCACGCAAACGTTTGCGCGGCTCCAATGATGGCTTTTCATCGCTGTGGGCCGTGAAGCTTACGCCAGCGCAAGCGTTGCTCACAATAATCATAAGAACGGAGTGAACCCATGAAGCTGCCATTCGCTGGACGTCTTCTCGCTGTCGCTATGCTGGCTGCCGCATCCGCTGCATTGCCTGTCTCTTCGGCTTTTGCTGAAACCGCTGAAAAGCCGAAAGTCGCATTGGTCATGAAATCCCTGGCCAACGAGTTCTTCCTGACCATGGAGGACGGCGCCAAGGCCTACCAGAAAGATCACTCCGGCGAGTTCGAGCTCATCTCCAACGGCATCAAGGATGAAACCGACACCGCAGGCCAGACGCGCATCGTCGAGCAGATGATCCTGGCCAAGGTCAATGCACTGGTGATTGCACCGGCAGACTCCAAGGCCATGGTCCCGGTGATCAAGAAGGCCATCGATGCCGGCATCACCGTGATCAACATCGACAACCAGCTGGACCCAGCCGTCGTCAAAAGCAAAAACATCAGTGTTCCGTTCGTAGGCCCGGACAACCGCAAGGGCGCACGGCTGGTGGGGGATTACCTGGCCAAACAGCTGAAGGCCGGTGACGAAGTCGGCATCATCGAAGGTGTGTCCACCACCACCAATGCCCAGCAGCGAACCGCAGGTTTCAAGGATGCGATGGAGGCGGCGCAGATCAAGGTCGTGTCCCTGCAATCCGGTGACTGGGAGATCGACAAGGGCAACAAGGTCGCCGCGTCGATTCTCAGCGAATACCCGCAAACCAAGGCCCTGTTGGCCGGCAACGACAGCATGGCGGTCGGCGCGGTGTCTGCCGTGCGCGCCGCGGGCAAGGCCGGCAAGGTGCAAGTGGTCGGCTACGACAACATCAATGCCATCCAGCCGATGCTCAAGGATGGTCGCGTGCTGGCCACCGCGGACCAGTTTGCGGCCAAACAGGCTGTGTTCGGCATCGAGACTGCATTGAAGATTCTCAAGGGCGAGAAGGTCGACGGCGGCGCCAATGGCGTGATCGAAACGCCGGTAGAGCTGGTCACCAAGTAGCCTTCTGGCGACGTAACGGCGCTCGTCCAGCCGGACGAGCGCATGGAGAGTTTTTATGTCAGTTTGCGCTCCGAACGCTGTCCTCTCGGTCAGCGGTATCGGCAAGACCTACGCCCAACCGGTCCTGGCCGGCATCGACCTGACGCTCATGCGCGGGGAAGTGCTGGCGTTGACCGGCGAGAACGGTGCGGGCAAAAGCACGCTATCGAAAATTATTGGCGGGCTGGTCACGTCGACCACCGGCCAGATGCAGTTTCAGGGGCAGGACTATCGTCCGGGTAGCCGGGCTCAGGCTGAAGCGCTGGGTATCCGCATGGTCATGCAGGAGCTCAATCTGCTGCCGACCCTGTCGGTGGCGGAAAACCTGTTTCTCGACAACCTGCCCAGCAAGGGCGGGTGGATCAGTCGCAAGCAGTTGCGCAAGGCTGCCATCGAGGCCATGGCTCATGTCGGGCTCGACGCCATTGACCCGGATACACTGGTCGGCGAACTGGGCATCGGCCACCAGCAAATGGTCGAGATCGCCCGCAACCTGATTGGCGATTGTCATGTGCTGATTCTCGACGAGCCGACCGCGATGCTCACTGCCCGCGAAGTCGAAATGCTGTTCGAGCAGATCACCCGCCTGCAGGCGCGCGGCGTATCGATCATCTACATCTCCCATCGCCTCGAAGAACTGGCGCGAGTCGCGCAACGCATTGCCGTGCTGCGCGACGGCAACCTGGTCTGTGTCGAGCCGATGGCCAACTACAACAGCGAGCAACTGGTCACGCTGATGGTCGGCCGCGAGCTCGGCGAACACATCGATATGGGGACGCGCAAGATTGGCGCTCCGGTGTTGACGGTCAAGGGCCTGAGCCGTGCCGACAAGGTTCGCGACGTGTCGTTCGAAGTCCGTGCTGGAGAGATTTTCGGGATTTCCGGTTTGATCGGCGCGGGGCGCACCGAGTTGCTGCGTCTGATCTTCGGTGCCGATATCGCCGACAGTGGCACGATTGCCTTGGGTTCGCCGGAGCAGGTCGTCAGTATCCGTTCACCAGTGGACGCGGTCGGTCATGGCATTGCCTTGATCACCGAAGACCGCAAGGGCGAAGGCCTTTTGTTGACCCAATCGATCGGCGCCAATATCGCCTTGGGCAACATGCCTGGCATCTCCAGCGCGGGCTTTGTCGACAACGATGGCGAAAACGCTTTGGCCCAGCGTCAGATCGACGCCATGCGCATTCGCAGCTCCGGTCCGGCACAGTTGGTGTCCGAGCTGTCCGGCGGCAATCAGCAGAAAGTCGTCATCGGCCGTTGGCTGGAGCGCGATTGCTCGGTGTTGCTGTTCGACGAGCCGACCCGCGGCATCGACGTCGGCGCCAAGTTCGATATCTACAACCTGCTCGGTGAATTGACCCGCCAGGGCAAGGCGCTGGTGGTGGTCTCCAGCGACTTGCGCGAGCTGATGTTGATCTGCGACCGGATCGGCGTGCTTTCGGCGGGGAGGCTGATCGATACATTCGATCGCGACAACTGGACCCAGGATGAGTTGCTCGCCGCTGCTTTCGCCGGCTACCAAAAACGTGATGCGCAGCTCTTTGAAGCCGCGCCTAGGGATCTTCCATGAATACCGCTTCTTTCGCCGGCAAACGCAGTGGCAACTTCTACGGTCTGGGCACCTATCTGGGCCTGGCGGGGGCCTTGTTGGCGATGATCGTGCTGTTCTCGGTGCTGAGCAGTCATTTCCTGTCCTACGATACGTTCAGCACCCTGGCCAACCAGATTCCGGACCTGATGGTACTGGCGGTCGGCATGACCTTTGTGCTGATCATCGGTGGTATCGACCTGTCGGTAGGTTCGGTGCTGGCTTTGGCGGCCTCGACCGTGAGCGTGGCGATTCTTGGCTGGGGCTGGGGCGTGCTGCCGGCGGCGCTGCTGGGCATGGCCGTCGCGGCGCTCGCCGGTACCATCACCGGTTCGATCACTGTGGCCTGGCGGATTCCGTCGTTTATCGTGTCCCTGGGCGTGCTGGAAATGGCCCGTGGGGTGGCGTACCAGATGACCGGTTCGCGTACGGCTTACATCGGCGATGCGTTCGCCTGGTTGTCCAATCCGATTGCCTTTGGCATTTCGCCGTCGTTCATCATCGCCTTGCTGATCATTTTCGTCGCCCAGGCCGTGTTGACCCGCACGGTGTTCGGTCGCTACCTGATCGGTATCGGCACCAACGAAGAGGCCGTGCGATTGGCGGGGATCAATCCGAAGCCATACAAGATCCTGGTCTTCAGCCTGATGGGGTTGCTGGCCGGTATTGCCGCGTTGTTCCAGATTTCTCGCCTGGAAGCCGCCGACCCGAATGCTGGCTCCGGTCTTGAGTTGCAAGTGATCGCCGCCGTTGTGATCGGCGGGACCAGCCTGATGGGCGGGCGCGGTTCGGTGATCAGCACTTTTTTTGGCGTCCTGATCATTTCCGTGCTGGCCGCGGGGCTGGCGCAGATCGGGGCAACCGAGCCGACCAAACGCATCATTACCGGCGCGGTGATCGTGGTGGCGGTGGTGCTGGACACTTATCGCAGTCAACGCGCAAGCCGGCGGACCTGAGTCATGGCGACCATCAAAGATGTGGCAGCCCTTGCCGGCATTTCCTACACCACGGTTTCCCATGTGGTGAACAAGACCCGCCCGGTCAGTGAAGAAGTCCGGATCAAGGTCGAGGCGGCAATCCAGACCCTCGACTACGTCCCCAGTGCCGTGGCCCGTTCGCTCAAGGCCAAGACCACGGCGACCATCGGCCTGTTGGTGCCCAATAGCCTCAACCCGTATTTCGCCGAATTGGCCCGGGGTATCGAGGATTACTGCGAGCGAAACGGTTACTGCGTCATCCTGTGCAACTCCGACGACAATCCGGACAAACAGCGCAGTTACCTGCGTGTGCTGCTGGAAAAACGCATCGACGGCCTGATCGTCGCCTCGGCCGGTGGCGACCGTGGCCTGGTACAAGGTCTGAAAGGCGTCCGTACGCCCATGGTGATCGTCGACCGAGGACTGGACGGTGTCGATGCGGACCTGGTGCGCATCGACCATGAATACGGCGCGTACCTGGCGACCCGGCACCTGCTGGAGTTGGGGCACCGGGATATCGCCACCATCAGCGGGCCGGAAAACACCAGTGTGGCGCAGATGCGTCTGGCGGGTTATCGCCGGGCCTTGAAGGAGGCGGGCGTCGAAGTCTCTCCCGAGCGCACGCTGGAAAGCGATTTCACCAGCACCGGCGGTTACAGCGCCGCCGCGATTCTGCTGGCAAGCAATCCGCCTACCGCTATTTTTGCCGCCAACGACATGATCGGCATCGGCGTGCTACGGGCCGCCGCCGAGCGCAACATTCGCGTGCCGAGCGAGTTGTCGGTGATCGGCTTCGACGATATCCAGATGAGTCGCTATGTCTACCCGTCGTTGACCACGGTCGGGCAATCGATCCTGCAGCTCGGCGAAATGGCCGCCGAAGTGCTTTTGCGGCGAATCGCCACGCCGGGCCTGGCGACCGATCAGCGGATCGTGACGCCGAGTATTGTCATACGTGAATCGACGGCGCCGCTGGCCGGCGTGTTTGCCTACTTCCGTTGAAAACAGAAAGCCGTTGAAAGCAGAGAGCCGTTGAAAACAGAAAGCCGCTGAATCAACAGCGCCGCCGAAACAGAATCGATGAGTAGCAATGTATGCCAGCAAAAGTAGTGGTAATAGGCAGTTTGAACATGGACCTGGTGACCCGGGCACCACGCTTGCCCAAGGGCGGTGAAACGCTGATCGGTCAGTCGTTTACCACCGTCTCCGGCGGCAAGGGTGCCAACCAGGCCGTGGCTGCGGCGCGGCTGGGGGCCCAGGTGTCGATGATCGGCTGCGTGGGCAATGACGCTTATGGTGAGGCGTTGCGCGGGGCGCTGTTGGCCGAGCAGATCGATTGCCAGGCGGTGAGCACCATTGACGGCTCCAGCGGCGTGGCGTTGATTGTGGTCGACGACAGCAGTCAGAACACCATCGTGATCGTCCCCGGTGCCAACGGGGCGTTGACCGCTGAAGCCATTGACCGTTTTGATTCGGTGATACGCGCGGCGGACGTGCTCATCTGCCAGCTGGAAGTACCTGATGCTTCTGTTGGTCATGCGCTCAAGCGCGGCCGCGAACTGGGCAAGACGGTCATCCTCAATCCGGCACCGGTCAGCCGCCCGCTGCCACCGGACTGGTACGCGTCTATTGATTACCTGATTCCCAACGAGAGCGAGGCATCGGCCCTGAGCGGTCTGTCGGTGGACTCCCTGGACACCGCGCAAGCCGCGGCGACCCGCCTGATTGCCTTGGGCGCCGGCAAGGTGATCATCACCCTCGGTGCGCAAGGTTCGCTGTTTACCGATGGCCAACGCTTCGAGCATTTTCCCGCGCCCGTGGTAAAGGCTGTCGATACCACGGCGGCTGGCGATACATTCGTCGGCGGTTTCGCTGCGGCACTGGCGGCGGGTAACGATGAGGCACAGGCGATCCGCTTCGGGCAAGTGGCTGCGGCACTGTCGGTCACCCGTGCCGGCGCGCAACCTTCGATTCCCGCCTTGAGCGATGTACAGGCGTTTAAAACTCCATGAAAAAGACACCTCTGCTCAACATTGCGCTGTCGCGGCTGATCGCTTCATTGGGGCATGGCGACTTGGTCGTCATCGGGGATGCGGGCCTGCCGGTTCCAACGGGCGTTGAATTGATCGACCTGGCCTTGACCCATGGCATTCCGGACTTTGTCAGCACCTTGAAGGTCGTGCTCAGTGAGATGCAGGTCGAAAGCCACGTGCTGGCTCAGGAAATTTTCGATAAAAAGCCGTCAGCCCTGGTCGCGCTGGAAGAGCTGAACGGCGAAGGCGTGTTGGGTCGTCGTGAGTTGCTCACCCATGAACAATTCAAGGTCTTGAGCCGACAAGCGAAGGCGATTGTTCGTACAGGCGAATGCCAGCCGTACTGCAACATTGTGCTGGTCGCCGGCGTTACGTTTTGACTGGCTGTCCGCGTTTTGATGTCCCATGCACAAGGAGTGCGCCATGTATCGCTATGCTCAGAAACTGCACCCACTGCTCCGGAGCCTGCTGCTTTTGACCCTGATGACCGCAACCAGCGCCCACGCGGCACCAAAGATCAACCTGATCATCGACACCGATCCGGGGGCTGACGACGTTGTTGCCCTGTTGTTCGCCCTGGCATCGCCAGACGAACTGAATGTTCGGGCATTGACCACCGTTGCCGGCAACGTTCGCCTGGACAAGACCTCGCGCAATGCGCGACTGGCACGGGAGTGGGCGGGGCGCGAAGAGGTTCCGGTCTATGCGGGGGCGCCCAGGCCCCTGATGCGCACACCCATCTACGCCGAGGACATTCATGGCAAGGAAGGGTTGTCGGGCATTGCCGTGCATGAGCCCAAGAAGGGTCTGGCCAAGGGCAGCGCTATCACCTATCTGATCGATACCCTGAAATCTGCCGAGCCCCACAGCATTACCATCGCCATGCTTGGCCCGCAGACCAACCTGGCCCTGGCGCTGATCCAGGAGCCGGGTATCGTTCAGGGCATCAAGGAAGTGGTGGTCATGGGCGGTGCGCACTTCAACGGCGGCAACATCACGCCAGTGGCCGAGTTCAACCTGTTCGCCGACCCGCAAGCGGCCGAAGTGGTGCTCAAGAGCGGTGTGAAGCTGACCTACCTGCCGCTGGATGTGACCCACAAGATCCTTACCAGCGAAGCGCGCCTACAACAGATTGCCGCGCTGAATAACAATGCCAGCCGATTGGTGAGCGACATTCTCAATGAGTACATCAAGGGCGACATGGAGCACTACGGCATTCCAGGCGGTCCGGTGCATGACGCCACGGTTGTCGCTTACCTGCTCAAGCCGCAATTGTTCAGCGGCCGTTCGGTCAACGTGGTGGTCGACAGCCGCGAAGGACCGACCTTTGGACAAACCATCGTCGACTGGTACGACGGCTTGAATGCGCCAAAGAACGCCTTTTGGGTAGAAAGCGGCGACGCCCAGGGCTTCTTCGATCTGCTGACCGAGCGCCTGGCCCGTCTGAAGTAAGCATCACCTCCCGCAGGTGCTTGCCTGCGGGTTTCACTCCCTCGCGCTAACCGCTTAGGTCTTCTGGTCCGATAGATGTTTCTCGAAAATCTGCTCGATGAACGATTGGGCGGCTTCGGTTCCAAGGTCCCTGACCAGAAGGTCGATACCGATAATGGCGAGCTCTTCCGTGCTGCTGGGGCTGTAGGAGCTGTGGCCGTCTTGCCACTTGGCCTTGATGTCAGCGTCGATGCTTACGGTGGTCATGATGGCGCTCGTGAGGTCGGGGAAGTCTGAGTGCCGAGTTAACCATTTTGCGGGGCTTTTGACACGTCGACTTAGGCATGAAAGGGGGTCTGTGCGACACTTGGTCTCTGACGAATATTCAAGGAACACGCTGTGCAGATCGATTTGAACTCCCCGGATGGCCTGACCCTTGAAGCGGTGCGTCAGTTGCTGGCCGGCGCCAGTGACGATGAGCACACCCAGTTGCGAGTCACCAAAGGCGGCATTGCCTACATTTCCTCGGGTGTCGTGGGTGGCACCGATATCGACGGGTTGTTGTTCCGGCTCGAAACCTGGGCCAAGGGCTCCGGTTATGTCGGGCGGGTCGCGGCCAGCGATGAAGTCTGGGTCATGCAAATCTTCAATGCCTTGAAAGAGAACTGGCCCAATCCTCCTTACGACTACATCGACGTCTATTGAGCGTCGTTCATATTCAGTCACGATTCAGTGGTTAAGGGCAGGGCGACGCTCAGGCAGAATCGCGGCTCGTCCGGATCATGGGCAGGGTGCTAGGGGGCGTTCTCAATTAGTTTCCCCACCGCGTTGTCGCCTTAAAGCTGGCCAGGCAAGGCGTAGGCCGCTGGGAATGGTTGTTCCCTTTCCAAGGCCTGCAACGCAGCATGGCCAGCTTTAAGGCACAACCCGAAGGGCCGGGCCTGCTGTTGTGCAGGGCTGTGTTGCTCGAAGCTGATTTGGAATGACCAAACTGCACTTCTCACGCCT
The DNA here is from genome assembly GCF_019956275.1 of Pseudomonas sp. GL-RE-26. Classification (NCBI taxonomy): domain Bacteria; kingdom Pseudomonadati; phylum Pseudomonadota; class Gammaproteobacteria; order Pseudomonadales; family Pseudomonadaceae; genus Pseudomonas; species Pseudomonas sp. GL-RE-26. Next base: position 24,285 of record NZ_JAHBDI010000030.1, read on the forward strand.
TGCCCTGCACAACAGCAGACCCGGCGCGGTAGGGAAACTAATTGAGAACGCCCCCTAGTGCTCCCTGTGAAACCAAACGCGAGTCTGGTTGTCGCACGATCTCAGCTTAATCATTGAATAAGGAGGCTTCATGCCTTGGAAGCTCGCGTCATTGGGTACTTTGTTGGCCGTTGCCACACTGGCCGGTTGCAGCACTCCCTCTACGGAGTCGGCAACACCGGATGTTGCTACGACTGACATGGGTCACAGTCGTTGTGAGGCAAAGGCTGCCGAGTTCACCATCGGCAAACAGGCATCGCCGCAACTGCTTGAGCAGGCGCGTACCCGGGCAGGGGCGCAAAGTGCACGGTTCCTGCTGCCAACCGATATGGTGACGCTGGAGTACCGTTCCGATCGCCTGAACCTGAACACCGATGCCAGCCGGGTAGTGACCCGCGTCAACTGCGGCTGATCGTTCGGCTTTTGTTTCACTCATAAAAAACCCCGTCACATGGACGGGGTTTTTTTAGTGCGCCTGGAAATTACTCTGGGCGAACTTGAGCAGCTTGCATACCCTTTTGGCCTTTCTCAGCCACGAAGGAAACAGTCTGGCCTTCTTTCAGGCTTTTGAAACCGTCGCTTTCGATAGCTTTGAAGTGTACGAACAGGTCGTCACCGCCACCTTGAGGAGTGATGAAGCCGAAGCCTTTTTCATCGTTGAACCATTTAACGGTGCCGGTTTGGCGATTAGACATGGTGTATCTCCAAGAAACATATATTTTCAGTAGTACTGTGCTGCTCAGGCCAACTGGGCACACCCGGGTATCATAGTCGAAATGTTCGCTTTGGGAGCCCCCCGGGCGAGCTGTTTGCTCTGCTATCGCACACTTTTCGTTGCGCTGAATGGCTGAAGGCCCCGGTTTAAGCGGCTTTGCGCCTGAAAAGGGGCGATTAAAAAAAGCCATAAAAGCTGCATAAATTATGTGAATCAGCGGTTTTTGGGCTGATTTTGGCCTTCGAAACCTTCAAAACCTCTACTTGAACGCGTTATTTCTTGGCTTTGCACACGGAGATTTCGGTCAGTGCACGCTGCGCCAATTCGTTTGATGGCGGTGTTTTCGGGTCCATCAGTTGCGCGATCTCTTGCGTGGTGAATTTCTTGTCCAGGACGTCGGCGCCGCACGCGCAGTGCTTTTGTGCTTCGGACGGGTTGATGCTTTTGCTGGCAGCCGCCGAGCAATCTGTCATGTATTTGGCTTTCAGGCCCGCTGGCCAGGCAGCGTGGGCGCTCAGTGGCAGCAGCAGGGCAAGCGGGGTGGCAATGGCAAAAAGACGGGTAAGGCGCATGACAGGAACTCCTTGGGGTCGATATCTGTGGCGATTCTCAGTCAATTTGAGGCGGCTCGTATATCTCAAGTTCACTCGGCGCCTGAAAAGTGAGGAAATCTTCACGGCCTGAATGCGTGCAAGTCGACAACCGTTCATCTGTGCTAGCATGCCCCGCTCGGGCGTTTGCAGGCTCCGACGGACCTTCAGTCCCGGTGGCGGCAGATGCACGATTAACCCTGATTTGAATCCCAGTCACTCTGGTTCGGTTTTCCGGTTGGCCGCAAGGCTCCTGCCGCTGTAAGGCAGGCGTTCGTCATTGAATGGCCTGGACCGGATCTTGTACTGGCTCATCCCAACCCACGTGACCTTTGGTAGGGGTCACCACTAGGAGAGGAGGCGCCATGCCAACTATTACTCTTCCCGACGGCAGTCAACGTTCATTCGATCACCCGGTTTCCGTAGCCGAGGTCGCCGCATCCATCGGTGCAGGCCTGGCCAAGGCCACCGTTGCCGGCAAGGTCGATGGCAAGCTGGTCGACGCCAGCGACATCATCGACAGCGACGCGTCGCTGCAAATCATCACGCCAAAGGATGAAGAGGGGCTGGAGATCATTCGCCACTCTTGCGCCCACCTGGTTGGCCACGCGGTCAAGCAGCTGTACCCGACTGCCAAGATGGTCATCGGTCCGGTCATCGATGAAGGTTTCTATTACGACATCGCCTTCGAGCGTCCTTTCACTCCGGACGACCTGGCGGCCATCGAACAGCGCATGCAGCAGCTGATCGAGAAAGATTACGACGTGATCAAGAAAGTCACTCCGCGCGCCGAAGTGATTGAAGTGTTCAAGGCCCGTGGCGAAGACTACAAGTTGCGCCTGGTCGAAGACATGCCGAACGAGCAGGCCATGGGTCTGTACTATCACGAAGAATACGTCGACATGTGCCGCGGTCCGCACGTGCCGAACACCCGCTTCCTGAAATCCTTCAAACTGACCAAGCTGTCCGGCGCCTACTGGCGCGGCGATGCCAAGAACGAGCAATTGCAGCGCGTCTACGGCACCGCATGGGCGGACAAGAAGCAACTGGCGGCTTACATCCAGCGCATTGAAGAAGCCGAAAAGCGCGACCACCGCAAGATCGGCAAGCGCCTGGGCCTGTTCCACACCCAGGAAGAGTCGCCGGGCATGGTGTTCTGGCACCCGAACGGCTGGACTTTGTACCAGGTGCTCGAGCAGTACATGCGCAAGGTTCAGCGCGACAACGGCTACCTGGAGATCAAGACGCCGCAAGTCGTTGACCGCAGCCTGTGGGAGAAATCCGGGCACTGGGCCAACTACGCCGACAACATGTTCACCACCCAGTCGGAAAACCGCGACTACGCGATCAAGCCAATGAACTGCCCGTGCCACGTGCAGGTGTTCAACCAGGGCCTGAAAAGCTACCGCGAGCTGCCGATGCGCCTGGCCGAGTTCGGTGCATGCCACCGTAACGAGCCATCGGGTGCCTTGCACGGCATCATGCGCGTGCGCGCGTTCACTCAGGACGACGCCCACATCTTCTGCACCGAAGAGCAGATGCAGGCCGAGTCCGCCGCGTTTATCAAGCTGACCATGGACGTCTACGCCGATTTCGGCTTTAAAGATGTCGAAATGAAGCTGTCCACTCGTCCGGAAAAACGCGTCGGTTCCGACGAGCTTTGGGATCGCGCCGAAGCTGCGCTGGCCGCAGCCCTTGATAGCGCGGGCCTGCCGTACGATCTGCAGCCGGGCGAGGGTGCGTTCTACGGTCCGAAGATCGAGTTCTCGCTGAAAGATTGCCTCGGTCGCGTCTGGCAATGTGGTACCCTGCAGCTCGATTTTAACCTGCCTGTCCGTCTGGGAGCCGAATACGTCTCCGAAGACAACAGCCGCAAGCACCCGGTCATGTTGCACCGGGCGATCCTGGGGTCCTTCGAACGTTTCGTCGGAATTCTGATCGAGCACTACGAGGGTGCATTCCCTGCGTGGCTGGCGCCGACCCAGGCAGTGGTGATGAATATCACTGATAAACAGGCCGATTTTGCCGCTGAAGTTGAAAAAACCCTCAACGAAAGCGGATTTCGTGCCAAGTCTGACTTGAGAAATGAAAAGATCGGCTTTAAAATCCGCGAGCATACTTTGCTCAAGGTTCCTTATCTCTTGGTTATCGGAGATCGGGAAGTCGAGATGCAGACTGTCGCTGTGCGTACTCGTGAAGGTGCTGACCTGGGCTCGATGCCCGTCGCCCAGTTCGCTGAGTTTCTCGCGCAAGCGGTTTCCCGGCGTGGTCGCCCAGATTCGGAGTAATTATTATTAAGCGTGAAATGAGACAAGATAAACGAGCTGCACCGAAAGCCCCGATCAACGAGAATATCTCGGCACGCGAGGTTCGGTTAATTGGGGCTGAAGGTGAACAGCTTGGGATTGTGTCAATTGAAGACGCGCTTCTTAAGGCTGAAGAGGCCAAGCTGGATCTGGTGGAGATTTCCGCCGATGCAGTACCCCCTGTTTGCAAACTGATGGACTACGGCAAGTCGATCTTCGAAAAGAAGAAGCAGGTTGCTGCGGCCAAGAAAAACCAGAAACAGATTCAGGTTAAAGAAATCAAGTTTCGTCCAGGGACGGAGGAAGGGGATTACCAGGTAAAACTGCGCAACCTGGTACGTTTCCTGAGTGATGGGGACAGGGCCAAGGTATCCTTGCGATTCCGCGGCCGTGAGATGGCCCACCAGGAGCTGGGGATGGAACTCCTCAAGCGAGTTGAAGGTGACTTGCTCGAGTACGGTTCGGTCGAACAGCATCCTAAGATGGAAGGACGCCAGCTGATCATGGTCATCGCCCCGAAAAAGAAGAAGTAATCAACAGGGCACGGCAGGCCTTCTGATTATGTTTATCAACTGAATGCGGAGTATCCGAACATGCCAAAAATGAAGACCAAAAGTGGTGCTGCTAAGCGGTTTCTGAAAACTGCTAACGGTATCAAGCACAAGCACGCTTTCAAGAGCCACATCCTGACCAAAATGTCGACCAAGCGTAAGCGTCAACTGCGCGGTAGCAGCTTGCTGCATCCGTCTGACGTGGCAAAAGTCGAGCGCATGCTGCGCCTTCGTTAATTTTAGTCAAGAATAGAGGAAGTAACTCATGGCTCGTGTAAAGCGTGGCGTCATTGCCCGTAAGCGTCACAAAAAAATTCTGAAACTTGCTAAAGGCTACTACGGCGCACGCTCCCGCGTATTCCGTGTTGCCAAGCAAGCGGTAATCAAGGCAGGCCAATACGCCTACCGTGACCGTCGTCAGAAAAAACGTCAGTTCCGCGCTCTGTGGATCGCTCGTATCAACGCTGGTGCTCGTATCAACGGTCTGTCCTACAGCCGTTTCATCGCCGGCCTGAAAAAAGCGTCCATCGAGATCGACCGTAAGGTTCTGGCTGATCTGGCAGTGAACGAAAAAGCGGCGTTTGCTGCGATTGTCGAGAAAGCTAAAGCCACCTTGGCTTAAGTACCCCCGACAGTTACCCGGCCTCGCATCTGTGGGGCCAGGTGTTAAACGTCATAAATAGGGGAAGAGCCTTCAAGCTCTTCCCCTATTTTGTATCTGGAGTCTGTACATGGAAAACCTGGATGCGCTCGTCTCTCAAGCCCTAGAGGCTGTGCAAAGCGCTGAAGATATCAATGCCCTGGAGCAAATCCGGGTTCACTACCTTGGCAAGAAGGGTGAATTGACTCAGGTGATGAAGACCCTGGGGAATTTGCCGGCAGAAGAGCGCCCGCAGGTCGGTGCGCTGATCAACGTTGCCAAGGAACGTGTCACAGAGGTCCTTAATGCGCGCAAGGCATTGTTTGAAGAAGCCGATCTGGCTGCCAAACTCTCTGCCGAGTCCATTGACGTGACCCTGCCTGGCCGTGGTCAGACCTCCGGTGGACTGCATCCGGTCACCCGCACTCTGGAACGCGTCGAACAGTTCTTCACCCGTATTGGCTACGGCATCGCCGAAGGCCCTGAGGTCGAAGACGATTATCACAACTTCGAAGCGCTCAACATCCCAGGCCACCACCCGGCCCGGTCGATGCACGACACCTTCTATTTCAATGCGAACATGCTGTTGCGCACCCATACCTCGCCGGTACAGGTCCGCACCATGGAGTCGAAACAACCGCCGATCCGCATCGTCTGCCCAGGCCGTGTATACCGCAGCGACTCCGATATCACCCACTCGCCGATGTTCCACCAGGTCGAAGGCCTGCTGATCGATCGCGACATCAATTTCGCCGACCTCAAAGGCACTATCGAAGAGTTCCTGCGGGTGTTCTTCGAAAAGGAACTGGCGGTGCGTTTCCGTCCTTCGTACTTCCCGTTCACCGAGCCATCCGCTGAAGTCGACATGGAATGCGTGATGTGCAGCGGTAAAGGCTGCCGCGTCTGCAAGCAGACCGGCTGGCTGGAAGTGATGGGCTGCGGCATGGTTCACCCGAACGTGCTGCGCATGTCCGGTATCGACCCGGAAGAGTTCTCGGGCTTTGCCTTCGGCATGGGCGTAGAGCGTCTGGCCATGCTGCGTTACGGCGTGAACGACTTGCGTCTGTTCTTCGACAACGACTTGCGGTTCCTTGCGCAATTTCGCTAGTCGTAACGAATTCTTAGGAGAGCAGGATGAAATTCAGTGAACAATGGCTGCGTGGCTGGGTTAGCCCGCAGGTAAGTCGCGACGAGCTGGTTGCTCGTCTGTCGATGGCCGGTCTTGAGGTCGATAGCGTTACGCCGGCCGCCGGTGTTTTCAGTGGCGTGGTCGTTGGTGAGGTGCTGAGCACCGAGCAGCACCCGGACGCCGACAAACTGCGCGTGTGCCAGGTCAGCAATGGTTCGGAAACCTTCCAGGTAGTTTGCGGTGCGCCAAACGTGCGCCCGGGCCTGAAGATTCCTTTCGCCATGATCGGTGCCGAGCTGCCAGGCGACTTCAAGATCAAGAAGGCCAAGCTGCGTGGCGTTGAGTCCAACGGCATGCTGTGCTCGCAATCCGAGCTGCAGGTCGGTGAAGGCAATGACGGCCTGATGGAACTGCCGGCCGATGCGCCGGTGGGCGAGGATTTCCGCGTTTATCTGGACCTGGAAGACGCCAGCATCGAGGTCGATCTGACCCCGAACCGTGGTGACTGCCTGTCCCTGGCCGGTCTGGCCCGTGAAGTCGGTGCCCTGTACGCCGCTGCGGTGGTCCGTCCGGTCGTGGCTTCGGTTACTGCCGCGCACGACGAAGTGCGTTCGGTAGAAGTGCTGGCGCCCGCCGCGTGCCCGCGCTACCTCGGTCGTGTGATTCGTAACGTCGACCTGTCCAGGCCTACGCCACTGTGGATGGTTGAGCGCCTGCGTCGTGCAGACGTGCGCAGCATCGACGCTGCCGTCGACATCACCAACTACGTGATGCTGGAACTGGGTCAGCCGCTGCATGCCTTCGATCTCGCTGAAATCAACGGTGGCATCCGTGTGCGCATGGCTGAAGACGGCGAGAAGCTGGTGCTTCTCGACGGCCAGGAAGTCAGCCTGCGTAGTGATACGCTGGTGATTGCCGACCACTCCCGCGCTCTGGCAATCGCCGGCGTCATGGGTGGCGAGCACAGCGGTGTTTCCGCGACCACGCGCGATGTGTTCCTGGAAAGCGCTTTCTTCGACCAGATCGCCGTAGCGGGCAAGGCCCGTTCCTATGGCCTGCACACCGATGCATCCCATCGCTATGAGCGCGGTGTGGACTGGCAACTGGCCCGCGAGGCCATGGAGCGCGCGACTGGCTTGCTGCTGGACATCACGGGTGGTGAAGCGGGTCCGATCATCGAGACCGTCAGCGAACAGCACCTGCCGAAAATTGCTCCTATCACCCTGCGTGCCCAGCGCATTACCCAGATGCTGGGTATGGAGATGGATTCGGCCGAAGTGGAGCGTCTGCTCAATGCCTTGGGCCTGACCATTACTGCCGACGGGGCAGGGCAGTGGCGTGTAGAAGTGCCAAGCCATCGCTTCGATATCAGCCTGGAAGTCGACCTGATCGAAGAACTGGCACGCCTGTACGGCTACAACCGTTTGCCGGTTCGTTACCCGCAAGCGCGTCTGGCGCCGCAAGCCAAGGCAGAAGCCCGTAGCGATCTGCCTGAACTGCGCCGCCTGCTGGTTGCCCGTGGTTATCAGGAAGCAATTACCTACAGCTTCATCGATCCGAAACAGTTCGAACTGTTTAATCCGGGTGTCGAGCCGTTGCTGCTGGCCAATCCGATCTCCAATGACATGGCTGCCATGCGTTCGTCGCTGTGGCCGGGTCTGGTCAAGGCGCTTCAGCACAACCTGAATCGTCAGCAGGACCGCGTGCGTCTGTTCGAAAGCGGCCTTCGTTTCGTTGGTCAGCTCGAAGGTCTTAAGCAAGAGCCGATGTTGGCGGGTGTTGTTTGCGGCAGTCGCCTGCCGGAAGGCTGGGCGCAGGGGCGCGATACCGTCGACTTCTTCGACGTCAAGGCTGACGTGGAAGCGGTGCTGGGCTTCGCCGGTGCCCTGGATGCGTTCACTTTCGTGCCGGGCAAGCACCCAGCGCTGCACCCGGGTCAAACCGCGCGCATCGAACGTGACGGTCGTCTGGTCGGCTTTATTGGCGCGATCCACCCTGAGCTGTCGAAAACCCTCGGCCTCGACCGTCCGGTCTTCGTCTTCGAGTTGGTTCTGGCGGAAGTGGCGTCGGGCAAAATGCCAAAATTCCACGAGTTATCGCGCTTTCCTGAAGTGCGTCGTGACCTTGCACTGATTGCTCACAAAGACGTTGCAGCCACGGCTGTACTGGACGTAATCCGTGAAAATGCAGGCGAATGGCTGACAGACCTCAGGCTATTTGACGTGTATCAGGGTAAAGGCATTGATCCTGATAGAAAAAGCCTTGCAGTCGGCTTGACCTGGCAGCATCCATCGCGCACTCTTAATGACGATGAGGTGAATACCGCAACGCAAAACATCCTCACCTCGCTCGAACAAAGGTTGAACGCCACGTTAAGGAAGTGACGTATGGGGGCTCTGACGAAAGCTGAGATGGCGGAACGTCTGTATGAAGAGCTGGGCCTGAATAAACGGGAGGCCAAGGAATTGGTCGAACTGTTTTTTGAAGAAATCAGGCACGCTCTTGAAGACAACGAACAAGTCAAATTGTCCGGTTTCGGCAATTTCGACCTTCGGGACAAACGCCAGCGGCCTGGCCGCAATCCGAAAACGGGGGAAGAAATCCCGATCACGGCTCGCCGTGTGGTCACCTTTCGTCCAGGGCAGAAGTTGAAGGCCCGAGTTGAGGCTTATGCTGGAACCAAGTCATAACGACGAGCTCCCCGTCATCCCGGGCAAACGCTACTTCACCATTGGTGAAGTCAGCGAGCTGTGTGCGGTCAAACCACACGTGCTGCGCTACTGGGAGCAGGAGTTTCCTCAACTCAACCCTGTCAAACGCCGCGGAAACCGCCGGTATTATCAGCGCCAAGACGTACTGATGATCCGGCAGATCCGCGCGCTTCTTTACGATCAGGGGTTCACCATCGGCGGAGCGCGCCTGCGCTTGTCCGGTGATGAAGCCAAAGACGACACCACCCAATACAAACAAATGATCCGCCAGATGATCGCCGAGCTCGAAGATGTTCTGGTGGTACTCAAGAAATAAAATCTCGCTTTTAAATACTTCCAGTTTTCAAAAGCTTGCGATATATTCTTGAGCGTTCCTCGAGATGAGGGATGAGTTTCACGCCTAGTCGGGGCGTAGCGCAGTCCGGTAGCGCACTAGCATGGGGTGCTAGGGGTCGAGTGTTCGAATCACTCCGTCCCGACCATATTTTTCAATGACTTAGCCGCTTTCGAGCGGCTTTGTTGTTTCTGCCATAGTGACTTTCCGAGTGACCCTGGCCTTTTTGTTCATGCTTCCCTCCTTTTCAGAATCGTCAGCGCTGGTGCGCGCGAGTCGGTTGCTGATACCTTATTTGCCGCCGCAATGAGCTGATCCAGTTCCGCTGCCGAGTAGTGACTGGTGATGCTTCCGTTCTTGTGGCCGAGCAGCGCTTTCCGATCCTCCTCAGTCACACCAGCAGCACGTAGCCTTCTCCCAAAGGTGTGCTTCAAGTCGTGAATGCGGATTCTGGCAAAGCCATCATGTGCCGGCCGCAAGAACTTCTCCTGCCACTTCTTTGCCGCTCTGATCCGCGCCTTCTTCCAGGCCGAGTCATTCATGCGGTGAACCGTCGTTTCATTCCCCTCGCCATCAGGCTTGCCAAACGGGAACACGTAGAGCGGATGACTGCCGCGCTGCTTCTCGATCACCGATTTGGCCACGTCATTCAAAACGACCAGACGTTCGTCTCGGTTCTTAACTCCAGACCTGGCACTTCTGCCCCCAAATCCTGCCGGAATCAGGAACACGCTCGTTCCGAGTTCCGGTACCGCAATCTCCCAATTCCACTGAAGCTTGCAAACTTCCTGCTCCCTGCATCCCGTGTTGACCTTGAACAAGGCCATGGTCTGCAGGTGCGCCGGGAGTTCGGCGAATAGAATCGACTGCTCTTCCCATGAAAGCGGGTAGGGCTTCCGGCTGTTCGTTTTCTCGTCCAGCAGAGAGATCATCGGAACAACATCGAGCAATGGCCGGCGCTCTTCATCCCGCCACTTCCGCGCACAAAGGTTCAACACTCGAATCACCCTTTGCAGCGCGATGTTCACCGTACGGTTTGTGACGGGCCGACCTTCAGCCGGGTGTAGCTTCGACTGGATGTAAGGGGCGAGCGCGTCGTCGTCGATGTGTGTGAGCGGCATATCGCCAATGAATGGGTCGAGCTGCTCCATGTAAGTAGCCGAAATGTGGATTGAAGCTTGGTCCTTCACTTCGAGCAGGAAGCGAGTTGCAGCCTCCCGCCAAGTCCTGACCCGCCGAACGCCGTACACCTTCTGCTGGCGAAGCTGCTCCAGCTTGTGAATCAGGTACTGCTCTGCTTCGGCGCGGTTACAAGTGCCAGTACTCTCTTGAATTCGTTCTCCTCTGTACTTTTTATCGATCTTCCAGATGCCGTTCGGCATTTGCTGGAGGCCTGTGATTGCTTTTTGGGCCATGGCAATTCTCCTTGCTTCTTGCCCTGGCGCTCGCTGCGAGGGCGATTGTTGTCCTGATTTGCAGCCTTTTCAATTGCCATGGCTTCGATATAGGCGTCCGCCCACTGGTCGAGCTCGATCCGGTCGAAGCCAACGCCCTGTTTTCCGATGGGAAATTCGCGAACGTTCGGCCGGACAGTTTTGTTGAACACGTCCCGGCACATGCCGAGGTAGCCAGGTGCATCCATGGCTCGGATAAACCGGGGAGGGACGGGCGCGACTTGGGCCGCGCTTCGATTAGACATAGGGATTCCTCGCCCGCCGCTCATCGGCAGGCTGGTAAGTGGACGGTGAAATCAGATGAGGGGCGTCAGTCGAGCTGAGCGGGTGAGCTACGGTTTATTGGTTCACCTCGCCAGTTGCGTACACGCTTTCTCCCCTGAGGTGGCTGGCGGGGTGAACCCTTACCGACGCGGCCCCATGTAGATGAGCCAGAGCATGTAGAGCGGGGCGAAGATCATGGGGTCACCGTTTCCTGATCCAAGTCTTCAGCGCTGATCGTGAACGTCTCAATGTTCTTGACGCGGTAGAACGTGCAGTCGCAGTTCTTGCGAGCCCAGGCGTCAAGAAGGTCTTCCAGTTCCTGCTTGGCATCGGCGCTGACGTTCGGAAAATCATCGGCCCACTCGCCAAGGTCGCTCGATGCTGCGTTATTTGCCATGGCATCAATCACAGCGTCCGAATCGACGAACTCGGCAGGATCTGCATAGTGGACTTCGCCTCGTTGGCACTCATCACCAGGTGCGAACTCATCGTTTTGGCTGAGGAACGAACACCAGTCAGCAGTCCATTCCTCACCATTGTTGGAATAGGCGTATTCAATGCCGGCCGAGACGACGGGCAAAATATTTTCTTCAGGCATGACTTCGTCCTTGCCGCTATAGCGGCTGACTTTGAAGGGGGAGGGAGTTACAGCATTTCGGAGATATTGATTCTGACGGGGAAGCCGAAATAACCATCGAACGCGACTTCGACAGGGGCATCGAATGGACTCATGGCTGCACGCTTGCCGGGTGTTCTGCATTCCATTGCTCGAAAGCTTCCTGCGTGGTGGCTGCCGTGATCTTCTCGTCGCAGGTGTAGCAGTGAGCAACGCCGCCGGCCGCGCCGACATCGCGATGACCTTGCTTGCAGGGGTTCATATGCCAGTCATCATCCTGCTCGGGTTCCGACGCGGTGGCTTCAACCGCCAACGTCTTCCCGCAGGAGTGGCAGAAGTGCATGCCGTTCTCTTCCGGACCGTCATCATGGAATGACCAGGTCACGCCGCAGCCGCTATGCCAGATACCGCTGTCGTCTTCCCGACTCCACTCGCAGGTACCGGAGCAGCCATCAATCCGCTGATCCGCTGCGTTCAGGCGCAGCTGCAGGGCTTGCTCGCGAGCTTTTACATCCTCGAAGTGTTGCGCCAGCGTGCACGCGAAGTCGCCGGCCAGCCGCTCACTGATGTATTGGCGGTAGTCGTGACGCTTGAGCACGGTCTTGAACAGGTGGGCGATGTAACTGCGTCCGCCATCGGGCGTGTTCAGGTCAAAGCCAGGCTCGGCCGGTTTGTTTTCTGTGGGCATGGGGCGTCCTTGGCCGGGGCATGCCCGGGCGGTGGGTTGAGTTGAAATCGGCTAAAGTCGCTTGAACAAACAATAAGGAGTTGCGGAATGTCGGAATGGAGTGAATTAGTATCGGGGGCTATTGGTGGCGGCCTTGTGCTCGCCATTCAGAAAGGCAAGCAGCTCTGGGACGATAGGCGCGACAAAGCGAAGATATTCGATTGGCTGCAAGCGGAGTCAAAAAAGCCGGGGGCTTTCGACCACAGGTCGACACGGGCAATTGCGAAGGCAGTGAGTCTGCCGCCTGACAGAGTGGCGTATTTGTGTCATTACCATCCGAAAGTCTTTGCTTCGCTTGGACCGAAGGAAGATTTGTGGAACCTGGGTGGAGAAGACCAACAGCCAGCGAAAAATTTTTTCGACTTGGACCTTCCTGATCGCTGACCCATCTTTGGATGAACCATAATTAAGCGGCTGCTTTGAGCGCTTCGATGATTCTCTGGCCCGCAAGCGGCGGCACCGCATTGCCAGTCATGTGCATGGTCAGGCGGTGGTTGTCTGGTCGAAGGGTGTCGGCGGGGAATGACTGGGCGGCCATCGCTTCATCGGCGGTGATCATCCGCATCTTGTCGCAATCAACCACTGCCCAGCGGTCCAAGGTAGTGATGGTGCCGATCGGACGATCCAGGCTTCGCCCCGTGAGGCCTGAGCCTGATCCGTAGTAGGGCATCACGAATCGCTCGCCGAATCGCTTACGACCGTTTTCTACCCGGATCAACGTCGACGGCGCGCGACCGGGCTTCTCGATTGGCGACCACTTGCCGGCGTCGAAATCAATGATCTGTCTGGCGGGCACGTGCTGATAGCGAGGAAGTTGCAAGTGCAGTGGCGCCTTGCTGCGGGAACAGACCATGAACAGGCGCACGCGGTGCTGCGGCACGCCAAGATCGGCGCAGTCCACGATGTGCGGTGCCAAGGCATAGCCCAAACGCTGCATCGCATCTGCCCAGGCTGGGTACAGAATCCAGTCCATGAACTCGGGTACGTTTTCGATAATGGCAAAATCGGGCCGGTTGATTTCGGCATTGCCGACCGGTGCCCATGCTGTTGATCGTGAGTTGTCCCGCTTTGGGTCAGCTTGTGCCAGGCCACGGGCCTTCGTGTGGCCTTGGCAGCATGGGGACGCCAGCATCACGTCATGCTTCGGCACTTGCGACCAGTCAGCCTGGTGCAGGTCCTGGCACGCGTGGATTGTGTCCGGGTTGTTGCGGGTATGCCACTCGACTGCCTCAGGCCAGTGGTTTGCAGCCCAAAGAACATTGAGGCCGGCGTTTCGGCCACCCTTTGTCCATCCGCCGAAGCCGGAAAATAAGTCGATTGCTGATTGCATAGGGGATCCTCGCCGGCTGGCGTGAATTGTTTTTGTGGGCTATTGGTTGATTTCCCGACATGAAGCCGGAAAGGAGAAACGTATGACTCACCGCGCCCGACCACTTTTTACGGTCAAGCAATACGAGAGCAGGCACCCATGGATTTGCATTGAGTACGCAACCGCTGACGCAGACATGCCGAACGATCTTTTCGGCTTCGATTTAAAGGCGGGTACTTCTTTTGATAAGGCTCTGGAAATCGCCCAATATCTGAACGACAACCTTGAGGAGTTTTCCTTCACAAAGCTTTCGTAGCGCTTCAGTGCAGTAAGTGAGGGAGAGTCAGGCGGCAGCTGTCGACTCCGGCGAGTAGTCCATCCACGAAAGCTTGGTGGGCGACTTCCTTCTCAAATCGTTCTGCGGCAGCTTGATCTTTGCCCTGATGATCACGTCGCGGCACCGCCCGAGCTTGCGGATCCGCTCGGCGTAGTCGGCGGCGTACTGGGGGGCATCAAACATGCTGCTGAGTTGGGCGACCCGCTTGCCGTCCATGATCTTGATCACGCGGTCTTCGACAGCTTGGAGCCACTGGCTCATGGACAGTTCGATTCGCTGACCCTTCTCAATCTTGAAGTCGCGAACCTTGCGCTTCGCCTCTTCGCGGGCGAAGTGCTCATTCATTCCGAATACGGCAAATGTGCTCATGGCATTACTCTAGGCGACCGAGTGCTTTCTCGAGCAACTCGTTTACTGAAAATTGTCTTTCCTCTGGACTCATTGCCCGACGGATGAACTCGCTGGCTTCCGCCATGTAGGTGCGAAGCAGATTTGCTTCGTCCTCGGCGTCATCCGCCTGGCTTTCGAGCATGCGAATATCCTCGCGAAGATCTTCCAGGCCAGCGTTCGGATCTATGTCGCCCGCGGCAATTCGGCGCGCCAACTCGTCGGCGGCGCCCGGCTCTAGGGAGGCGTAGTGGAAAAGCTCATCTTCCTTTAAAGCGTTGGCGGGAATTCCCATGATGTTCTCCAGGCAGACGCCTGCCTCGCCGGCTGGCGTGATTCGTTGAGTTGAGCTATTGATTGATAGCCCGGCCTGATGCCGGATTAAAAAGTGAAACGATTGCGAATGTTTTCGTGGGAGGTGTTATGGGGTTTTCTGGTTCTATTAGTACGGACGCGTTCCCAGATCGGAGCCCAAACCGTCAGTGTTGGCAACTCTTTCGGGCTGATTCACTTTCCCATCTGAAAGACTTTCAGAAAGGGAAGATGTACATGAATAGTGTGGAGTTTTTTTCAGGGATGAAAGGTGAAGAGACCACTGCATTAAGAAGGGATGTCTTAGAGAAAAATTATTTAAAATTTCATAGTCAGCTAGGCGGCAAGCAGGTTGGTGAGTTTTTTGTAGAAATCAATGGGGAGCAAATTTCACTTGGCCCCGACGCCGTGTTGCGAGTTGATTTGCCTAAGCCGTCTAATATTTTTATTTTTTGCATGGCCGCTTTAGCTGATGGTCTAGACGGCACTATGTACGGGGAGCAGCAAGGATCGGTCACGCTGAGCAACCGTTTCGTTGAATTTGGAAACCATGTTTTGGTTGTAAAAAATAATAAAGAATTTTCAAGGAGATTGAGTGCTGCAATTGCCTCTAATCCTCACCTGTTTAGTTCGCCTTTTTTTGAAGGTGGTTTTGGGCAAGTAGACTACGTAGATATGAACACTCACAATGGTGTTGTGGGACTGTTCAGAAAGGATTTGGAGTATCAATGGCAGCGTGAATATAGGTTCTGTCTTGGCGCAGATTCTGAAATATTGAATTCCAAAGGTGCGTTGGAACTCGATTTAGGTGATTTAAGTGATATCACGTCAATTGTGCCCGTTGAGCACTATGCATCCCAAACTATTACACTTAAGCGCGGTGTGATTGAGACGGTAGATGGTGTGAAGCTGCATCGAGAGGATTGATGTCTGCCAACAGCAAATACAAATAGTCCGGCTGGCGTGATTCGTTGAAGTGGGGTATTGGTGTTCGGCCCGGCATGGAGCCGGAGGGACCTGCTAGATGAAGCGCTTTACTGATGCGATTGAAAGCTCTGTACAAACTCAAAATTGGTATACAGCGATAGCGCTAACGTTGACGATGCCCGATATTTGTGGGGCCTTGGAGACCCCAGAAACGGGTAATGGCGTGCGATATAAAAGGTGGTTCGCGGCATGGATGGAGCCGAACTACACAAGAGTCCTTCCAAAGATAGGTCGCCACGTCTTCCTAAGCGCTGAGAACTGCTGGGGGTTGCGGTGCAGTTATCTCCATGCGGGCAACGGAGAGGTTCGGCCAGGCAAAGTGAAGCAGGTGCTGGAATCGTTCCACTTCATAGAGCCTCCACCCAACAACAATACAATTCATTTGAATCAGTTGGGCAAGGCACTTCAACTACAGACTGATATTTTCTGTAGAGAAATGATCGCCGCAGTTCTGGCTTGGCAGGATACCGTTAAAGACGATGTCGACATTGAGTCACGCCGACAAGATCTATTGCAAATCCATAATTTTGTTCCAGGTATCAACTATTGAGGGTTAGGTAGGTTCAGGCGAAGATGTCGATCTGTACGGCTTTGCACTCGAGTTCGCCATGTGGCAAGCGCGCCAGCTCTTGTCTGGCCGCGGCCACTTCACCGGTGTGGTGACCATGCTCGGTATCGATGATTACCATTGAGCCGTCTGGCCGGCGAATCGTGCGTTCGCCGCGCGGGCCTCGCTCAATGGCGTAGCCCAGCCGCCGCCATAGCCCGTTGGGGCTTTCGAATTGTGGGGTCATGTTTTCGCCTCAGTCGTGCAAGTGTTCGCGCTTGCCGGTTTCCTGATAGTGCTGATCCTGAATCGCGATCTGCTGGTCAATGGTGAACATCGGATTGCAAGTGGTGCAGTGGCCGGCAATCTTGATTGCCTGATACGAAAGTGAAATCGATGCGTAGTCTCGGTAGCAGGAGGGGCATTTGATGGCGTCGACGCCGCAGCAAGTTCGCGCATAGTCTTCGTCGTCGTGGTGCTTCTTGCAGATCGGGCATTCGTAGAGTTCGATGATGTCTGGCCGGCAGCACTCCATAGCGCCATCTTCATCGTCGTGAATTTCGCTGCACGCCCCACACTGGTAAAGCGCCCTGATTTTCAGATCCATGGTGTTCTCCAATGCAGGTGCGTGATTATTCGTCGTGACAAATGCGCAAGGCTTCGCGGTTGTAGGCGAGCTCAAGTTTGCGCGACACGTTTTCGGGTATTACGTATTCGTGTCGCGGCGGGGCCAGCAGAGGCGCGGACTTTTGAGGCCCTAATCCATGAAGATGATGAATCATCAGCGTCATTGCCTCGCCCTGTTCCTCGATGCCGTGCCAGGCCATTAAGTCAGCCAGCGCTTGCCGGGTTCCGGCCATGGCATGCATTCGCAACTCTTCCTCGCCGCGAGTCTTTCGTTTCGTCGCAGTCTTTGCCGATCGTTCTTTCGGTAGGGCTGCCATGGGATACCTCTTCTATGCCGCTGGCCGGCAATGCCAGCCAGGCTTGTCGTTTGCGCTGCTGAACGCGTGCCATCCTGCGCATCAGGACGCAGCCGGGAAGTTGAGCGAGTAATCGGCAATCAGCCGACGGCATAGCGTTTCGCTGATGCCGAGGTGCTTGCTGGCCTTGTACCGCGTCATGCCGGCCGCTTTGCATTCCACCAACTGTGCGGCCAGAGCGGCTTTTTCCTCATCACTGAAGAGTCGCCCGCGCTTGTTCTTTGGCGCCTCGATGGTGCGATAGCCGTACGGCGGCTTCGGCAACTGCACCGCACCGGGGCTGTCCTTGCCAATGCCATTTGGGATCAGCTGAGCCTGACCCCCAGATGCGAAGAAGGCAGCTTTCGCCGCCTCCAGTCCGCTTTGCCGCTTTGCGGCTTCTTCGAATGCTTGGTCCATATCAGGATGCTCTGGAGTTGAGGGTGAGGCCGTGGAAGCGGGCGATGCGGCGCAGGGTCATGCGACTGATGCCCACCTGTTCGGCGATGGCGATCTGGCTCATGTTGGCCTGGGCCAGCCGGCGGATGCGCGGTACCAACTTCGCCTCAGCCTTGCGCTGCTCGTCGAGCGTGGCCGCGGTGGTTGTGGCGAACTTGATGCCGTACAGGCCGGCGATGTAGTTGATGGTCCGGGTCGACTTGCCCAGGGCCTTTGCGGCGGCGCAGACCCCGACGTCGGCGAAGCCACGGATGGCCTCGACCAGATCGGCGTCAACCGGTGGCACAGAAACATGCAATGGGTCTAGATAGGCCCTGAATGAATCCGCGACGACCAGCACCTGGCCGCCGGAGGCTTCGAACTGGGCAATCGCTTGCTGCAGTTCGGCGGCGTTCATGCGGCTTTGCTCCGCAGCTTCTCCTCATACCCGTCCACCAGCAGCTTGAACTGCCACAGGTCTTCCTCGAGCTTTTCGATGTAGTCGTCATCGCGCTTGAACTCTTGCAGCCAGAGCTGGCGGCCGACGGGCTTCAGCAGCGGGCAGTACATCCCGATGTGCCACCATTTACGACCGGTGATCCACATGCAGCCCTGCACCTGGTCGATGACTTCGCTGGCATCGTTGTCGATGTGGAAGGCGCGCAACTTGTCGGGGGCTAGGAAGCACTTGTACTCGGAGCCGCCATCCTCACCGATGAAGCCGTCAGCGCTGGCGCCGAACGCCTCGTCATCCGTTTTCACCAGCCCGACCTGGGTCACGATGAGCCCCGTCTGAATTTCGTGCTCCATGCGCGCTTCGGGCTCCAGTTCATGCCCGCGGCGCATTTGCCATGTTTCAAAACCACCGTCGAGTGGGACGCCGCCGATCCGCTCAACAGCAAGCTCAAAGGCGTACGTCAAGGCAGCGTTCGACGGCTCGCCGACCGTTTCACCGTCCAGGGCGCGCTGAACCACTTCCGCCTTGGGCGCCGCCTTGTAGCCAGCTAGATCGCGGGAACGCGCCTCGCTGTGACCGGCCAGCATCGCGTCAACATAGGTGCGCTGCTGGGTAGTGAGGCCATTCACCTTGGAGCGTGCAGTGCTGAACATGCTCGCGGTGATGACCCCGGCGCGGCCTTGCAGCCACTCTTTCGAGCCTTGTGTGCAATTGACGATGATCATTGAGACGCCTCCAGCTTGGCTTTGTGGACGGTGACGGCGGTCTTCACTGTGGAATACCCGTTTGTGTCACCTGATGCTTGCAGGACTTTCAGGCTCGCCTGCCAGACATCCTTCAGTTCATCTGGCGTTGTGGTCTGCTCGACACGCTCGAGGATGTCCACGACGACCTGGGCACGCATGTCATCCGTATCCGAACCATCCGCCGACTGTCCGTCATCGTCCCGAGTTTCGCCCGTTGTGATGTTCAGCAAGGCGCACATGACGTAACGCTTGCCGTATGTGGTGGAAGAGCCGACTGCCTGGACGTCGTTACGGCCTTTGCCGATATCGACCGGCAGGCTCATGGTTGTTTGCTCACGATGGCCGCCGCGATGCATCAATATCCCAGTGACCTTGATCGCCTTGTCCGCGTTCTCCACCTTGAAGGTGATGGCGAATCCGTGTTGCTGCATGATCGGCTTCAGGGTGTGAGTGATGTGATCCAGCGTGGCGTATGAGTTGCCGGTGTGCAGGTTTACGGCGCCTTCAAATACCGTGGGGATGTTGCACTGCATTTCGGCCATGGCCGAGTTGAATTCCTGCTCAGCGGTCTTGGCCTGCATGCGCTCATGCATGGCGAGCAGACGTTCCATCTTCTCGATGTCGCAGGTCGGATCTGCGGCAGCGCGACTGATCACAGCCATGATGCTGTTGTCCGTGGAGATCGGCACAACAGCTTGCCGGCGCTGTTCCGGCATGATGATTTCGGTGCTCATGCGTGCTTCCTCAGAACTGGATGGTGACGTTTGGGACTTCGCGGCGAGCGATTTTGAGGACGATGGCCTTGGCCAACTCTTCGGTGATGTTCAGCGACATCAGCGCCTCTTTGGCGGCGCCCATGATCTTGATCTGGTGCGCCTTGTCGGCCTCTCGCGCTGCTTGCTGTCGGGCAATTTCGTCGGCCTCGGCTTGCTGACGGGCCACTTCGGCCAGTCTGGCGCGTTCAGCGGCGGCTGCTTGGTGGCGCTCGGAGTCGATACGCGCTTGCTCGGCTCGCTGTTCAGCGGCCAACTGGTCGGCCTTGGCCTGTGCTGCTTGGCGTTCGGCTTGCTCAGCCTGGAGCTGCAGTTGAAGGCGCTGACGCTCAGCGTCGGCTTCTGCATCACGCGCAGCCTGTTCTGTGGCGCGCTTTGCGGCGGCAGCCTGATCGATCAGGTCCTGCTCACGCCGTGCGGCCGCGTCCCGTTCGGCCTGGGCACGCTGCTCAGCTTCGATACGGGCCTGCTCAGCCGCCACGCGGGCAATCTCAGCTTCACGGTCGCGCTGAGCCTGTGCTTCGGCCTCTGCGCGAAGCCGGACCAGTTCGGCCTGCTCTGCTTCGTATTGAGTGCGTTCGGCCAGCAGGGCTCGCAGCTTATTCAGGGACTGGTCCTTTGCCTGGGCGGCATCTGGCAGAAACTCTTCCCATGCGTCGTCGATCGCAATGGCTTCCAGATCTGCAATTACCCGGGCAACCACTGAGGCTGGCGGGGTTGAGCTGAAGAGCGCCATATCCTTGATGCGCTGAATGCCGTCGTTGTGAGCGTCAACACGCTGATCTTCTGCTGCCTGCCAGTCATCAAGAGGCTTGCGGACTTCCTTCTGCCACGACTCCAGGATGTCCCACACGCGTTTGCGCTCAGCATCGATCTTCTTCGGAATTTCCTTTTGCTGAGCGGAAATCTCTTTGCCAACGGCCTCCAGCGCATTTTTGGACTTGGCGATCTGGTGCGCCATCGATGCGTAGGCGTCACGGCCTTTCCGCGTTTTGAGGTCAGGGAGAATCTTTTGGAACTCGTCGACCTTCACTCGGACCTGTTGCAGCCAAGGCTCAAGGCCATTGGCTGCGCTGAAGACGGCCAGCGCTGTTTCCTTCGGTGGCACGGCGGCCAGTTGAGTTTCTGCAGACATGGGGAATCCTTGCCGCGATGCACGCAGCGATTGAAGGTGGAAAAAGGGGGGGTTACTGAGTAATGCGGTCAGCTATAGCGCTGAGCAGCATCAGGAGGACGAGGGCGGAAACGGCGATTGCAAAGCCGCGCAAAAGAACGGTGCGTTTGGCACGCTGGTATCTGGTCATTTCGGCATATCCGGAATAGGAAACCAGTGAGTAATCCGTGTGTGGCAAGTATCGCCGTCGATGTACTCCCACGGCTTTTGGTCGCGGTCCTTTCGAATTGCCATAAATGGAGGATAGCCTGTCTTCCCGATCCGGCAGGCGAGGACTGTCTTGGTCAGAACTAGTAGGCCGTCCTCTACGCTGATCTTGCCGGTCATGGCCGAACCCTCACCGCGATCCGGCCACCCTTCATGGTCGCCGCCAGGCGCCGTGGCAGGTTGGCGACCAGCTCGTCACGCTGGCGGCCGATCACCTCGTTGAAGGGAAGGCCGAAGCCGAGAATGGCGATGCGCCGCTCGATTTCGTCGAGCTGTTCGTCGATCAGGCTTTTCACGATTGGCGTGGTCATGCTGCAACCCCTTGCCCGAACTGGGCGTTATACGTGGTGTAAATCTGGTCAATGCGCGCCCTGTAGTGCCGGTGCTCGTCTTCATTGATGGCGCGCAACATGAAGGCCAGGGTGATGGACGATGTCGCCGCGGAACTGGCGTTGGGTTTGCCGAGGTCGCGGATCATGTTGTTGATCTCGCCCTCGATCCAGTTGACTGCCGTCTGGTGGTCGCGCTGTTCATCGTTCATGTGCGCCTCCGCTGGGTGGGCAGACCATTTCCATTTTCGCCATGGCCAGGCCAATGCGCCGCTTGAGGCTCTTGCGCTCCTCCAGCCGCCTCGCTTCCCGATCGGCCAGCGCCTGGGTCCGGATCTGCTCGACAGCCTCGTAGTCGTGGAATTCTTCGGGCTGCGATCTCTTCTCGCGCCCCCAAGCGTCGTAGCGCCTGTCCCACTCTCGGGCCTGCGCACTGTCTGCGTAGCTGGTTGCCATGGTCGCCTCCAGAGTGGCGGGTGTTGATCCAACAAAACTCGGCTGCACTCATCCATTCCGCTGGTTGCCGTTGGGCGCGGAGGGGAGTGCATGCGGGTTGTGTCGATGGAGAGTTGCCCAGGCCCGCTACTGGCGACGGCCTGGGGTTGCAGCATCAGCGATGTGCGATGTCGTTCGGTTGGGCCTACCGGTCCCCGGTTGATGCGCGGTCACATCCTCGGCCCCACTGTCCGCTGCCTGTCAGGTGTTGGGCGCAGCCTTCAGGCTTGCTGTGCCACGCAGGTGAATCGCTTACTGCTGCATGGCTGCCAATCCTCCGTTCTGTCTGGTTGTGGGAATGCAGGGGGCCGCGTTGCGCGGTGCAGAATCGTCCGCATCGGGGTGTGATCTGGCCGGGGCTCAACCGGCATTTAGCGGATGGGGCAGCCCTAAAGACTGCCTGTTGGCACATCCGCCGCCCGAGACTTAGCCTCAGATCACACCCCGATGCGCTCTCATAGAGAGGATCGGGCAGCAGCTTTGCAGTCGGCTGCCGTCATTCGTTGGCCGTCTTCGCACTCAACTACGTGCACGCCGCTGGTGTATCCACGCTCAGCGTTAATCCTGTTTGCCTCTCGGATGCAGGCGTCCAAGTCGTCATCGGCGAATACCTGCAGCTCTCCGCGCAGGGTGATGTGAATGACCTTGTTCATCGTCTTGCCCTCGGTTGATTTCCCGTCTGGCCCTGTCGCCAAGGCCAGCCAGTGAAATCTTCATGCCGATTCCGGTTCGCCTTTGTCGTACTTCTCGCCGCAAAACATGCAGTAGTTGCCGAGTAGGCTCACCGTCTCTTTTTGTTCGCGCATTCGGCTTGGCTTCTTGGCTGTGCCCTTGGTTTGCGTGCTGTACGTCGCCGTCACTTCGGAATAGTTTTTCATGCTCACCGGGCCGCTGAAGATCATCGCGTAGCCGCCGAGACTCACCTTCAAGCCTGTTGCTCCTTCAGGGAGTTGCTTGGCGAAGTGCTCGGTTAGCCGCTCTTCGTTCTTGCTTCTGCAATCGCACATCGTCCTGCCCTCGGTCGTTTTCCCAATGCACCCGGGTAACCAGGTGCATCAGTGAAATGTTCCGTTTGTGCTGGCTCTGCTTATCGGGTCATTCACGCGGTTCGAGCCTTTCGCTCTAGTCAGCCGTCGAGGTGATCCTCGCGTTGGTAGCCTTTCGGGGCTATCTGATCTCCGGTCGCCGTAGAGGCAGTGCCGTCTTTGTTCGTATTGCGCTGATTGTTAAAGAGCGGTCAGGCCCTTTGAGGCCCTAGTCCCGTTGCGCTTGTGTTTTCAAGTGCAAGTAAACTTGCATTAATAAAAGCATGCTGGTGATTTGAATGCAAGCACGCTTGTATTTATTTTTTGTACTGTATGGATATACAGCTAAAGAAGGATGGAGTCATGGCAAGGCAGAAGGGCAAGGCAGCACCGGCGGCGCGGCAGGAAATGACCGGGTTAGAGCGGCTTGGATTAAGGGTTTCGTCGATGATCAATCACCCGACCGCTCAACATCAGCGCTGGGTGACAATCCATCGCCTCGACACGGACGAGGATCAAGAATGGGAGGAAGTGATGGGGCTGCTGTCCGAAACAGATGATCTGGAGATGACGTTCAACGATGACGAGTCGGTGACACTGCGGTGGGAAGCCAGGTCAGATGAGGATCGCGTGCTTGAGGTCGCGGACCTGGATGAGGTGGAAGAACCGGCACCTTTCTGATGAACACAAAAAAGCCCGCTCAGTGGCGGGCTTTTTGTTATTTTCCTTTCCCGCCCGAACTGGGAGGAAGGGACCCTTTCTGTAACGCATTTTGCTGAGATTGTATTTGCTGAAGGAGTTTGAAGGTCTCTTCGCTTTGAAGCTTCGAGTCTTGTAACAGTTTTTCGATACCTTGCTGATTCTCCATAGAGGTCTTCCCGGCATCGAAGAACCCCGTAACACTACCGATGATCGTTGAGTTTACTCCCCAGATACCGACGACGGTGGCTGCGGCGATGGCAAGCATCGCCCAGGCAGCATTTCGATTGGAGCTTTTAACGTCGATTAGTTTTCCATCGAGTTGTTTTTCGAAGCCATCGACCTTTTCACTCATCCTTTTTACGGATGTATTTACAGCGTCAAGCTTTGAGTCGATCACAGCGTCTCGATCTTCAAGGCGTTTGTGCATAGCCTCAAACCGCTCGGTGTACAGCCTATCTCTCGACTCTTGTTCACGACGGTAAGAGTCAGAACGCTTCTCTTCTGAGATCTCCATCCGATCGATACGCCTATCCATCCGCTCTTCGATAGCGGACAACGTCGATCTCAATTCTTCGCGAGTAATGTCGTTCATGGCTTCAGTATAGGGCGGTAGTTTAACTGTCTGGAAGCCCTCAACGGCTATGTCGGCCCAATTTGGAGCTTTCTTCCTTCTGCCTTCACTCCATGGCCTCAGGTGGTGGACGTTTGTCGCATGTTCATCATTGAGTAGCAATTTGCTCATCCTCGAGCACTTGTTCCAGAACCTCGCTCGTCAGAGCGATGTTTCGGACAAAATTACATGTGGTGCAAATAAGCGGTAATACGGGGTATCCACCTAAATACATTTCACCTCGCCCGTCACCATAAGGTATCGCGCAACCTACGAACGCCGTTCCGTTTATGGCTTCCCACCGTGTTTGTTTGCAGAAAGGACATTCGTTAGTTTTTATGCGGGCGTTCAGCCATTCAGACATTTTTTCAATGTTAATTCGAGGTTTTCTGTTCTCTACGGTCATGACTTTTTCCTGTAATTCATAGGCCTACATCTGTCGCATTAGCCATAAAAACTTGTCATACCTTTTGCGCATTCCAAACCAGCAGAACCTTCGCATGGATGGTTACATCGTCGATCCGTGCCGTCTGATTCTCGTAATGTTTGTTGTCAGAGATCATCCGCAAATGATCCTCGTCGACCTGCTGCAGGCGCTTGATGTAAAGGAGTCCGTGCCAGGTGAGCACGTAAACGCCATCACCAATGAATTCGTTAACTCCGCGATCTACGATTACCGGGTCCTTGTCATTGATCGTGCCTTCCATGCTCTGGCCCCACCCGGTGATCATCGCCAGCGCAGCAGCAGAGGTATAGGTCACTCCCTTCTCACGCAGCACATCCTCCCGAACGATCAGGTTACGAATGGCTTCGTTGTAGTCGGCCGGAACCTGGCCATGCCCCATCGCAGCGCGCACGTCGTATTGTGGAATCAGGATCTCGTCTGGGCGCGCTCGCAGCCCTGAGAAGTCGGCCTCAATCACGTTTCCGCCTGACTCGCTCGCTACCGTCAGCGCCGCCATTGCAAGTTTCTCCTGGGCCTCGGCGTTGAGGCTTTTGCCCGCATGCTTGCGAATCATTTCAAGCATCTTTTGCGCGGCACCAGTTCCTGCCGTCGCTGCGTCCGAGCTCTCTGGCGATGCACCTTTCCTGCGAGGCGGCTCTCCTTTTCCGGATAGCAGCCAGTCGACAGTTGTGTCGTACCCCTCAGCAATCGCGATGAGGTTCTCGTTCTTGATGTTCTCCGTGTCTCCGGCAAACCACTGGCGAACAGCTTCGTAGCTGACCCCGCAGGTGGTCGCCAAGTCACGCTTGAACCCGCGCACGCCGATATCTGGCTTCCTCGCGAGCACAAGTTTTGTAATTCGATCAGTGGTTTTCATATGCGCAATTTACAAGAGTGCTTGGCAAGCATGCTTGCCTTGCAAACACAAGCATGCTTGAATGTTGGTAAGGCAAAGGAGGTCGACATGACCAAAACACAAGCAATTAAGCATTTCGGCTCTGTTTCAGCGCTGGCCAAGGCTCTTGGCGTTACCTACGAGGCAGTTCGCCAGTGGGAATGCGTGCCTGAACTGCGCCAGTACCAGATCGAGCGAATCACCCTGGGCGCGCTGAAAGCTGAGCAGAAATCACAAGCTGCGTAGTCATGTCGCCACCTGCAATTCAACAGTTTTAACCGTTCAGAAGCCGCAAGGAGCAACAAATGTACGAAGACCCAAAGCACCTAAATCACAACGAAACAAAGGTTCGTCTCAGCGATGAGTACGACGAATACCTGCGCTCGCTTGCAAAGATCCACGGCACTCAAAAAGCCGTGCTGGCCCGTGAAATTCTGAAGGCTGCGATCCAGCAGATGAGGGATGAGCTTACCCGGATTCAGGACATCGCCTGAAGGCCCCCAATGGAGGCTCTATGCCTGAGAACCAGAGCGAGCTGCTTTTGCGGCAGATCGCGGACGTAGACGACATCAAATTTCTTGACGAAGTCGCCATCATGCTCGGTATCCCGATTGAGCAGCTGGCCAAGGAGAGGATTGAAAAGCTCATCGTCACCAGGACGAGACCCAAGACAATGACGGGGACGGTCCAGCCATTCCGGCGACCCTATTCCCACCCCAAAAGTCGGGCTGATGAGGCCCTGAAAAGTGTTTGACCTCAAATCGCAGGCACAAAAAAACCGACGGGCTAGGTCGGCTTTTTCAGTTGCGTACTGCGTAAAACTCTGTGAGGCCGATTATGCATTCCTCTAATACCGATGTACAGGGCCTTAAAAAGTCCGCGACACATTTTCTACATTCGCAAAACGTGTCGCGCACTATTTCAAGCATCGAGCTGCGCGACATGGTCAACGAGGCGCGCAGCCAGGCTGGCGAGCCAAAAGTCCGGAACGACCAGTTCATTATTCGCGTGCAAGACGAGCTCGGCGATGAGCTGGGGGAGTGCAAAACAATTGCACACCCTCAAAGCCGCGTTGATATGGCCAGCTACGACCTGACCCTCGATCAATGCATGCTCGTCGGCATGCGCGAGTCGAAGGCCGTTCGCCGTTCCGTGCTGCAGAAGCTGAAGGAACTGGAAGGTCCGCGCATCATCGCCACGCTTCCAGACTTCTCCAATCCCGCTGCCGCCGCGCGTGCCTGGGCCGAGCAGTTCGAACTTCAGCAGATCGCCAATCAGGCCCTCATTGAAGCGGCGCCGAAGATCGCCTTCGTCGACAACTATGTCGACTCCACCGGCCTCAAAGGCTTCCGCCAGACCGCCAAGCTACTCAAGGCCAATGAGTCCCGGTTCCGTGAATTCCTGCTCGACAAGAAAATCATGTACCGCATGGGCGGCGAATGGCAGGCCTACCAGCCTCACATCGACGCAGGGCGCTTCGAAGTGCGAGCCGGCACCAGTGACAGCGGTCACTCGTTCAATCAGTCCAAATTCACCCCCAAGGGCGTCAACTGGGTTGCCGGCCTGTGGGCTCAGTACAAACTCCAGGAGGCCGCATGATGGCCAGGATTCGCACTGTTAAACCCGAGTTCTGGTCAAGCGAGCAGGTCATGTCCTGCCGCCCCATGGCTCGCCTGCTGTTCATCGGCATCTGGAACTTCTGTGATGACGGCGGCAATCACCCGCTCGCGCCGCGGACCATTAAGGCCCTGGTGTTCCCCGGTGATGACATCACCACCAACGAAGTCAGCGAATTGCTGGGCGAGCTTGAAGGTGCTGGTCTGACTTTGAGCTACCAGGTAGACGGCAAAACCTATCTCCACGTTCGCGGCTGGCGGCACCAGAAGATCGAGAAAAAGAACTTCAAATACCCGCCTGCACCTACCGAATTCGACGACCAGTCGGAGAGCGGTCGTCGACAATTCGCCGAAGAGTCGTCGACTAGTCGCCTACCGGTAGACCCCGGAAGGGAAGGGAAGGGAATAGGAGAAGATCAACACAACTCACTACACGCGAGCGGTGCTGATTTCGTCGATCCAAACCTGCCGACTGAAATGTCACTGGAGTGGGTGCCCGACGAGAAGCTGCTGAAGAACTACGCCCTGCGCATGGCGCTGCCTGTCGGCCTGTTCACCATTGAGGCCATTGGCGGGTTTGTCTGCCACTACACGGCGAGTGGGCGCGCTGAGACGCAGGCGGGCTGGGTTAGCCTGCTGGTGAAGTGGATCAAGCGTGACAATGCCACGGCAAACAACGTCCGTCAGTTCCCAGTGAGGCGGCAAGTCAACGGCCCCGACTTCAACGACACGACTTGGTCTGATGACCTGGGTGATCTGTGAAGGCGGTCAAGGCGCCACAGAGCGCAACTACCCTCATGAGCAAGATGGGCAACCTGCCGCCTGTTGTGCCAGTGATCCCAAAGCAATTGCCGCCGGGCACCACCGACGTCGTTAACGCGCTGTTCAAGGAATTGCAGGCGATCTTCCCCGCGTGGAAGCAGGCTTGGCCAGACGACGATGCACTGCGCGCCGCTAAGCGGAGCTGGATCAAGGCGTTCATCGTCGCCGAGATCAACACCCTGGAGCAGATCCGGTACGGCTTGCAGAACTGCCGCCAGAGCGGGACGGACTTCGCGCCGAGCGTGGGCAAGTTCATCAAGTGGTGCCTGCCGACGCCGGCGATGATGGGCATTCCGTCGCACGACAAGGCGTTTCGCGAAGCGTTGCTGAACCTGCATCCAGCGCGGCGTACTTCCCGCGAGTGGTCGCATCCCGCGGTGCGCCACGCCGCGCTGCAATGCGAAATGCACAACCTTGCCGATCTGGTATCGGAAAAGGCCAGCAAGGTCTTCGACCGGGCTTACGACATCACCATCCGAATGCTGGTGGACGGTTTGCCGCTTGAGGATATCGCCGTCGGCATCGGCCACGACAGCCAGAAGAGCGAACTGGAGCTGGCTGAAGATTTCGCCAACCAGCGCCAGGCCCGCCTGCTGGGCGTGCAGGGCATCCCATCCACCGGCGCCGCCGCCCGGGCGCAGCTGCTCGCCAAGTTCGGCAGGAAGACCACGGAGCAACGGACATGACCGACCACACCGAACTGAAGCGAGCCGCCGAGGCCTGCAAAGAAGCACTGCCTCTCCGGTACATGGAGAGCCATGGATCGCTCTACATCCGCAACGACCACGGCATCGTGTTTGACGTGCACCAGAACCGATCTTTCCCGGAGTTCATGGCAGCCAACAAGTCCTATGCGGATTTGGCTCTGGCCGCCAGCCCTTCCGTAGTCCTGGCCCTGATCGCCGAGAGCGAGCGGCTGAATGCCGAAAACAAGCAGCTAATCCTGCTGGAGTGCTACGGAGGCACGGCCCAAGCAGCGATAAGCCTGCTCGCCGAGCGCGACCGGCTCAAGGCCGAGAACGAGGTGCTGCTCGATGGCATGACGCAAATCATGCAAGCCACTGGGTTTGGCGATCCTGCATTCGCAATTGCTTGCGAAGTTGTAGGTGAACTGTGTGGCGCCGCCATGGGTAAGGAGGTCGGCCACCAAGCCGGGCCTAAAACGCCTGGAACCATTGAAGCAGAAGGGCTGGAGGGTGGCCGGCAATGACCGATAAAATCTCCGTCAACAGCCAGGCCAAGCTCTCCGAGGCCATCACCTGCCTGACCACCATGTACCGCGACAAGAAGTACGTCGTCGTGTCGCTGCGCCCGGGCAAGGACCGCACGCTCGACCAGAACGCCCTGTGGTTCTCCCTGTACCAGCGTATCGCGGCGATGACGCAGATCGGTGAAGTGGAGGACGCTCGCCGGTACTGCAAGCTGCATTTCGGCGTGCAGATCCTGCTGAACGAGGACGGCGATTTCCGCAACGGTTGGTACCAAACCATGCGTCACCTGACCTACGGGCAAAAGCTCGACCTGATGGGGGCCTGCCCGCTGTTCGGCCCGGACGGATTCCCGGTAACTCGGTTGTTCAGTCGCGCCCAGGGCATCGCCTACACCGATCGCATTGTCGTGGACTTCACGGCGCGCGGTGTGGTGTTCACGGATCTGCTGGGCGAGGTGGCTGCATGAGCAATCAATTCAAGCCGGGCGACCAGGCACTAACGCTCGTTTCG
The DNA here is from genome assembly GCF_019956275.1 of Pseudomonas sp. GL-RE-26. Lineage (NCBI taxonomy): Bacteria > Pseudomonadati > Pseudomonadota > Gammaproteobacteria > Pseudomonadales > Pseudomonadaceae > Pseudomonas > Pseudomonas sp. GL-RE-26. The sequence goes on from NZ_JAHBDI010000030.1 coordinate 53,657, forward strand.
AAGTACCAAATTTCGGCGATGTCGGAAGTTGAGCTGGTTATTTTCAGGCTCAAAGGACAGAAAGCCGAAGAGCCCGACGGGCAGTTGTGGGTGGCACCACATGACGGCTGGATCGTCGGTCGAGACGGGGAGGATGGCTACGGATTTTTCAAGCCAGAGCAATTGATGCCTCTTCGCGGCGAATTCACACCCGAGCAACAGAAAGCCAAGGAGGCCGAGCCATGCGCGTAGTCCTCAAGGAAGCGAAGACGCCCAAACCGAAGAAGTGCAAGAACCCCGTATGCGGTATCAGCTTTCCGCCGCAGCGCCTGGGTCAGGCCGTGTGCAGCCCAAAGTGTGGGCTGGCCATCAAGGGCGTGAACCAGGAGAAGGCGCGCAAGTCGCTTGCCCAGATCGAGCGCCGGGAGATCAAGGTCCGCAAGGAGAAGCTGAAGAGCAGGGCGGATCACCTGCGCGAGGCCCAGGCCGCGGTGAACGAGTATGTGCGCCTGCGTGACGTGCACCTGCCGTGCATCAGTTGCGACTCCATGCCCAGCGATCACGACCTGATCACGGGTAGTCGGTGGGACGCCGGGCACTACCGCTCAGTTGGTGCCTGCCCAGAGCTGCGCTTCGAACCCCTGAACATCCATCGGCAGTGCGTGAGGTGCAATCGGAACCTGTCCGGTAACGCGGTGGAGTACCGCATCCGGCTAGTGAAACGCATCGGAGCCGACAAGGTGGATTGGCTGGAAGGGCCTCATCCGGCCCGCAAGTACACCGTCGACGAGATCAAGACCATCAATGCCGACTACCGGGCACTGACCAGAGAATTGAAGGGAGCAGCAGCATGACCTATCGCAACGTGGTATCCGCAGTAGTTCGGGCGCTGGCCGCCGAAACCATCAACTCTGCCGGTGGATGCGACTTTGAGCCCAAGGTGCAGTGTGCCAAGCAGAAGGGGGAGATCGTCGGGAAGGAAGCTGCGTTCCTTGTCGACTGCATGGTCTTCAGCCGGCTGCGCAAGGGGCTGGCACCGGTGCACTGGCTGGCGCTGCTGGCTCAGTACTCGACGCACACTGAGCGCAAGCATGCTGCAATTGTCGCAATCGCTAAGGCCATCAGGTCGCCCGCGCCGGAGCGATTCCGTCATGCGGCGGTCGTGACTTGGGCCATGCCGAAGCTGCCAGGGCAGGACGGGAAGCGCTCGACGAATGTTCTGCCTGCCGGATGGTACTGCATGGACAATTGGCTTGATGAACCAACCGCAGAGCGCACCCAGTACCGGTGGAAATCAGCCATCTGCAAGGAGCTGAAGAGCATGGTTGATGCGGCGCTGGCAGAGGCTCAAGGCATTCTCGATGCAGAAGGTTTGATCAAGGACGATATTGCTGCTTGACCATAGTGGCAGAGTGGCATAGATTAATGTCTATCTTGTCCTTCTTGCGTGCTAAGAATGACAATAAGAAACCCGGCCGCTGAGTCGGGTTTTTTGTGGGTGTCGAAAAGACGATTGGAGAACAGGGCCGCCACCAGTTGCATCTGGAAGTCTGATCGGTCACGGCGTTTGACAAGCTACGGCCCTGCCACCTATACCTATTTGAAACACGACTCGCCGCCGTAAGCGGACGTCTTGCGGCCACGCGCAAATAAGTGGCGAGATCAACCAACGCCAACTGCCCGCACATGCGGCCCTATTCAAGTCCCGACAGCCTCTCGACGATGCTCAAATCATCCGGCAAGCCCAGCCCTCAACCAGCTGGGCTTTTTTATTTCTGGCGAGTTCCACTGTCTGGTGATGTGGCGAGGCTCATAACCTCGATCAGGTCGGTTCGATCCCGACACTCGCTACCAACTCACCGCTGCTCCCCAGCGCTTGGCCACTCACACTGTGGCCTTTTTTATTCAGGCTGCCTCGACAGAGACAGCCAAGCGCCTCCCGAGCGCTGATAAGGCGGTTTCAAGCTGCTCCATCTTCGATGTATGTAGGAAGTCCACCAATCGATCTCCCTGAGCCTGGTGTACGCCGAGCAAACGACATAAGTCGGCTTTGCGCATATCCCGCTCCATCATGGTGTTCCATAGGACGATCTTGGCCACAGTCACCATTGGTAGGTGAACGACGTGCTCACCATCTTGCGGCGCGGAAGCCTGCGGGATGGACCTACGCTGATCGGCGTAGAGGGACAACGTGGTTTCAATCGCATCCTGGGCTTCACGGATAGCGTGATCCCGATCATCGCCATAGCTGTTCAGCTCTGGTAGGTCACGGCAGAAGACAGCGACGCCGGGTGAGTCGTCCCACTCAAATCTTATTGCATAGTCGTACATGGTCACTCCTCGGAGATGATCGGCCAGCATTCGGATGTGGTGAAGGGGCCCATTAGAGCCCCAGTTGTTTAATGATCGCCTTGCGGGTCGGTTCTGGCATTTCCTTACTGCCGTGATCCGCGAAGGTGGTCTTGTTGCCGTTTGGGGCGGTGATCTTGAAGTGGCTTCCTTTGCCTGCTTCGAAGGTCACCCCTTGGGCCTTCAACCATCGTCTGAACTCGCTGAACTTCATCACCTCGCCTCGTTGTTTGGATGAGTCCATTCTACAACATTTATGTGTTAATACAACACTTTTGTAGTGTTATTTATAGGCCCTATTCAAGGCCTCTGCATTCGCGGGGGCCTTTTCGTATCTGGCACCCATGCCCCCGTCTTTGCTCCGAGCGGATGAGGAAGGCGTGGATTGCCGGACCAATCACAACGCCGAGATACCGAGGCGCCATGAGATATCAATCTATGTCCGAGCCCGGCCCACTTACTGCCGCTGGCGGTATCGCACTGTACAAGCTGGGAGCGTTCGGCTTCGTCGCTGTCTTGGCTGCCGTCGTCGTCATGGCGATGACCCTGCCCAAGACCGTGCGCGAGTTCGTCGTCGCAATGATCAGCACGTCGGTGTCCAGCATCTGCGGCGGCGCCTTCGTCGTCCGGTGGCTGGGCCTTGGCTCATGGGCGAACGACGACATCGGGGTGATTGCCCTGGGCGGAATCATCTTTGTGTGCGGCCTGCCTGCATGGGTATTGGTGCGCGCCTGGTTCAAATGGGCCGAGAAGCGCCGCGACAAGGATCTGGCCGAGTTGGCTACAGACCTTGCCGACCTGCGCAAGACGGTCACCGACGCAGTACATCCGCAACAGAATTCGTAAGGGGACACTCATGCAACTGATCGACAACTGGAAACAAGCGCTGAGCATGACCAGCGTTCAGGCGGGTGGCGCCATTGCTGCGCTGGGTATCGCTGAACAGCTGATGCCGCAACTACAGGCCGTGTTGCCGCCAGTGGCCTATGGCGTGCTGGGTCTGCTGGTGATGATTGCTCGCGTGGTGCTTCAGCCGAAGCTGAGTAAGTGAAGGTCGTCGAGTTCAGGCGTGAGGACTGGCGAGACGCTGCCAAGACCCTGCGCAAGATTGCCGACGACCTCGATGCCGGCGAGCATCCGGAATGCACCGTGGGCGCACTAACCATGATCGGGCCAAAAGGCGAGGTCACGGTGTTCGGGCTCGGCCCTAAGTGTGACGACCTTCAGTGCTTGGGTGCCATGCGCCTGGGTGAGCAGAAGCTGATTGATGTGCTGCTGGATACAGACGATTAAGGAATTCACATGGCAACGAAGCAACCCGACTGGGAGGCGATCGAACGAGCCTACCGGGCCGGCGCGCTTTCCATCAGAACCATCGCTGAGCGGAATGGAATCAGCGACACCGCGATTCGCAAGAAGGCCAAGGCCTCAGGGTGGGTGCGAGACCTTTCCGAGCAGGTGCGAAAGGAGGTTCGCAACAAGCTGGTTCGCGGAGAGGTTCGCGACGGTCAATGTGCGAACCCTGAGCGTGACGCTGAGATCGTCGAAGAGGCTGCAGAGGAAGGCGCAACGGTTGTTCGCAGCCATCGCCGAGACATTCGCAAAGCCTCGAACCTTGCGAACCTTCTGATGGATGATCTGCTGACGACCATTCAGCAGCGTGAGTCCATCGAGAACGCAATCGAGGAAGAAACGAAAGAGGACTCCAGCGGAATCAGGCGCGGGGCAATGCTTGCCGCAGTTGGTCTGCCAAGCAACGCCAAGACCCTGTTTCAGCTTTCCTCGGCTATGAAGAACCTTCAGGTACTGGAGCGCCAGGCGTTCAACCTGGACGACAAGGAGCAATCCTCCGATGTGGACGAGCTGTCCAGCCTGATGGACGAACTATCTAAGGACGCCTGAACATGAAGCCCGAGCACATGAAGCTGCTCCGGGATCGGTTCTGGCGCCTGAACAATCTGTACTTCATTACCGACAAGAACGAGGGTGTCCTAGATTTTGTGTAAACGGGATTTTTATTAAACCGTTAACAGACGATCTTCGAACTGGATACTGAAGCGATTCAAGGCCGCTTTCCAGTCCCGGATCGGCATCGTCCACTTCTTGCTG
>NZ_JAHBDI010000031.1:0-53142 GCF_019956275.1 Pseudomonas sp. GL-RE-26
TGCCGTTGGCATTCAGCACCAGGGTGCCGTAGGTGCCGGTGAAGGTGCCGGGGGTGATCGGGCCGCTGTTTTCACCGAGCGGCACCCGATCGGCGCCTTGCACATCGTTGCTCAGCACGTTGCCGTTCAGCGTCAGCAGGGTTTCCGAAGCGGTACTGGCGTTGCTGTCGCCCACGGCGTTGGGCAGGTCGTCGACGATGCTCACGTCGAGTGAACCGGTCGCGGTGGTGCCGTTGTCGTCGACCACGGTCACTGCGAACTGTTCAGGCAGGGTGTTGGTGCCGTTGGCGGTCGGGTGGGCTTCGTTATCGTTCAGGGTGTAGCTGTAGCTCACCACGCCGGTCGCCGCGTTGAACCCGGTGATGGTCAGCGTGCTGCCCAACGGGGTGGTGATCGATTGCGGGAAGCCCGCCGCCACGCCAGCAGTGACCACGGCAATGCCGCCCACGGTCAGGGTCGTGACGCCGTCGAGGGCGGCGACGGTGAAGGTGCCGTTCTGGGTCAGCGCGGTGGCATCCGGTGCGCTGCCGTCGCTGAGGTTTTTCTCGAAGACGGTCAACTCGCCGCCCCCAGTATTCAAACCGCCAATCGTGATCGGGTCATCGTTGTTGTGGATTTGCAGTACCAGGTTCGCGGTGCTGCTATCGCCGTCCGAATCGGTGAGGGTGTAGGTGAAGGTTTCGGTGCCGTCACCGCCGCCATGCAATGCCTTGAAGTCCGCATCGCTGGTGTTGAGGGTGTAGGTGTAGGTGCCGTTGGCATTCAGCACCAGGGTGCCATAGGTGCCGGTGAAGGTGCCGGGAGTGATCGGGCCGCTGTTTTCACCGAGCGGCACCCGGTCCGCGCCTTGCACATCGTTGGTCAGCACATTGCCGTTGAGGGTCAGCAGGGTTTCCGAGGCGATGCCATTGTTGTCATCGACTGCTTTCGGTACGTCGTCGATGATGCTGATATCCAGCGTACCGGTAGTGCTGTCGCCATTGCTGTCAATGGCCACCACGGTGACGTGTTCGACAAGACTGTTGGTACCCTCGCCGCTCGCTTGGGATTCGGCACGGTTGAGGGTGTAGCTGTAACTGACCACGCCCGTGGCCGGGTTGTAACTGGTGACGGTCAGCGTGCTGCCCAGCGGGGAGGTGATCGTCTGCGGGAAACCTGCCGCCACGCCGCCGCTGATCAAGTTGATTGCGCCGATGCTGAGACTGGTCAGCCCGTCTGGCGCGTTGATGGTGAAGGTGCCGCTTCGCGTCAACGAGCCTTCGTTCCGCGCCGAACCGTCGGCCAGGTTGGCTTCATTGACGGTCCGCTCGCCGTTCTGCGCCGACAGGCCTTCGAAGGTGACCGGATTGTTCGGTACCTGCACAACCACCGGCGGAACCACAGGGGCATCGGCCGCTACAGCGTTGTCCGGATTAGCGTTCAGGCGTTCTTCGGGAAGTTCGGGAATGCCATTGAACCCGGCTGTGGGGAAGCCGATGATCGGATCGACACGCCCGCCCACTTCTTCGAGCAGGACAAAACTATGGCCGCTGCCCGCGATGCCACCCGGTACACCGGCAGTCGTGGCCGGCCCGGCAGCGGTGGCTTCAGCGGTTTGGGTCGGGTCGTCGCCCGCCGCAATGGCTTTTTGCAGCTGTTCGACATCGGTCAGTTGCGCTTCGCTCGGCGTCAGGGCTTCAGGCGAGTCCACATGGGGAATCTGATTGGCGAGCAACTGCGGTGTCATCTGCATGCTGCTGTCGCGCCCGAGGGTCAGTTCCTGGCCATTTTGCAGATGCACCGCCACCGCGCCTTCAGCGCCAGTGGTCAGTTGGTCGCCAGCGAACAGCCGGTCCCCCTCGACTAAAGCACGCCGGGTGCCGTCGCTCGCAACTGCGAACACCTGACCGATGACCTTACTGACGATTCCGATGAGCGTTGCCATGTGCACTTCCTCCGCTGCCAACCGCTGTCGGCACCTTGATTGTGCGAAGAACGTGCTCATGGCTCGAGCGGGTTGTCTGGCGGATCGTGTTCCGGGTGCCGGTTTACTTGAGTAAGCCGTGGCCCCGGCACCGATCTCGCCCAGCCAGTCGCTCACGGCGCTGTTTACGATTTCGGGAAAACCCCTCTGCAATCAATGGCATCGGATCCCTGTGCGCAACAACGTTGCCTGTGAGCGATGCGTAACGATCTTGAATCACTCGAGTGACAAAAAACCGTCACTACCAGATCGCTCGCGTCCCTCCCCTCCAGCACTTCTCCGCTCTTTGTCGATAAGTGGATTGGAACTTTCCTCAAGCCCTCGATGAGCGCCCTAGAGCTCGTAAAACAAGGGTTTTCGAGTTGAACAATGTGCTGGATTTTGCAGAGCGCATAAGTTTTTTTTGGCATAAGCGTTATGAAAAAAATTTCTTAGCTACGCTTCAAAATGTTCTTAGCTCTTGTGTTAAAGATGTGAAACAACTTTACCTATAAATGTCGTCAAATAATTGGCGACGGATAAGCACCATCAGGAATCAGGGAGATGTACATGCGCCTATTAACCCCCCTCTGCAGCGCGGTTCTTTTGGCCATGGCCTGCTCATCCCAGGCTCAGGCCATGACGCTGACCGAAGCGATCCAGAGCACCATTGCGACTCACCCGGAACTGGCATCCCGTGTGGACAGCCGACTGTCGGCGGATGAGGACGTGAAGGTCGCCAAAGGGGGCTTTTATCCATCGGTTGATTTGAACGCTGCCTACGGGCGCGGGTACAGCGATAACACCAATACCCGGGCGCTCACCCCCGGCGGGCACAACACCGAAACCTTGAACTACACCCAGTCGGAATTGCGCCTGCGGCAAATGCTCTTCGACGGGTTCAACACTTCCAATGAAGTCGAACGCACCAAAGGCGTGGTCAACTCGCGCGCCTATTACGCTCAGGGTACGGCTCAGGATCTGGCCCTGCGCACCACCGAGGTTTACCTGGATGTCCTCAAGCGCCGCGAACTGGTGACACTGGCCAAGAACAACCTGCAAGCGCACTTGCGGGTCAACGACCAGATCGGACTGCGCACCCAGCGCGGCGTGGGCAGCAACGCCGATGCCGACCAGTCCAGCGCTCGCCGGGCACTGGCGGAAAACAACCTCGACACTGCCGAAGTCGATCTGGCCGATGCCGAGTCGAATTTCTATGCCGTCGTGGGGCGCATGCCCGATGAACTGGAAGCCCCGCCGTCGATTCGCGGCGAAGTCCCTGCCTCCCTGCCGGAAGCCCAGCAGAGCATGGTGGAAAACAACCCTTACCTGAAATCGGCCCAGGCCGACGTGCAATCAGCCGAAAGCCAGTACGAAGTCGCCAAGTCGCCGTTCTACCCGCGTTTAGACGGCGAGGCGGCAGTGGGCGCCAACAACAACGTGCAGGGGGATGAAGGCCACGACAACGAATGGCGAGTCGGCGTGGTGATGAACTACAACCTGTTCCGCGGCGGCAGCGACAAGGCGCGCCTGGCCTCCGACGCGCACAAGATCAACCAGGCCATGGACATCCGTAACAATGCCCTGCGCCAGCTCAACGAGAACATTCACCTGGCCTGGAACGCCATGGTCAATGCCAAGAAACAAACCCCGACCGCCCGTGAATACGCCGACACCAGCAAGCGCGTACGCATCGCCTATCAGGATCAGTTCGGCCTCGGCCAACGGACACTGCTGGACCTGCTCGACAGTGAAAACGAGCTCTACAACGCCAACCGTCGCTACACCGAAGTGCGCTACACCGAAGAGTTCTCGATGTACCGTGTCCTGGCGAACATGGGCCAGTTGCTGAGCAAGCAACGGGTCGTACTGCCCGCCGACGCGATCGCCCAGACCGAAGTGAAAAACGAAGCCCGTCTGCCTGAAATGAAATAACGAAGTACCCGTGCAGGAGCTGCCGCCGGCTGCGATCTTTTGACTTTGCTTTTGAGCAAACAAGATCAAAAGATCACAGCCGGCGGCAGCTCCTACAGTGTGATACGCAGATATCTGTCAATTGCCGTAGAGCAACGGGAGCAATCAATTTGACCAGCATGGAACCCGGCAACACTGGTGTCGATCCGCGCCTGAGCTTCGATGACCCGCTTCTGGACGGTCTGTTGATCCTCTGCAAACTCCACGGCGCGACGGTCAGCCGCGCCAGCCTCAGTGCCGGGCTGCCAATGGCACACCAACGCCTGAGCCTGGACCTGCTGCCTCGTGCAGCGGCCCGGGCCGGTTTGCAGGCGCGCTTGCTGCGCCGCGACCTCAAAGACATCTCCGCGCTCAACCTGCCCGTGCTGCTGTTGCTCAACAACGGCCGCACGGCCGTGCTGCGCCGTTATGGCGAGGACGGCAAGGTGCTGATCCTGCCCAGCGAAGCCGACGGCGGCGAACAATGGCTCAGCCCCGAGGAGCTGGCCGAACACTACAGTGGCCAGGCGTTGTTTGCCCGGCCACGCCACGAACTCGAAGACTTGCGCTCGCCGCTGGTACCTCGGGTCCAGGCATGGTTTCGCGATACGCTGAAGCTGTCGAAATGGCTGTACAGCGATGCGATCCTGGCGAGCTTCCTGATCAACCTGCTGGGGTTGATGGTGCCGCTGTTCGTGATGCAGACCTACGACCGCGTGGTGCCGAACCAGGCCACTTCGACCTTGTGGGTGCTGGCGATCGGTCTGCTGATCGGCACCGTTTTCGAACTGGTGCTGCGGGTCGTGCGCGCGCACTTGCTCGATACCGCCGGCAAGAAAACCGATGTGATCCTGTCGGCCACCCTGTTCGAGCGCATCACCGGCATGGCGATGAAAGCGCGACCGGCGACCATCGGTGGCTTCGCCCAAAGCATTCATGACTTCCAGGGCCTGCGGGAATTTCTCACCGCCGTGACCCTCACCAGCCTGATCGACTTGCCCTTCTGCTTGCTGATGCTGCTGGTGATCGGCCTGCTCGGTGGCTGGCTGGTGGTGATCCCGATTCTGGCGTTTCCCATCACCATCATCTTCGCCATGGTGATCCAGGTGCGCCTGCGCGATACCGTACAGAAAAGCCTCAGCCTCGGCGCCGAACGCCAGGCACTGCTGATCGAAACCCTCAGCGGCCTGGAAACCCTCAAGGCCTGCAGCGCCGAAAGCGAACGCCAGCACAAATGGGAAAGCACCCACGGCGCCCTCACCCGCCTCGACAGCCACGCGCGCAACCTCTCGGCCCTCGCCACCAACGGCACGCTGTTCATCCAGCAACTGTCCGGCATGGCAACCATCGTCGCCGGGGTCTACAGCATCATCGCCGGCAACCTCAGCGTCGGTGCCCTGGTGGCCAGCTACATGCTGGGCAGCCGGGTGCTTGCACCACTGGGGCAGATCGCCGGCCTGATCACCCGCTACCAGCAAGCGCAACTGACCATGAAAAGCACCGACGCACTGATGGGCCTGCCCCAGGAGCGCGACGCCAGGCAACGGCCGCTGGAGCGCACCCAACTGCAAGGCGCGCTGGATGTTGTCGGCGTGACCTTCCACTACAACGGCCAGAGCTCTCCCGCCCTGGCCAATGTCAGCTTCAGTGTGAAACCCGGCGAGCGCGTCGGCATCATCGGCCGCAGCGGCTCAGGCAAAAGTACCCTGGCGCGACTGGTGATGGGCTTCTACGAACCGGATGAAGGCCAATTGCTTCTCGATGGCCTGGACCTGCGGCAACTGGACGTCGCCGACCTGCGCCATCAAATCGGTTACGTCGCCCACGACCTGCCGCTTTTGGCCGGCAGCCTGCGCGACAACCTGACCCTCGGCGCGCGCTACATCAGTGACTCACGCATGCTTGAAGTGGCGGAAATGACCGGCGTAACCGAACTGGCCCGACAGCACCCGCAAGGCTTCGACCGGCCCGTGGGCGAGCGCGGGCAACTGTTGTCCGGCGGCCAGCGCCAAGCCGTATTGATGGCCCGGGCGATGTTGCTCGACCCGCCCATCATGCTGCTCGACGAGCCCACCAGCGCCATGGACAACAGCAGCGAAGACGTCCTGCGGCAAAAACTTCACGGCTGGGTCCAAGGCAAAACCATCCTGCTGGTGACCCATCGCACCTCGATGCTGAGCCTGGTGGACCGGTTGGTGGTGCTGGACAACGGACGGGTCGTCGCCGACGGTCCGAAAGAAGCAGTCATCGATGCACTGCGCAAGGGCCGTGTCGGCTCTGCGGCCGTCTAGGAGTAGCCCATGTCTGCCGATCAAGGATCCCGTGGCTACTTCGACAGTTTCAACAAAAGTGCCGAAACCGAGTTCATGCCGGAAACCGCCGGCGCCTCCTTGCAGGACTCACCGCGCTGGTCGCGAATCACCGTGTGGCTGGCCGCCGGGCTGGTGGTCAGTGCGCTGGTCTGGGCCAAATTCGCCGTGTTGCAGGAAGTGACCATGGGCGAAGGCAAGGCGATTCCCTCGAGCAAGGTCCAGGTGATCCAGAACCTGGAGGGCGGCATCGTCACTGAAATTTTCGTCCGTGAAGGACAAATGGTGAACAAGGGCGACACCTTGCTGCGCCTGGATGACACCCGCTACCTGTCGAACAAGGGCGAAAGCGAAGCCGATCGCTATGCCTTGACCGCGCAGGTCGAACGGCTTTCGGCCGAGGCCGAGGGCCGGCCGTTCAAGCTGTCAGAAGAAGTGATCGCCAAGGCCCCGCAAGTGGCCGAAGACGAGCGCTCGCTGTACGACCAGCGGCAACGTCGACTGGCCAGCGAGCAGCGCACCCTGAGCGAGCAACTTCGGCAAAAAACCCAGGAACTTGCAGAGTTCCGCTCAAAACAGGGGCAGTTCAGTTCCAGCCTGGCGCTGCTGCAACAAGAGATGAACATGTCCACACCGTTGGTGGGCACGGGTGCGGTGTCACCGGTGGAAATCCTGCGGCTCAAACGCAGCGCGGTGGAGATTCGCGGCTCGCTGAACGCCACCACCCTGGCGATTCCCCGGGCGGAATCGGCGATCAACGAGATCAAAAGCAAGATCGACGAGTCGGAGCAAACCTTCCGCTCGGAAGCCGCCAAAGAGCTGAACGAGAAACGCACCGACCTGTCGAAAATCACAGCCTCAAGCATTGCTATCGACGACCGTGTCACCCGCACCACCGTCGTCTCGCCGGTACACGGCATCATCAAGGTGTTGAAGGTCAACACCATCGGCGGCGTGGTCCAGCCCGGCAGTGACATGGTGGAAATCGTGCCGCTGGAAGACAACCTGCTAATCGAAGCCAAGGTGCGGCCACAGGACGTTGCATTCCTGCATCCGGGCCAGAAAGCCATGGTCAAGTTCAGTGCCTACGACTACACCATTTACGGCGGCCTGAGCGCCAAGCTGGAATTGATCGGCGCCGACACCATCACCGACGACAAGGGCAACAGCTTCTATCTGATTCAGGTGCGTACCGACAAAAACCATTTGGGCGGGGATGTGAAACCGCTGCTGATCATCCCGGGGATGGTGGCGACGGTGGACATTATTACCGGGGAGAAAACGGTGCTGGATTACTTGCTTAAACCGGTGTTGAAAGCGCGGACCGAGGCGATGCGCGAAAGGTAAGCCTGACTCAATCTCTGTGGCGAGGGGGCTTGCCCCCGTTGGGTCGCGCAGCGGCCCCAAACCATTCTCGCCGGTGTATGAGGCAAACCGCATCAACCGCTTTTACGGCGGCTTCGCCGCCGAACGGGGGCAAGCCCCCTCGCCACAATTCATCATTGTTCGTGATTTTTGCGGTAAACCTCCTCCCCCATCGCCGCAATCTGCCCCTCGATCAACGCCTCGAACGGCTTCAGCAACGGCGCAAACGTTGCCGGCGCTTCGAGGGTTTCCAGCGCCTGCACAATCGCCTCCACCGTCGACAACGCTCCCGGCCCCGGCGCCTTGCGCAAGCGATAGCGGGACACACCGCCTTCGGCCAGCATCACCCTCGGCAACGCTGCCAGCAGCGGATTGAGGTGCAGCATCTTGCGCGCCTTGCGCCAGGTGCCGTCGGGGACCACCAGCAACAAGGGTTCGTCCGTCGCGGCACAAGCCTGCATCGGCTGGGCATCTTCGCCGGGAAACAGCAACCGCGCCCGATACCCCGGCTGGTTCAACAGCGTCGGCAAATCCTCGAACACCTCGCCGACGATCAACTCGGCATTCTTCAACCCAAGCGCCGCCAGGCGTGCGGTATTCAACGCATGATTCACTTCGCTCGGATGCTGCAACAACAGTACCCGGGTGCGGCTGTCGAGGCTCGGGATCAACGGGCACAGGCAGTGGCTTTGCGGGCGCAGGCAGCGCGGACATTGAACTCTGGACATCGTCTTTACGCCTGATTCAGTTGTGCTTTGAGCAGATCACGGAATGTCTGGATCAGCGGCTCGCGGCTACGACCCCGACGCACGATCATCGAGAACGGCGCCTGATAACCAAAGGTCGCCGGCAGCAACACTCGCAGGTCACCCTTGTCGGCCCAGGCCTGGGCGTAGTGCTCCGGCAGGTAGCCGATGTAGGCGCCGGACAGCACCAGAATCAACTGGGCCTCCATACTTTCTACCGTCGCGGCGCTGTGCTTGAAACCGTGGCGTGCCAGTTCGGCCTGGCTCCAGTAGCCACGACCGACCATGCGCTGCTGGGTAATGACTTGCTCGGGGATGCGCCGTTCGTTGAACAGCGGATGCCGCGTGCTGCAATACAACCAGTGTTGTTCACGGTACAGCGGCATGTACACAAGACCGCTCATGCGCGTGGAAAACGCACCGATGGCCAGGTCGAGGCGGTTGTCCTGCACGCCGAGTTGCAATTCGTAAGGGCTCATCACCGACAGGTGCAAGTGCACGGCCGGGTGTTCCTGGCTGTAGGCACCGATGGCTTCGGCGAACGGCAGGGCCTTGTCGCTGACGGTGGAGTCGATCACTCCGAGGTTCAAGGTGCCGCGCAACTCGCCCTTAAGGGCGGCGGCATACTGCTCGAAGCCTTCGAGTTCGCCCAGCAGACGCAGGGTTTCCTGATGGAACAGCTCGCCCTTGCTGGTCAGGCTGAAACCACCACGGCCGCGATGGCACAGGACCAGGCCGAGGGCGGCTTCGAGCTGGCTCATGTAGGTGCTGATGGCCGACGTCGAGAGATTGAGCTCCTGCTGGGCGTTGGCGAACCCCTGATGGCGCACCACGCTGACGAAGATGCGCAATAGTTTCAGGTCGGGTAAAGCGTTGGCCATCAGACACTCCAAATACAAAGGTCACACGCTGCTCTAGGTGGAATGCACATCACTGTGGCGAGGGGGCTTGCCCCCGTTGGGCTGCGCAGCGGCCCCAAACCCGTCATCCGGGATGCATCAGGCAAACCGCGTCAACGTGATTTACGGCGGCTGCGCCGCCGAACGGGGGCAAGCCCCCTCGCCACATTGGTTCTGCGGATGTCCGTGAGTCTATCGCTGTCCCAGCCATTAGTTTAGAAAAATCTGAACTAAGTATTTGCCCGTAGCGATTCTTCCCGGCCACTACATTTCGCAGAATCGGCGCCACAAGGTTCGCCCGTACTCCCGTGAATGGCGCAACCGACATAAATAAAACAACGACGATGAGGCCCTACCCGTGGACAAGATTCTTCACCAACCACTGGGCGGCAACGAAATGCCGCGCTTCGGCGGCATCGCCACCATGATGCGACTCCCCCATTTGAATACCGCTGCCGGCCTGGACGCTGCCTTCGTAGGCGTGCCACTGGACATCGGTACATCGCTGCGCCCCGGCACCCGTTTCGGGCCTCGCGAAATCCGCGCCGAGTCGGTGATGATCCGCCCGTACAACATGGCCACCGGTGCTGCCCCGTTTGACTCGCTGTCGGTTGCTGACATCGGCGATATCGCGATCAACACGTTCAACCTGCTGGATGCCGTACGGATCATCGAAGAATCCTACGACAACATCCTCGAACACGATGTGATCCCCCTGACTCTGGGCGGCGACCACACCATCACCCTGCCGATCCTGCGTGCCATCCATAAAAAGCACGGCAAGGTCGGCCTGGTACACATCGACGCCCATGCCGATGTGAACGATCACATGTTCGGCGAGAAGATCGCCCACGGCACCACCTTCCGTCGCGCCGTTGAAGAAGGCCTGCTGGATCCGGACCGTGTCGTGCAGATCGGTCTGCGTGCCCAAGGCTACACCGCTGACGACTTCAACTGGAGCCGCAACCAGGGCTTCCGTGTGGTTCAGGCTGAAGAGTGCTGGCACAAATCGCTGGAGCCTTTGATGGCTGAAGTCCGCGAAAAAGTCGGCGGCGGTCCTGTTTACCTCAGCTTCGACATCGACGGCATCGACCCTGCCTGGGCACCGGGTACCGGTACCCCGGAAATCGGCGGTCTGACGACCATTCAGGCAATCGAGATCGTTCGTGGCTGCCAAGGCCTCGACCTGGTCGGTTGCGATCTGGTAGAAGTCTCGCCCGCTTACGACACCTCCGGCAACACCTCGCTGCTGGCCGCCAACCTGCTGTACGAAATGCTCTGCGTACTGCCTGGCGTAGTCCACCGCTGAGGATTGGTCATGAACGAACGTGATCAGGTGCTCAAAGCCGCCGCCGATCTGGTGTCCGCTTTTGCCCGTAACGATCGCGAAGCCTACTTCGGCGCGTTCAGCGCCAATGCCAGCTTCGTCTTCTACACCCTCGAACAGCCCCTGCTGTCGCGCGACGCCTATCAGGCGATGTGGGACGGCTGGCGCTCTGAGGATGGCTTCGAGGTGCTCTCGTGCACCTCAAGCAACGCTTTCGTCAGCCTGCAGGGTGACGTGGCGATTTTCATCCATGACGTAGCCACCGAGTTGCGCATGCAAGGGGAGCAACACTTCAGCCAGGAGCGCGAGACGATTGTTTTCAAGAAACAAGCGTCTGGCCAAGAACAACAAGGCCTATGGCTGGCCTGCCACGAACATTTGTCCGCGATGCCGGAAGGGCTGCCAACCCCTTAGCCAACACAGGTGACGCTCACGCACGATGAGCGCGCCTTTATGATCGGAGCTGATCATGAATAACAACAACAACGACCAAAGCCTTACGCAAATTGAAACCTACGGGGTCGAACAGATCCCGGACAGCGAACGCACCGCAGGTCCGACGGACTTGTTCCGGATGATCTTCGGGGGTTCCAACACCTTTGCAACCGCCGTCCTCGGCAGCTTCCCGGTACTGTTCGGCCTGTCTTTCCAGGCGGGCGTCTGGGCGATTGTGCTGGGCGTATTGCTGGGTTCGCTGATCCTCGCGCCAATGGGCCTGTTCGGCCCGATCAATGGCACCAACAACGCCGTATCTTCCGGGGCGCACTTCGGCGTGCACGGGCGGATCGTCGGTTCGTTCCTGTCGCTGTTGACCGCCATCGCCTTCTTCTCGCTCTCGGTGTGGAGTTCGGGGGATGCGCTGATCGGAGGCGCCAAACGCCTGATCGGCCTGCCGGAAACCGACCTGACCCTGGGCCTGGCCTACGGTCTGTTCGCGATCCTGGTATTGACCGTATGTATCTATGGATTTCGCTTCTTGCTGTGGGTCAACAAGATCGCGGTGTGGAGTGCCAGCCTGCTGTTCCTGCTGGGCATCTTCGCCTTCGCCGGTCCCTTCGATGCGAACTACGCCGGCACCGTCAACATGGGGCAACCCGGTTTCTGGGCCGCGTTCATTGGCGCTGCGCTGGTGGCGATGAGCAACCCGATTTCCTTCGGTGCGTTCCTCGGCGACTGGTCGCGCTACATTCCGCGTGACACCTCCAAGCGCCGCATCATGGCGGCGGTGGTGATTTCGCAGATCGCGACGTTCATCCCGTTCCTGTTCGGCCTGGCCACCGCGACCATCGTGGCGATCAAGGCACCGGACTACATCGCGGCCAACAACTATGTCGGTGGTCTGCTGGCGGTATCGCCGAGCTGGTTCTTCCTGCCGGTGTGCCTGATCGCGGTGATTGGTGGCATGTCCACCGGCACCACCTCGCTCTATGGCACCGGCCTGGACATGTCCAGCGTGTTCCCTCGGGTGCTGTCGCGGGTCAAGGCCACGCTGCTGATCGGTGTGATGTCGATTGCCTTCATCTTCATCGGGCGCTTCGCGGCCAACCTGGTGCAGAGCGTGTCGACCTTCGCCGTGCTGATCATCACCTGCACCACCCCGTGGATGGTGATCATGATCATCGGCCTGCTGGTGCGTCGCGGCTTCTACTGCCCGGATGACCTGCAAGTGTTCACCCGCGGCGAGAAAGGTGGCCGCTACTGGTTCACCCACGGCTGGAACTGGCGTGGCCTGGGTGCCTGGATCCCGAGCGCGGCCGTCGGCCTGTGCTTCGTGAACCTGCCGGGTCAGTTTGTCGGGCCACTGGGCGAAATGGCCGGTGGTATCGACATCAGCTTGCCGGTGACCCTGGGCCTGGCCTCGCTGGTGTACCTGGCGCTGCTGAGCCTGTTCCCGGAGTCGAGCGCAGTGTTCGGTCCGAACGATTCACGCAGCCAGAGCACGGATTCGCTCGCTAAACCGGCGATGCGTCAAGCCGCCTGATTCAACGCATTACCTGTGGTCAACACATTACCTGTGGGAGCGTGGCTTGCCCGCGATGAACGATAACGCGGTCTGCCTGGTGGACCGCGGCGCTCCCTTCGCGGGCAAGCCACGCTCCCACAGGAATTGATGTTCCCACAGGGATTGATTTTCAGCCTCACATAAAAAAGACAATCGGAGACACGCAACAATGGCTTTGGATTTATTCGTCGTACTCATCTACGCCGCCGCGATGCTGATACTCGGCTACTACGGCATGCGCAAGGCCAAGACCAACGAAGACTTTTTGGTCGCCGGTCGCAACCTCGGCCCAAGCCTGTACATGGGCACCATGGCTGCCACCGTCCTGGGCGGCGCGTCCACCGTGGGCACCGTGCGTCTGGGCTACGTGCATGGCATCTCCGGTTTCTGGCTATGTGCGGCCCTGGGTTGCGGGATCGTGGCGCTGAACCTGTTCCTCGCCAAACCGCTGCTGAAACTGAAGATCTACACCGTTACCCAGGTCCTGGAAAAACGCTACAACCCGATGGCCCGCTCCGCGAGCGCGGTGATCATGCTGGCCTACGCGCTGATGATCGGCGTGGTTTCGATCCTGGCGATCGGCACCGTATTGCAAGTGCTGTTCGGCCTGCCATTCTGGGTGTCCGTTCTGCTCGGCGGTGGCGTCGTGGTGATCTACTCGGCAATCGGTGGCATGTGGTCCCTGACCCTGACCGACATCGTCCAATTCGTGATCAAGACAGTCGGCCTGATGTTCATCCTGTTGCCGATCTGCCTGTACCGCGTTGGCGGCTGGGATGAGTTGGTATTGAAACTGCCGGCAACCGCCTTCAGCTTCACCACCATCGGTTGGGACACCATCATCACCTACTTCATGATCTACTTCTTCGGGATCCTGATCGGTCAGGACATCTGGCAACGGGTGTTCACCGTCAAGACCGCTAAAGTGGCTCAGGTTGCCGGTACTGCTGCCGGTATCTACTGCATCGTTTATGGTCTGGCCTGCGCCCTGATCGGCATGGCCGCTCACGTGCTGATCCCGGATCTGGATAACGTCAACAACGCCTTCGCCGCCATCGTCAAACTGTCGCTGCCGGACGGTATCCGTGGTCTGGTGATTGCTGCTGCACTGGCCGCCATGATGTCCACCGCCAGCGCTGGCCTGCTGGCCGCTGCCACCACCCTGACCGAAGACCTGCTGCCGAAACTGCGCGGCGGTAAACAGTCGAGCCTGGGCCTGAACCGCCTGGTCACCATGCTGACCGGTATTGTGGTGCTGGGTATCGCTCTGGTCGTGAACGACGTGATCAGCGCCCTGACCCTGGCGTACAACCTGCTGGTAGGCGGCATGCTGATCCCGCTGATCGGTGCGATCTTCTGGAAACGTGCCACCACCGCCGGCGCCATCGCCAGCATGGGCATGGGCTTCGCCACTGCCCTGCTGTTCATGTTCAAGGATGGTCTGGATGCCAATACCCCGATCTACTACAGCCTCGGTGTAGGCCTGGTGAGCTTTGTTGCAGTCAGCCTGCTGTCCCGTCGCCCGGTGACTGTGGCCAGCGCGGCCTAAGCTGAACATAACGACTTGATGCTTTCTTCGACGAGTGTGGCGTCGGTTGCCGCACTCGTTTTTTTCGTCTGGAGAAAACTGCTCATGAAGATCGTCAGCCGCGATCATTGGTTCGAAGTCAAACATCTCAGCGACGGCATCCGCTTGATTCACGAGCCGTACATCCGCCCCTTCTACCGCTGCAACCTCTGGCACATCCAGGGCCGTAACAAAGACCTGCTGCTGGATAGCGGTTCGGGGCTGGTCAGCCTGCGCGAACAACTGCCGTGGATCACCGAACGGCCGCTGGTGGCCGTGGCCAGCCACTGCCATTTCGATCACATCGCCGGTCATCACGAATTCGCTGAACGGCTGGTGCACCCGGCCGAGGCGGACATTCTCGCCGCCCCCGATGGCGACAACGACCTGAGCAAAGCCTTCGTCGGCGACGACATGTTCGAGGCGCACCCCGATTGCCCGCTGTGCTACGCCGAATACCGGGTCAAGGCCGCACCGGCCACGGGGTTTGTCGAAGATGGGGATGTGCTGGACCTGGGTAATCGGGTGTTGCAGGTCGTGCACACACCGGGACACTCACCGGGTGGCATCTGCCTGTACGAAGCCGAGACCGAGACCCTGTTCAGCGGCGACATCATCTACGACGGCCCGCTGATCGAAGACGCCTACCACTCCAACCTCGATGACTACGCCCGCAGCCTGCAACGCTTGCACGCGCTATCGATCCGCACGGTGCATGGCGGGCATTTCGGCAGTTTTTCCGGGGAACATTTGCGCAGCATGATTGACGAATGGCAGCGCTCACACGCCTAAAGCCTGCTGTACTCAACGGCAGGAACTGCACCGGCAGGAAGAACTACACCCACTTCCTCGAAGAACGATCATGAAAGAAGCTGCCCTTCGTGCTGTCGTACATCGCTACATCAGCCGCCTGCTGGAAGGCCGGGATGACTTCGACGACAACGCCAGCCTGGCGCAGTTGGGATTGGATAAAAAAGATATCGAAGAGCTGATCTTCCATCTGGAAGATGAACTGGGTGTCACGGCGTTTACGGTAGAGGAAGACCGGATGCTCAAGACCGCCAGGACGGCGAATGATTTGAGCCGGTTTTTGCTGGAGATCGGGCGGTACTAAGGCTGGTGATCAAACGTACACGAAGCGGCAAGGGAGCTTGCTCCCTCGCCACGGGAAACCTTTCACCTGTCAGATGATATCTGCCATTACCGGCGTCGCTGCTGGCGCCGACGTTGTTCGTCATCAGTACGAACAGGCACGGGTTGCAGAGGCGGTTCGATCAAACCGAGAGCCACGCCCAGGTCATGCAGCCAGTTTTGGATTTTCTCTTTCATGGTGCCCCCTTCAGGGTAGTGCCGAGCGGCCAAAGTTCTGTAGCCCCTTCGTACAGATAATAGTCCGAAGTCCTACGCAATGCTCGCGCAAAGTCACAAGGATCTGTTACTGAATCCATCACAATCAGCCTGTGTTCAGGCAATGTCCTGTGCCCGCACTCGTGCCGGCGGAAAAACCACCTGTTGCTGCTCGATCCAGGCATTCAGGTTGGCCCCGACCATGCCCTTGCGCCACATCAGCCAGGTGGTAGCACTGGCGAACGGTTCGGCCAACGGATGCACGGCCACACTCTCACGACCCGGCAGACTGGCGAGCATCGACTCCGACATAAGCGCCACGCCGGAACCGGCAATCACACATGCCAGCATCCCCGGGTAGGACTCGATCTCCATCGCCCGGCCCATGGCCGCATGGTCATGGGCGAACCAGGCCTCCAGGCGCATGCGGTAGGAGCAGCCCTGGCGAAAGGTGAACACCGAACGCCCCTCCACATCCAGCGCGCTACGCACTGGAGGATGGTCGGCCTCGCTGATCAGCACCAGGCGCTCGTCACACAAGGGCACACCGTCAAGCCCGGCCAGTTCCAGGGGCCCATCCACCAGCGCCGCATCGAGTCGACCGGTGAGCAGGCCTTCGAGCAATTCACCGCTGGGGCCGGATTGCACTTGCAGGTTCACCGCCGGATACAAACGGTGGTAGTGCGCCAATAGCCCCGGAAGATGAATCGCCGCTGTGCTGTACATGGTGCCGAGCACGAAGTCGCCCGCCGGTTGCCCGCCCTGCACTGCCGCACTGGCTTCATCGCGCAAGGCAAAAAGCCTGGCGGTGTAGTCCAGCAGGACTTTTCCCGCAGGCGACAACTGCAAGCGCTGACGTTCGCGCAGGAACAGTTCGACGCCCAGTTGCTCTTCCAGCTGTTTGAGCCGGGTCGACAGGTTCGACGGTACTCGATGCAGCCGTTCGGCGGCCCGGGTGATGGACCCTTCTTCCGCCACTGCCTGGAAGATGCGCAATTGGCTGAATTCCACGACACTCTCCAAAAAAGAACAAGTTACTCACTATTATTCATTTTTAAAGAAAGTCAATCAGTCCTAGCCTGACGGTCATTGATCCTCCAGACGGAATCCAGACCATGTCTCCCCTGATCCGCTTATCCGCCAGTTTCGTTGCCCTGATGATGGCCATGGGCATCGGCCGTTTTGCCCTGACACCGCAACTGCCGCACCTGCTCAGCGAAGGCCAGATCGACCTGACCGCCGCCGGGCTGATTGCCGCCGCGAACTACCTCGGTTATTTCATTGGTGCGGTGGACGCCATGTTTTTCCGGCGTTCCGCGCAAGTGCGCCGGCGCTTGCTCGGCGGATTGTGGCTCTGCGTGCTGCTGACCCTGGCGTCGTTCTGGGCCAATGGTTTCTGGTCGCACTTGCTGCTGCGCTTCGGCACCGGCGTGGCCAGCGCCTGGGTGCTGGTGATGATTACCGCCCTGAGCCAGCCACTCGCGGCAGAGGCCGGTCGTCCTCGGCTCGGCGCCCTGGTCTTCGCTGGACCGGGTTTGGGGATTTTTCTGACAGGTTTGTTGGCCCTGGGCTCGAATCTGCTGGGCCAGACTTCCGCCACCTTGTGGCTGGTGTACGCCGCCGCAGGACTGGTGATGCTGCTGGGTATCCTGCCGTTCCTGCCACAACCGGGGGTCACCGCGACTGCTGCGCCCAGCGCCAGCGCGTCGGGCAATCAAGGCATCGCTCGCCTGGGTTGGATCTATGCCTTGTATGGATTGGGCTACATCATTCCGGCGACATTTTTGTCACAAATGGCCAACGCGCAATTCCATGGCCAATGGCAGGCCGACCTGTTCTGGCCATGCTTTGGCTTGGCGGCAGCAATCGGCGTGGTGCTGGTGAGTCTGCGGCGGCAAAAACCCGGCGCCACGGGTCACTGGCTGATGGCGACATTATGGCTGCAAGCCGCTGGCGTGTTCGCCTGCCTGCTGGGCAACGGGCCAGGCCTGGCGTTGGGTGTGATCCTGTGCGGCACGCCGTTCCTGGCCTGCATGCAACTGGTGATGCAACGCTCCCGGGAACTGGCGCCCCATGCCACCCAGCGCAATGCCGGCCTGCTGACAGCCTGCTTTGCCGTGGGCCAGCTCAGCGGGCCATTGCTGGCGGCGCTGAGCAGTCATTTCAGTGGCGGTTTGCAACCGGCATTGGTGGTCGCCGGCTGCGGCTTGTTGATCGCCGGCAGTCTGTTGCTCGCGCCGGTCAATGCTACCCGAGGGCTTTGCGCAAACGACGGCGCAACCACTGCTCGGCGCTGACAAAAGTGATGCCCGCCAATACCAGCACGGCACCGATGACGAAGTTCAGGCTCAGCTCCTCGCCGAGCAGCACCACACCGAAGGTGACGCCGAACAACGGCGTCATGAACGAAAACACCGCGAGGTTGGCCGCCAGGTAACGGCGCAGCAGCCAGAACCAGATCAGGTAACTGAAGAACGACACGACCACACCCTGAAACAGCACACTGGCCACCGCCACGCTGGTCAGGCTGACATGGGTGATCTGGCCGCTGAGCAGCGCAATCAACAACAAGCCGAAGAAGCCGACGATCAACTGATAGAACAGCGTCAGGGTCACCGGCGCTTCCGAAAGTCGCGAGGCGCGCACCACCACCGTGGTCGCACCCCAGGCGGCACCCGCCAGCACCCCCAAGGCATCGCCCATCAACATGCGGTAATCAAGGTTGTCCCAGGACACCCCGCCGGCAAACGCAATGGCAATCCCGATAAAGGCCAGGACAATCCCCAGCCATTGCAGCGGCCGCAATCGCTCACTGGGCAGCAACCAGTGCACACCCAATGCGGTGAAGATCGGCGCGGTGTAGAGGAACACCGACATGTGCGCCGCCGTGGTCAGTTGCAGGCCTTCGGAAATGAAGAAGAACTCCAGGCCGAACAAGGCACCGGCCAACAGACCGCCACGCCAGGTCGCACCCACCTGGTTCCAGCCACCCTTCCAGCAGATCAGCAGCCCGACCAGCAACGCTGACATACCGGAACGTCCGGCTGCCTGCATCACTGGCGCGATATCAGTCGCCGCCCACTTGATCATCACCTGCTGAACGCCCCAGACCAGGCACAACCCGACCATCACTTGCAGGGCAAACCCGTCGGCGCTGCGCCGGGTGGCGCTCACCGGAACACCTCGAAGACACAATCCATGGCAAAGACTCGGCAGAATAAAAAGCAAAACCCCGGCCTTCTCGTTGAAAAGAAATCACCGGGGCAATGAATCATGTTGTCGATTATTAACCAGAAGGCCAGAAAATGCCGCCCGCCAGAGACCTCTACTTCTCTGCTTGCGCCATCCTGGCCCTCTGTCTTGTCAGCGCATCAACTGAGTTCGATGCGATCGGCATGAATGACAATCTGGCCATTCTTGTACAACGCACCAATGGCCTTCTTGAAGTTGCCCTTGCTGACACCGAACAAGCTGCTGATCAACACCGGATCGCTCTTGTCGCTCACCGCCAGGCTGCCATTGTTTTCGCGCAACTTGGCGAGGATCTTCGAGTTCAGGCTGGTGGCCGCTTCCTGGCCGACCGGTTGCAGGCTCAGGCTGATCTTGCCGTCGGCGCGAGCTTCCTTGATGAAGCCCTTTTCTTCTTTACCGGCGCGCATGAACTTGAAGATTTCGTTCTTGTGGATCAGGCCCCAATGCTTGTTGTTGATGATGGCCTTGAAGCCCATATCCGTGGCTTCGGCCACCAGCAGATCCACTTCCTGGCCCGCGGTGTAGTTGGCCGGGGTCTTGTCCAGGTAGCGGTCCAGACGCGCGGTCGCGGTGATGCGACGGGTGTGCTTGTCGAGATAGACATGCACCACCACATACTCGCCCGCCGTCATCTGGCGCTTCTCTTCGGAGAACGGCAGCAACAGGTCTTTCGGCAACCCCCAGTCCAGGAATACGCCGATGCTGTTGACTTCAACAACTTTCAAACTGGCGAATTCACCGACTTGAACTTTCGGTTTTTCAGTAGTTGCGATGAGTTTGTCATCGCTGTCCAGATAAATAAAAACGTTGAGCCAGTCTTCATCTTCGGTAGGAATATCTTTTGGAATATAACGATTAGGCAGAAGGATTTCGCCATCCGCGCCACCGTCCAGATATAAACCGAAGTTAGTGTGTTTAACCACTTGCAAACTGTTGTAACGCCCGATTAAAGCCATGTCCAATACCCTCATTGCGTGGGCGGCATTCTACCCGGTTTTAAGCGTCGCGTTCGGCAGCCGGCCCGGTGGCGCGAGAAAATCCTCTGAAACCCTTAATTTTCCCGGGGTTTCATCCAACGCCTGGCCGCTCGTCAGGCCGTTCCGGGCATTTACGCCATGCCCAGGCAAGCGTGACGCGGTATTTTTCCAGGCAATGTTCTTAGTTAAAACAGCGGCTTAGGTGCATATTTCGAATATTGGCCGGTGACTAATTACCCCGTCCTCAGGAATATGCCGAGGGGATATTTGCCAAGCAATTATCAGGCAATTCCTGTACGATGCCTGGCCAAGTTAATTTTCTACAGGTTAATGGCCGCCATGCGCGTAAAAGCATCCACCAGCAAAGCAAAGCCAGCTCCAGCCGTCGAAACCAGCGAGTCGATCAACAGCCAGATCGCTGCGTTCCTCAAGTCCGGCGGTGAAATCCAGCAAATTGCCAAAGGCGTCAGCGGCCAGACGTTCGGCCCGTCCAAGCAGATCACCTTGGGCAAAAAGTAATCCCCTCGCGTCACCTGGTCCCAAAGCGCTTTGAGCTTCGAAGCGCTTGGACTGGAACCCTCGATACTCCCCTGCGCCACACCATCAAATCCTTTGGAAATCGACGAACGGCCTTCATTGCCGATCATTCGCCGGTATCCTTGCACACGTCTGGATCAAGCGTTTCAGCGGGCCCGCCAGCCTGTCCTCGCTGTTCATGGAGTGACGCATGTTCAAACCTTTCTATCTATCGGCATTGCTCGCCAGCCTGTTGGCCTGCTCTGTAGCACACGCACAAATCTTTCAGCGTGAGCTGGGGGGCTTCGACCTCAAGCTCGGCACCACCCCCACCCGCAGCATGGCCCAAGGCCTGGTCAAACCCTCGGCCGTCGGCTCGTTCCACGGCGGCCTGGACCTGAGCCACGACAGTGGTTTCTATGTGGGCCAATGGTCGCCCAGCATGGGCATCAGCCCGGGGAAAGACCTCGAGATCGATTCCTACATGGGTTTTAAGCAACCCTTCGACCAAACCCTCGGCTACGAAGTAGGCCTGATCCGCTACAGCTACCCCGAAGTCACGACCCCTGCCAGCCAGGAACTGTTCGGCGGCCTGACCTTGCTCGGCAGCCGTTTCGGCATCGCCTTCAGCAATGACCCGGACAAACAGAACAACACCCTGTTCGCTGACTTGAGCGGCAATCAACCGTTCGGTGTCGGCATCAGCCTTAAATACACCACCCACCAATTCAATACGCCAGTGGCGGTGGATGGCGGGTATGTAGGCAGTTTTACCGATTGGTCGCTGAAATTGTCCCGCCCGTTCATGGGCATCGACCTCGACCTGATCTACAGTGACTCCAACCTGAGCGGCAGCGGTTGCTCGGCCTATGCCGGGCACAACAGCCAATGCGACGGACTGGTTACACTCAAGGCCGAACACGCGTTCTATTGATCGGCTGAACTGCCGGACTCCTCCTGGGTTCACATGAGAATCAGCCCCCGAAGACTGGCTTTCGCAAGGATTCGCCCATGTCCCGCTGGTTCAAACATATCGCCGTTGTGTTGACCGTTACCCTCGCCCTCGGCGCGTGCAGCCGCGTGGGCCTGGCCTACCGCAATCTCGACGTGATTATCCCGTGGACGCTCAGCGACTACCTGGACATGAACGGCGAGCAAAAAAGCTGGCTGAACGAACGCCTGAAGGAACACCTGAGCTGGCACTGCACCACCCAATTGCCCGGCTACCTCGACTGGCTGGACCGCCTGCAAACCATGATCGCCACCAACCAGGTCACCGATGCCGCCTTGCAGGCCCGCGCCCGCGAAGCCGAACAGGCGATCGCCGAGACCGCGCGTGAAATCACCCCGTCGGCCATCGAGTTGCTGCAAGGGCTGGATGACAAGCAAGTTGCCGAGATGAACGATGCCTTTGCCAAGGACCAGCGCAAACGCCAGGAGGAATATCTCAAACCCTCCCTCGACCAGCAGATCAAGGAGCGCGGGGCGCGCATGGAGAAACGCCTGAACGACTGGCTCGGGCCACTGAACGCTACCCAGCAACAGCGGGTAACCACATGGTCCAACGCCCTGGGTGAGCAGAACACCCAGTGGCTTGCCAACCGGGTCCATTGGCAGAAGCAGTTCAGCGCGGCTGTTGCGCAACGCCAGAGCCCCCAATTCCCACAACGCATCGAGACACTTCTGGTCAATCGCGAGAGCTTGTGGACACCCGCCTATCGTCAGGCCTTTGCCAACACCGAGACCCAGGCACGCTCGCTGTTCGTGGATCTGATGGCTGAAAGCACGCCGAACCAGCGCGCACGACTACTGAAGAAAGTTGAAGGTGTGAGGAAGGACTTCAGCGACTTGAAGTGCCTGAAAGCGGCGAAACAAGGCTGACTGCAACACAAGTCCCATGTGGGAGCGAGCCTGCTCGTCCGGCACCTGCTGCGGGTGATCATTGCCGGGAATACTGCTGTCGATCAGACGGGCATTTGCTGACGACCGACCGGCGGCATGTCGAAATCCATGCAAGCCAAACGACTAGGCTGTGTAAGTCACCTCCCCGCCCCACGCAGGAGAAAACACCATGAACATTCAGAATCATCCCGTCGTGTCGCGGGAAGAATGGCTCGCCACCCGCAAACAGCACCTGGCCCGCGAGAAAGCCTTCACCAAGGAAAGGGACAGACTCAGCGCCGAACGCCGCGCCCTGCCCTGGGTGAAAATCGACAAGGACTACCACTTCCAGGGCCCCGACGGCGAACTGAAACTGGCGGACCTGTTCGGGGGGCGCAGCCAGTTGGTCATCTACCACTTCATGTTCGCCGAGGGCTGGGACGAGGGTTGCCCCGGTTGCTCGTACCTGAGCGATCACATCGACGGCGCCAACCAACACCTGGCTCATCATGACGTGGCCGTGGTAGCGGTTTCCCACGCACCGTTCGCCGAATTCCAGGCCTTCAAACGGCGCATGGGCTGGAAGTTCGACTGGGTATCGTCCGAAGGCTGCGATTTCAATTACGACTTTGGCGTCACCGCCCGAGCCGAAGAGGTCGCCGCCGGAAAGGCTACATACAACTACGAAAAAACCGACGGTTCCGAGGAAGAACTCCCCGGTCTCAGCGTGTTTTATCGCAATGACGCCGGCGAAATTTTCCATACCTACTCCACCTATGCCCGGGGCCTGGACATGCTGGTCGGCGCCTACAACTACCTCGACTTGACGCCCAAAGGTCGCAACGAAGAGGAAATCATGGAGTGGGTGCGGCATCACGACAAATATGAGGAACAGGAGAAGTCGAGCTGCTGCCATGGTGGTTAGCCCCGGACACCGAGGCGCGGCCTTCGCGGGCAAGCCACGCTCCCACAGTTTCTGTGGCGTTCACAAAACCTGTGGGCTTGCCCGCGAAGGGGCCCACCCCCGACGAAGCCACTGCCAAGCGCGAACAACTGGCCCGGGAAGTGGCCCGGCTCACCGAGCAGAACCCGGCCAAGGCCAAGGAGATCAACGACGAGTTGCAGAAAATGGATCTGGGCACCGCCGCCAAAGACTTGCCGGATAAGTGCCAATTGATCGACCAGCGACTCAAGGAACTGGCAACGGCGGAGAAAAAAGCCGAAAGCTGAATACAAAAAGCCCGGTCACCGACCGGGCTTTGAGGTTTCAGGACTGTTAACCCTGCGGGGCTGCGCGCTCAAGGGCTTTAAGCAACTCCCGATTGTCCCCGCCTAACGCGAGGGTCGCCTTGGCCGCTGCTTCGAGCAACAACCCACACGCTGTCGCCACTTTTTCCTGGCTGAAACGCTCTGCCGGGCCGGACAAGGTCATCGCTCCGGTCAGGTCATAAGCCGCGTTGAATACCGGCACCGACACAGCTGCGGTCTCGGCGTCGCGCTCGCCGAAGGACGTCGCCCAGAATTGCTCGCGGACAATACTGAGCATCGGGTCTGATGTGCCGGCAAAAGCCCGCAGGACTTTTCCCGATGCGCCCACATTCAGTGAAAATCGCGCTCCCTCATGCAGGGCAACACGCACCGCGCGTTTTGGTTCCACGCGAAACAGCACCACACGGCTGTCGTTTTCTCGCACATAGAACGAAGACGTTTCGCCGCTGGCTAGCGACAGGGATTCCAGCAACGGGTAGATCACATCCCGCAGGCGGAACGACGTCTGATAAACCTGCGCCAGCCGCAATGGTTCGGGGCCGACGGCGTACTGGCCGTCTCCAAGGCGACGGATGAAACCGGCACGCTCGAGCGAGCTCATCAGGCGCAGGATGGTGCTTTTATACAGCCCCGTGCGCCGGGCGATTTCCGCCAGTGGCAGGCTGTTGCTGCCGACATCAAACGCCGCGAGGATCGCGAACGCGCGATCCACGGCCGCTACACCACCTTCGGCAGCAGGCGTGGAGGATTCGTCTTCCGATAGGGATTGTTTGCTCATGTTCGCTCGTGACAAAACTTCAGGACGGCGCCAGCTCCGGGCTGCGCAGAGGCTACCTTAACCGTTGCTCGAAGCGGCGGCCACCCTGAGTGAGCTCAGGCCTGAGACTTGATGACACCAGCACCGTGCAGTGCCGTTACATCGGCAGCGGTGTAACCCAGTTCAGCCAACAACTCATCACTATGGCTACCCAATTGCGGTACGTTCAAACGCGTACCGAAACGCTGGCCGTCCATTTCGAACGGCAGCATGGGCACCTTGACCGACTGACCGTCGGGCATTGTCACTTGAGCCATGCCACCAGACTCGTTCAGGTGTTTATCGTCGAACAGATCCTGTGGACGCTGGATTGGTGAGAACGGCAACCCGGCCTCTTCGCACAGGGCCATCACTCGTTCCTTGCTCATCCGTGCCAGGCACTCACGCACGTGCGGCAGGATCTCTTTACGTGCAGCCACCCGCTGATTGTTGGCGGCCAACTGCGGATCGCTAGCGAACGTGTCGAAGCCAAACACCTCGCAAAAGCTTTTCCACTGACTGTCACTGACCACGCCGAGGAAGATCTGCTCTTCACCGGCACAACTGAACACGTCATAGATGGCCCATGCCGAGACGCGGCTCGGCATCGGTGCCGCGGGTGTGCCGGTCACCACGTTCTGCATCATGTGCTGGGCCACGAGGAATGCCGAATTTTCAAACAGGCCGGTTTGCACGAACTGACCTTGAGCATTTTGATTGCGTTGCAACAGCGCTGCGAGAATCGATATCGCGCTGAACATCCCGCCCATGACATCGTTGACCGAGGCCCCAGCGCGCAGCGGCTGGCCGACCGGGCCGGTCATGTAAGCCAGGCCTGTCATCATCTGCACCACTTCGTCGAGGGCCGTGCGATGTTCGTAAGGGCCGGGCAGGAAACCTTTCATGGAGCTGTAAATGATGTCCGGTTTGATCGCCTTGATGTCGGCATAACCCAGACCGAGTTTATCCATGGTGCCAGGACGAAAGTTCTCGGTGACCACGTCGGCGGTGGCAATCAGCTTTTTCACCGCCGCAATGCCTTCGCTGGTTTTCAGGTCAACGGCGAAACTTTTCTTGTTGCGGTTGTAGGTGGTCCAGTAGCCGGCGCCAGACCCCATCAAGCGCCGGGTATTATCGCCTTGCGGAGTCGGTTCGACCTTGATCACCTCGGCCCCCAGATCCGCCAGCACCAGACCGCAGGCCGGCCCCATGACCATGTGCACGAACTCGATGACCCGAATACCGGCCAGCGGTAAAGGCTTTTGTTGTTGGCTGAGGCCCATGTTCATACCGCCTTCTTTGCATAGTGAAAATTCTTGCCCACACCGGCGTCCGGAATGAAGCCGTACAGCGGCTCTCCCGGCAGGCCTTGGTAGAGCCATTCGCGGGCCGCCACCAACCGATCGATGTCGATGCCGGTGCGCAGGCCCATCGATTCGAGCAGGTAAACCAGGTCCTCGGTGACGATGTTGCCTGACGCACCGGGAGCGTAAGGGCAACCACCAATCCCGCCTTGCGAGGCATCGATGGTGGTCACGCCCACGTCCAGCGCCGCCAGCACATTGGCCAGGCCCTGGCCACGGGTGTTGTGGAAATGCGCACTGCCAGCAACGCCCGGCAACTCCTGACGCAAGCGGGTGAACAACCGACGGACCTGCGTCGGGTTGGCGTAGCCGACGGTATCGGCCAACCCCACTTCATTGACACCCAGTTCGGCCATGATCGCGGCCATACGCAATGTGTCGTCATCCGGCACTTCCCCCTGAATCGTGCAACCGAATACGGTCGATAACCCGGCCTCGATTTCGATGTGCGGGTATTGCTCGTTACGCAAGGCAACCACGGTGCGCACTTCCTGATAGACCTCGGCGTGAGTCTTGCGGATGTTGGCCAGGGAATGGGGTTCGCTCACCGAAATCGGCATCGTGATTTTCTGCACACCGGCCCTGAACGCCGCTTCGGCGCCCTTGAGGTTGGGCACCAACGCCGTCACAAACAGGTTGGGCAAGGTCCGCGCATGGGCCACCAACTGCGCCGCGTCGGCCATCTGCGGCAGCAGTTTGGGTGACACAAAAGAGCCCACTTCAATCTCCCGCAACCCGGCGGTCGCCAGGGCGGTGATCCATTTCAGTTTCAGTTCAGTCGGCATGGTGGCGGCGACGCTTTGCAGACCGTCACGTGGCCCGACTTCGCTGACCAAAATATCGATTTCGTTCGAATGACCCATCACCAGCTCTCCTGAAACGCTACGGGAGCCCCTGTTTTCAGGGGCTTCAGCATGAGTTCTACCTGACAGAATAATGTTCTATTTTTAGTATCGGCCGGGTTTCGATGCCTTGTCAACGAGTGGACAAAAACTTGACAGCACAAAAAATTGATCGGAAAGTTGTTCCACCAAAAGGAATGACGTTCTATCTGGTAGAACGATATAGGCGACAAGCGTTTGCTTAGGCCGCCGTGACACCCGGACAAAACCTATAAAAACGAGGGAACCCATGCTGACTCTACTCAGCTATTCGATGATCACCTGCTTCATGTACCTGGTCATGAGCAAACGCCTGTCGCCGCTGGTTGCGCTGTTGCTGGTCCCGGTCGCCTTTGCCTGCCTTGCCGGATACACCACGACGCTCGGACCGATGATGTTCGACGGTTTGAAGATGCTGGCCCCGACCGGAGTGATGCTGACCTTTGCCATCCTGTATTTCTGCATGATGACCGACGCAGGGCTATTCAACCCACTGGTCAAATTGATCCTCAAGGCGGTGAAAGGCGATCCGCAAAAAATCGTGCTGGGCACGGCGATTCTCGGGATCTGTGTCGGTCTGGATGGCGATGGCGCCACGACTTACATCATTACGTGCGCAGCGCTGCTGCCGCTCTATCGCCGCACCGGCGTGCGCCTGCAAGTCATGGCCACGGTGTTGCTGCTGGCCATTGGCGTGATGAATATTCTGCCGTGGGCCGGTCCGTTTTCCCGTGCGGCCAGCGCCATGCACGTCGATATCACCGAACTGTTCGTGGCGATGTTGCCGTTGATGGCTTTCGGTCTGGTCTGGGTGATGTTCGTCGCCCTTTACTTGGGCCGCCTGGAACGACGCCGGTTGGGGGTGGTGCAGCTCAATGGCGATGAAGGCCTGGATCACGCCACTGAATTTCGTTTGGGCGACTGGCGCTTGCTGTTCAACGCTGCGCTCACCATCGCCCTGATCGCGCTGATGATGCTCGCCGTGATGCCACCAGCAGTACTGTTCATGCTCGCGTTCGGCATTGGCCTGGTGGTGAACTTCCCGAACCTCAAAGAGCAGAAAGCCGTGATCGCCCGCCATGCCGACAACGTGATGGCGGTGACCTTGCTGATCTTTGCCGCCGGGATTTTCGTCGGCATCATGAGCGGCACCGGAATGACCAAAGCCATCTCCGAGAGCCTGATCCACGTCATCCCTGAGTGGGCCGGCAGCTCGATGTCGATCATCACGGCGTTCATCAGCATGCCGTTCACCTACGTGCTGACCAACGATGCGTTTTACTTCGGCGTTCTGCCGATCCTCGCGCAAACCGCCAGCCACTATGGCATCAGCGGCAAGGAAATGGCGATCGCCGGTTTGATCGGCCAGCCGGTGCATTTGCTCAGTCCGCTGGTGGCGTCTACCTATTTGCTGTGCGGATTGCTGGACCTGGATTACGGCGACAACCAGCGCATGACTTTGAAGTGGACCATCGGAACAGTGGGGGTGATGTTGCTGGCGGCGCTAGCGCTTGGTTCCATATCGATTGTCAGGTAGTTGTTTTGACGTAAAAAAACCCGGACGCTGTCCGGGTTTTTCATAGGTCGACTACAACGACTTACTCAGCCGCCGGCGCTTCCGGCTTGCGGCGCTTGAGCGGGGCCATGCCGTCCTTGCTGACCAGTGAATCGCTCTTGGGCCGGTTGGCGCTCTTGCGCTTGGTCGGGGTCTTGGCGGCAGTTTTCTTCTTGTCGCCCTTGGCGTCGGTCTTTTTCTTCTTCACGCCGACGGCCTTGCCCGAGGCCTTGACCTTTTTCGGTCCGCCGTAGGTGCCTTTGACTTCCTTGATGGTACGGCGCTCGAAGCTCTGCTTGAGGTAGCGCTCGATGCTCGACATCAGGTTCCAGTCGCCGTGGCAGATCAGCGAGATGGCCAGGCCATCGTTACCGGCGCGGCCGGTACGACCGATGCGGTGCACGTATTCGTCGCCGCTGCGCGGCATGTCGAAGTTGATCACCAGGTCCAGGCCATCCACGTCCAGACCGCGAGCGGCGACGTCGGTGGCCACGAGGATTTTCACGCCGCCCTGCTTCAGGCGGTCGATCGCCAGTTTGCGATCCTTCTGGTCTTTCTCGCCGTGCAGCACGAACGCTTTGTATTCCTGCGCCACCAGGCGGCCGTAGATACGGTCGGCCATGGCCCGGGTGTTGGTGAAGACGATGGCCTTCTGGTAGGTCTCGTTGGCCAGCAGCCAGTTGACGATCTGTTCTTTGTGCTGGTTGTGGTCAGCGGTGATGATTTGCTGACGGGTGGTTTCGTTCAGCTGGCTGACTGCGTTGAGCTGCAAGTGCTCAGGGTTGTTCAGGACCTTGGCGATCATCTCGCGCAGGCCCGAACCACCGGTGGTGGCGGAGAACAGCATGGTTTGCTGACGGTTGGTGCACTCATCGACCAGACGCTGAACGTCATCGGCGAAGCCCATGTCGAGCATACGGTCGGCTTCGTCGAGCACCAGTACTTCAACTTCTTTCAAGTCGAGGTTGCCGGCGTTCAGTTGCTCGATCATCCGGCCCGGCGTACCGATCAGGATGTCCGGTACCTTGCGCAGCATCGCGGCCTGGACCTTGAAGTCTTCGCCGCCGGTGATCAGGCCGGACTTGATGAAGGTGAACTGCGAGAAGCGTTCAACTTCCTTCAAGGTCTGCTGGGCCAGTTCGCGGGTCGGCAGCAGGATCAGGGTCTTGATGCTGACGCGGATTTTCGCCGGGCCGATCAGACGGTTGAGGATGGGCAAAACGAATGCAGCGGTTTTGCCGCTACCGGTTTGCGCCGTCACCCGCAGGTCACGCCCCTGGAGCGCCAGCGGGATGGCCGCGGCTTGCACAGGCGTTGGCTCGACAAATTTCAGCTCGGCCACGGCTTTGAGCAGGCGTTCGTGCAGGGCGAATTGGGAAAACACGGGTGCTACCTCGAAGAAATGCAAAAAAACAGCTGCATAGGGTAACGGTTTCGAGCGCTCAGGCCGAGTTTCTTTATACAAATGGCGGTAAACAGTTGGTTTTTTGTTGCCTGATTTTTCCCGAAACGTAATACAAAGCGTCTTAAATGCTCTAATCCCCTCTCGCGCCTTACAGAAGAATCGTTTTCGACCATGGATATCAAACAGCTCTGGATCAACATCCTGGACCTTTGGGGTGCCCTCGACCAGCACCCGCTCGTGCACTCCAGCCTGTCGCTGTTGTTGCTGCTGGCAATTGCGCTGTTCCTCGGACGGGTGGCGCGCTACCTCATTCTGCACGCGGCCAAAATGCTCGGCCGCCAGCCGGCCTTGCACTGGGTCAATGATTTTCTACAGAACAAGGTGTTCCATCGCCTGGCGCAGATCGCGCCTTCGCTAGTGCTCCAGTTCGGTCTCAATCTGGTGCCGGACCTGAGCAAAACCAGCCTGAACTTCCTCGGCAACGTCGCCCTGTCCTTCACCTTCCTGTTTCTGCTGCTGGCGGTCAGCGCCCTGCTCAACGCCCTGCTGGACATCTACGCCCGCACCGAGCACGCCCGCACCCGCTCGATCAAGGGCTATGTGCAACTGGCGAAAATGGTGTTGTACGTGTTTGGCGCGATCGTCATCGTCGCCACGCTGATCGACCGCTCGCCGCTGTTGCTGCTGTCGGGTCTGGGTGCCATGTCGGCGGTGATTCTGTTGGTCTACAAGGACACGCTGCTGTCGTTCGTCGCCAGCGTGCAGTTGACCAGCAACGACATGCTGCGGGTCGGCGACTGGATCGAGATGCCCCAGGTGGGCGCCGACGGCGATGTGGTGGACATCACGCTGCACACGGTCAAGGTGCAGAACTTCGACAAGACCATCGTCTCGATCCCGACCTGGCGCCTGATGTCCGAGTCGTTCAAGAACTGGCGCGGCATGCAGGCTTCCGGTGGCCGCCGGATCAAACGCAGCCTGTTCATCGACGCCAGCGGCGTACGCTTTTTGCGTGACGACGAAGAGCAGAAGCTGTCCCAGGTGCACTTGCTCACCGACTACATGACCCGCAAACAGGCCGAACTCAAGGCCTGGAACGAAGCCCAGGGCAACGTCGCCGCCATGTCGGCCAACCGCCGGCGGATGACCAACATCGGCACCTTCCGCGCCTATGCACTGGCCTACCTGAAGAGTCACCCGGGGATCCAGCCGAACATGACCTGCATGGTGCGCCAGATGCAGACCACAGCCCAGGGCATTCCGCTGGAAATCTACTGCTTCACCGGGACCACGGCGTGGGCCGACTACGAGCGGATCCAGGGGGATATTTTCGACTACCTGCTGGCGGTGCTGCCGGAGTTTGGGTTGAGTCTTTATCAGCAGCCGAGCGGAACGGATTTGCGTGCGGGGATATTGCCGGCGGTACTGGGCGCGAGCCACATTCCCGAAGCTGAAAAGCGCAGGGTGTAACACCACAAAAAAACTGTGGGGTTTGTGTGGCGAGGGAGCTTGCTCCCGCTGGACAGCGAAGCTGTCCCAATGACTGCAGTCCGGTTCCTTCAGACAACCACGGTCGGCTGGTACTACGACTGCTGCGCAGCCGAGCGGGAGCAAGCTCCCTCGCCACAAGAGCCTGCTCCCACAAGGGTTACATCGCTTTCAGAAATTGCGAGTTACTTGACCTGCCGCTGCGGTGCCTTGTGCACCATGGTGTAGGCGTAATCCACGCCCATGCCGTACGCGCCGCTGTGTTCCAGCACCAGCTCCATCACCGCCTCGTAAGTGTCCTTGTGTGCCCAGTCGCGCTGGTATTCGAGCAACACTTGCTGCCAGGTCACCGGTACCGCGCCGGCCTGAATCATCCGTTGCACCGACATATCGTGGGCTTCCTTGCTGGTGCCGCCGGAAGCGTCGGTAACGATGTACACCTCGTAGCCTTCAGCCAAGGCTTCCAATGCCGGGAAAGTCAGGCAGACCTCGGTCCACAGCGCGGCAATGATCAGCTTCTTGCGGCCGGTGGCTTTCACCGCGTCGACCAGTGCCTTGTCTTCCCAGGAGTTCATCGAAGTGCGTTCGATCGGCTTCTGATCCGGGTGCACCGCCAGCAATTCGGGCCAGATGTAACCGCTGAAGCTTTCGGTTTCGACCGAGGTGTAGATGGTCGGCACGTTGAAAATCTTCGCTGCCTTGGCCAGGCCCACGGTGTTGTTCTTCAGAGTCTGGCGGTCGATGGACTGCACGCCGAATGCCATTTGCGGCTGGTGGTCGATCAGGATCAGTGCGGAGTTGGTTGGGTTGAGCAGTTCACGAATAGACATGGCGCGTTCCTTTTGATGTCGATACTTCGAATGGGTCAGGGGTTAGTCGACGATGCCTTCAGCGGCGTTGTTGTCGGCTTGGATGTCACTTTAGGGGCTGGCGATTAAAGGGACAATTACCTAAAATTGAGAATCATTGATTCTAAAATAGGGACAATATGGATCGCATCGAATGCATGCGCGCGTTCGTCGTCACGGTCGGCGAGAACGGCTTCGCCGCAGCCGCCCGGGCCATGGACGTACCGCGCTCGAAAGTCAGCAAACAGATTCAGGCGCTGGAAGAAGCCATCGGCGTGCAATTGCTGCAACGCACCACCCGCAGCCTGCACCTGACCGAGGCCGGAGCCGAGTATTTCGACGCAGCACGGGAGGTGCTGGCGGCACTTGACGAGGCCGAGCAACGCGCCCGTGACGGCATCGGCGAGTTACGCGGTGTGTTGCGGGTCAATGCGCCGATGTCGTTCGGTCTTCGGCGGCTGGGGCCGTTGATTCCGCTGTTTCATGAACAGCACCCGAACATCGAGCTGCAACTGGTGCTCAGCGACCAGCAGGTCGACCCGGTGCGGGGCGGCTTTGACGTGACCATCCGTATCGCCAGCATGCCCGACTCGACGATGATCGCCCGGCAACTGGCACCCGCGCCGCGCATCATGGTGGCGTCCCCGGCTTATCTCGAGCGCGCGGGCGTTCCGCAGACTCCGCAGGATCTGCGCACCCATCAATGCCTGAACTACGGGTATCTGCAGAGCGGTGTCAGCCTGCAACTGTGCAATGGCAAGGAAACCCAGCGGGTGAACGTCACCGGCCCACTGCACGCCAACAACGGCGACCTGCTCGCACAGGCCGCCGAAGCCGGCATGGGCATCGCCCTGCTGCCCGACTTCATCGTCGAGGATGCGCTGGCGGCTGGGCGGCTGGTGCCGGTGCTTTGCGAATGGCAGGCCCCGGCAATCACCATCAACGCGGTGTATTCATCAGCACGGCGGGTGCCGCAGAAGACCCGGGCGTTTATCGAGTTTCTGGTGGGGCAACTGGCGCCGAAGTGATTTTCGGAGATCACGCGCCCACAGGGATATCGGGTTACCCAGGGTTTAGTGAACGGCCAAAGGCTTGCGTATACCCAACCGACTGATCCACACCGCCAGCAAAATCACCGAACCACCGAGCAACAGCCGCCCCAGTTCTTCGTGCTGGTTCCAGATCAGCAGGTTGATCAGCAACCCCACCGGCACATGCAGATTGTTCATCACCGCCAGCGTCCCGCCGCTGACCAGGCATGCGCCTTTGTTCCACCAGTACAGCCCCAAAGCAGTCGAGACCAGGCCGAGGAACAGCAGCACGCCCCATTGCAACGGTGCTTCGGGCAGGAAGTTCTGTTTGCCGAACAATAGAAACGCTGGCAGCGCCACGGCCAGTGCGCCGAGGTAGAAGTAGCCGAAGCGCCGGTAATGCGGCAGATCGCTCGGGTGGCGCGCGACCAGGTGTTTATAGAGCACCTGCCCGGCGGCGTAGGTGAAGTTGGCCAGTTGCAGCAACAGGAACCCCATGAAGAAGTCCGGGTTGATCCGGTCAAAGCGAATCACCGCCGCCCCAGCCACTGCCACCAGCGCCGCGATCAGGGCCCAGGGATTGAAGCGACGATTCAGTGCATCTTCGATCAGGGTCACGTGCAGCGGCGTGAGGATGGTGAACAGCAACACTTCCGGCACCGTCAGTACGCGAAAGCTCAGGTACAGACAGACGTACGTCACGCCGAACTGCAACGCGCCGATCAGCAGCATGCCGCGCATGAACGCCGGTTCCACCGAGCGCCAGCGGGTCAGCGGGATGAACACCAGCCCCGCCAGCAGCACTCGTACCAAGACTGCAAAATAACTGTCGACATGACCGGCCAGGTATTCGCCGATCAAACTGAAAGAAAACGCCTGGATCAGCGTGACAAAAAGTAGATAGCCCATGCTCGCCTCATTTCGAATGGCGGCGACGATAGCGGGTTTTGCTGCTGATCGCGAACGCTAAACCAACACAAAACCTGTGGGAGCGAGCCTGCTCGCGAAGACGGCGCGTCAGACACATAGAGGCTGGATGTGCCGACGCTTTCGCGAGCAGGCTCGCTCCTACAGGGGTGCGTGGGTGTCTATAAAATCGCAGGCAAAAAAAAGCCCGATCTCGCTAAAGCGTTCAATCGGGCCAGGGCACTCAGGAGCAACAAGTGCGAAGGGAGGTTCGATGCGCGTACAGGCTTGAAGGGTTGCGCCAGGTCACTAGACCATCCAGCGATTATCTGGCGATTAACCGGTCAGGCCACTTGCGAAAGCTTGGCGTTCGCCTGGTTCAGGCCTTTCTCCTGGAAGTCACCGCCCAGGTTCATGCCTTCGGCGTGGATGAACGTCACGTCGTGGATGCCGATGAAGCCCATGACCTGGCGCAGGTACGGTTCCTGGTGATCGGCGGTGCTGCCGGCATAGATGCCGCCACGAGCCGTCAACACATAGGCACGCTTGCCGCTGAGCAGGCCTTGCGGACCGGTCTCGGTGTACTTGAAGGTCACGCCGGCACGCAGCACATGGTCGAGCCAGGCTTTCAGGGTGCTGGGAATTGCGAAGTTGTACATGGGCGCGGCCATGACCAGAACATCGGCGGCGAGCAATTCGTCGGTCAACTGGTTGGAGCGTTCCAGGGACGCCTGCTCGATGTCGCTGCGCTGCTCGGCGGGTTTCATCCAGCCACCCAGCAGGTTGATGTCCAGGTGCGGCACCGGCTTTACGGCCAGGTCCCGGACGGTGATCTGGTCATTCGGGTGAGCGGCTTTCCACTGGCTGATGAAGGTCTGGGTCAGTTGACGGGAAACCGAGTCTTGCTGACGGGCACTGCTTTCGATGATCAGAACGCGGGACATGGGATGTAGCCTCCATCTGAGAATGCGGTAGGTCGATGGAGTGAAGGTTAAACAGAGTCATATCGATGAAAAAGCGCAAATAACTGCTACAACCCATCAATAAATTCGTTTATAAGCAAACGATGCCCCTGTAGGAGCGAGCCTGCTCGCGAAGCGGTGGGTCAACAAAAGAGATATCGACTGACACGACGCCTTCGCGAGCAAGCCCGCTCCGACAGGAGATTGCTGTTATTTCGGGGTGCAGGACAGCTCGATGCGCAGCTTGATGATGCTGCGGGTGAACTTGGCGGTGGCATTTTTGTGCTTGCCGGCCGGTACGTCGATCTTGCGGGTACGCGGTGCTTCCGGGCCATTGATGAAAACGGCCTTGCAGCTGGCATCGACGTCGCCGTAGTTGGCCACCTGAATGGAGCCGATGTCGTTATCCGTGTCGTAGGTCTGGTAATCGATCTTCATGCCGTTGAGGTCTTTTTTCACATCGATCGGGTAAGCCATCGCCGTCAGCGGCAGCAGCGCCAGCAGCACATAACAGAATTTTTTCATTCAGCAGCCTCCAATAGGGGCTGCCAGCTTAGGACAAGAGGAGCTCAACATGAAAGCGCCCCGCGTGACCCTTGATCAATGGCGAACGCTGCAGGCCGTGGTCGATCACGGTGGTTTCGCTCAGGCCGCCGAGGCGCTGCATCGCTCGCAATCGTCAGTCAGCTACACCGTGGCCCGCATGCAGGATCAACTCGGTGTGCCGTTGCTGCGCATTGACGGACGCAAAGCCGTGCTGACCGAAGCCGGCGGGGTGCTGTTGCGCCGTTCCCGGCAACTGGTGAAACAGGCCAGCCAACTCGAAGACCTGGCCCATCACATGGAGCAGGGCTGGGAAGCCGAAGTGCGCCTGGTGGTCGATGCCGCCTACCCAAGCGCCCGCCTCGTCCGCGCCTTGACCGCGTTCATGCCGCAAAGCCGTGGCTGTCGGGTGCGCCTGCGTGAGGAAGTGCTGTCGGGGGTGGAGGAAGTCCTGCTCGAAGGCGTGGCCGACCTGGCCATCACCGGGTTCAGTATTCCCGGTTACCTGGGCGCGGAATTGAGCGACGTCGAGTTCGTCGCGGTCGCCCATCCGGAGCATCCCCTGCACCGCCTCAACCGCGAACTGAGCTTCCAGGACCTGGAAAGCCAGATGCAAGTGGTGATCCGCGACTCGGGCCGCCAGCAGCCACGGGACGTCGGCTGGCTCGGTGCCGAACAGCGCTGGACCGTCGGCAGCCTGGCCACTGCCGCGACCTTCGTCAGCAGCGGTCTGGGTTTTGCCTGGCTGCCCAGGCACTTGATAGAACGGGAACTCAAGGAAGGCACGCTCAAGCTGCTACCGCTGGATCAGGGTGGCAGCCGCAACCCGAGCTTCTATCTGTATTCGAACAAGGACAAACCGCTCGGGCCGGCCACGCAGATTCTCATCGAACTGCTGCGTACGTTTGACACCGCACCACTGGACGCACCGTTCGCCGCCCCCGAACAAGCCTGACACGGAGTGTATGCATGGCCTATTTCGAACACGAAGGTTGCAACCTGCACTATGAGGAATACGGCCACGGCACGCCGCTGCTGCTGGTCCACGGCCTGGGCTCCAGCACCCTGGACTGGGAAAAACAGATCCCGACACTTGCCACCCGCTACCGGGTGATCGTCCCGGATGTGCGCGGTCACGGCCGTTCGGACAAACCCCGGGAGCGCTACAGTATTGCCGGATTCAGCGCTGACCTGATTGCACTGATCGAACACCTCAATCTCGGTCCGGCACACTATGTCGGCCTGTCCATGGGCGGCATGATCGGCTTCCAGCTAGGCGTGGATCAGCCGCAACTGCTCAAGAGCCTGTGCATCGTCAACAGCGCGCCCGAGGTCAAACTGCGCAGCCGCGACGACTATTGGCAGTGGTTCAAGCGCTGGAGCCTGATGCACGCACTCAGCCTGCGCACCATCGGCAAGGCGCTGGGCGGCAAGCTGTTCCCGAAACCCGAGCAGGCCGATTTACGACAAAAGATGGCCGAGCGCTGGGCAAAAAACGACAAACATGCTTATCTCGCCAGCTTCAATGCCATTGTCGGCTGGGGGGTCCAGGAACGACTTTCGAAGGTCGCCTGTCCAACCCTCATCGTCAGCGCCGACCGGGACTACACACCGGTGGCGCTGAAGGAAAATTACGTAAAACTGCTGCCCGACGCGCGACTGGTGGTGATCGACGATTCACGCCACGCCACGCCTCTGGACCAGCCGGAACACTTCAACCAAACACTGCTGGAGTTTCTGGCCGCAGTCGACACCACCACTCAGGATCACTGACCCATGCTGAAAAAAATCGCCCTCGCCGCAGGCTCCGTCCTGTTTGCCGCCAACCTGATGGCCGCGACGCCGGAAAAGGCACCGCATGTGCTGCTGGACACCACCAACGGCCAGATCGAAATCGAACTGGACCCGGTCAAGGCCCCGATCAGTACCAAGAACTTCCTTGAATACGTCGACAGCGGCTTCTACAACAACACGATTTTCCACCGGGTGATCCCGGGTTTCATGGCCCAGGGCGGTGGTTTCAGCTCCTCGATGCAGCAGAAACCAACCAAGGATCCGATCAAGAACGAAGCCAGCAACGGCCTGCATAACGTACGCGGCACGCTGTCGATGGCGCGCACCTCCGATCCTGATTCGGCCACCAGCCAGTTCTTTATCAACGTCAAGGACAACGACTTCCTTGATCCGGGTCGCGACGCCGGCTATGCCGTATTCGCCAAAGTGGTCAAGGGCATGGATGTGGTCGATATCATCGTCAATGCACCGACCACCACCAAAAACGGTATGCGCGACGTACCGGCCGATCCTGTGTTCATCAAGTCGGCCAAGCGCATCGACTGAGACTAAGCTGGACAAGGATGTCCGAGCCGTTGCCGGTGTTTGCCGGCAACGCTCAACACGTTAAAAGGAGAGCCCGCTCGCGGGCAAACAACCAATGCTTTATCGCCGCTTTGAAAAACTGATCGATGTTTTCCGTGAAGCACCGACGGCGTCTCCGCCGGACCGGGTTTTCCCTTTCTACACTTATTACCTCAAGCAGGTCTGGCCGAGCTTCGCCGCCCTGCTGATCGTCGGCCTGATTGGTGCCTTGATCGAGGTGGCGTTGTTCAGCTACCTGAGCCGCATCATCGACCTGGCCCAAGGCACGCCGAACGTCAGTCTGTTCCAGGATCACGCCCTCGAACTGACCTGGATGGTGGTGGTTGCGCTGGTGCTGCGCCCGATCTTTGTCGGCCTGCATGACCTGCTGGTGCACCAGACCCTGAGCCCCAGTATGACCAGCATGATCCGCTGGCAAAACCACAGCTACGTGCTCAAGCAGAGCCTGAATTTCTTCCAGAACGACTTCGCCGGGCGCATCGCCCAACGCATCATGCAAACCGGCAACTCGCTGCGTGATTCCGCCGTGCAGGCCGTAGATGCGTTGTGGCATGTGCTGATCTACGCCATCAGTTCCCTGGTGCTGTTCGCCGAAGCCGACTGGCACCTGATGATCCCGTTGCTGACGTGGATTTTCGCCTTCATCGGCGCCCTCTGTTACTTCGTGCCACGGGTAAAGGACCGCTCTGTGGTGGCGTCCGATGCGCGCTCAAAACTCATGGGGCGGATTGTCGACGGCTACACCAACATCACCACCCTGAAACTGTTCGCCCACACCAACTTCGAGCAGCAATACGCCCGCGAAGCCATCAAGGAACAGACCGAGAAGGCGCAACTGGCCGGCCGCGTGGTCACCAGCATGGACGTGGTCATCACCAGCATGAACGGCCTGCTGATCGTCTGCACCACCGGCCTTGCCCTGTGGTTGTGGACGCAGTCGTTGATCAGCGTGGGGGCGATTGCCCTGGCCACCGGCCTGGCGATCCGCATCGTCAACATGTCCGGCTGGATCATGTGGGTGGTGACCGGCATCTTCGAAAACATCGGCATGGTGCAGGACGGTCTGCAGACCATTTCGCAACCGGTCAGCGTCACCGACCGCGACCAGGCCAAACCCCTGGCGGTGGCCCGTGGCGAAGTGCGCTTCGAACAGGTGGATTTCCACTACGGCAAGCAGAGCGGGATCATCGGCGACCTCAACCTGACCATCAAGGCTGGCGAGAAAATCGGCCTGATCGGACCGTCCGGTGCCGGTAAATCGACCCTGGTGAACCTGCTGCTGCGCCTGTACGACGTCGAAGGCGGACGCATCCTGATTGACGGCCAGAACATTGCCGACGTCAGCCAGGAAAGCCTGCGCGAACGCATCGGCATGATCACCCAGGACACCTCGCTGCTGCACCGCTCGATCCGTGACAACCTGCTGTACGGCAAGCCCGACACCACCGACGCCCAACTCTGGGAAGCGGTGCACAAGGCCCGGGCTGACGGGTTCATTCCGTCGCTGTCGGACGCTGAAGGCCGCACCGGTTTCGATGCCCACGTCGGTGAGCGCGGGGTGAAACTCTCCGGCGGCCAGCGCCAGCGCATCGCCATCGCACGGGTACTGCTAAAGGACGCGCCGATCCTGATCATGGACGAGGCCACCTCGGCA
The DNA here is from genome assembly GCF_019956275.1 of Pseudomonas sp. GL-RE-26. NCBI lineage: Bacteria > Pseudomonadati > Pseudomonadota > Gammaproteobacteria > Pseudomonadales > Pseudomonadaceae > Pseudomonas > Pseudomonas sp. GL-RE-26. The sequence goes on from NZ_JAHBDI010000031.1 coordinate 39,165, forward strand.
CTGGATTCGGAAGTCGAATCGGCGATCCAGGAAAGCCTCGAAACCCTGATGCAGGGCAAAACCGTGATCGCCATCGCTCACCGGCTCTCGACCATCGCCCGGATGGACCGGCTGGTGGTTCTGGAAAACGGCAAGATCGCCGAAACCGGAACCCACGCCGAACTGCTCGCCCATGGCGGTTTGTATGCGCGGTTGTGGCAACACCAGACCGGTGGGTTTGTCGGGATCGATTGATCCCCTGAACAACACACCAATAGTCCACAAAAAACCGCCAGCCCCCGCCAACAACGGGGCCTGGCGGTTTTTTATGCCTGCTGGAATTCTGAAAAAACCGTGCTGTACTCACTCCAACGTTCTGGAGATGGTTCTGCAGTCCATCGGCTGGATGCTCAAGGCAGCATAATCTCGAAAGGGCACTCTCTTATGTCTCTGTTAAAACGTTCGGCGACTGAGTTGGTAGGTACGTTCTGGCTGGTGTTGGGTGGTTGCGGCAGTGCGGTGTTGGCGGCAGCTTTCCCGGAGGTGGGGATCGGTCTGCTCGGGGTGTCCTTCGCGTTTGGCCTGACAGTGCTGACCATGGCTTTCGCCATCGGCCATATTTCCGGCTGCCATCTCAATCCTGCGGTGTCCCTCGGCCTGGTGGTAGGTGGGCGGTTTCCGGCCAATGAATTACCGGCCTACATCGTTGCCCAGGTCATTGGCGGCGTGATTGCGGCCGCCCTGCTGTATTTCATTGCCAGCGGCAAACCCGGTTTCGAACTGGCGGGGGGCCTGGCGTCCAACGGCTACGGCGAACACTCGCCTGGCGGCTATTCGATGGCGGCGGGGTTTGTCTGTGAACTGGTGATGACCGCGATGTTCATCCTGATCATCCTCGGCGCCACCGACAAACGAGCACCGGCAGGACTGGCACCGATTGCCATCGGCCTGGGGCTGACGCTCATCCACCTGATCTCGATCCCGGTCACCAACACCTCGGTCAACCCGGCGCGCAGCACCGGCCCGGCGCTGATCGTCGGCGGCTGGGCGATTCAACAACTGTGGATGTTCTGGGTCGCACCGTTACTCGGTGCAGTGGTCGGCGGCGTGCTGTATCGCTGGCTGGGTAAAGAAGAAAGCTGAAACGCTGAAGATCAGCCTTGTCGATAAGGCAAGGCTGACTTCGCCTCCTCTGCATAAGCCAGTACTCCCAACCGCTCCTGCTCCAGGAAGTCTTTCACCGCAGCTTTCAATCCAGGATGCCGCAGGTAGTGCCAGGAATGGGTAATGACTGGCTCGAATCCGCGAATCAGTTTGTGCTCGCCCTGGGCACCGGCATCGAAACGCTGGAAACCGTTGGCAATGGCATAGTCCATGCCTTGGTAGAAGCAGGTCTCAAAATGCAGGCGATCGAACTCCGCCAGGCATCCCCAGTAACGACCATAAAAGCTGTCCCCCCCCACCAGACTGAACGCCATCGCCACCGGCCGTGAACCTTGCTTGGCCAGCACCACGCGAATCGACTCTGGCATGCGTTCGGCCAGCAGGCTGAAAAACTCTCGTGTCAGATACGGCGCTTGCCGACGCACCGCGTAGGTATTGGCGTAGCAGGCATAGACGAAATCCCATTGTGCCTCGCTCAGTTCCCGACCTTCGAGCCATTCGAAATCGAAGCCCTGCCCGGCCACCTGCTCGCGCTCCTTGCGCATCTGTTTGCGCTTGCGCGAACTGAGCACGTCGAGGAAGTCCTGGAAATCCCGGTAGCCGCGATTCTGCCAGTGGTATTGACAGCCAACGCGCTGCAGCCAGCCCGGTTGCTCGCTCAGTGCCGCGTCGGTGAACGGATCGGTGAAGTTGATGTGTGCGCTGGAGAGCCCTTCAAGCTCAAGGTAGCCCGGCAGGCTTTTCAATAACTCAAAACCGTCTTCGACCGTGGCCGCCAACAGCCGCGGCCCGGTGACCGGACTGAACGGCACCGCGGTCAACAATTTGGGGTAGTAGTCGATGCCGGCACGTTCACAGGCATCGGCCCAAGCGTGATCGAACACGTACTCGCCGTAAGAATGCCACTTGCGGTAACCGGGCAGTGCGGCGATCAGTCGATCCCCTTCGACGTGCAATAAATGCTCGGGCTGCCAGCCGGTATGGGGTCCGACGCTGCCGCTGTCTTCCAGTGCGCTCAAAAAGGCGTGACGCAGAAAAGGCTGAGTTTCGGGCACCAGTGCGTCCCACGTCTGCGGGGAGATTTCTGACAGTTTTTGCAGGCGTTGCAACGGCATCACCATCCTCACTCTTTATGGCGTGAAAGCCCCGCGAGTATCGCCTATCGCTCTGCAATGCACACGGGCAAAACGACGACAGTGCTCTAACTCAATAGTTCACGGCGACTTTGTATCGTCATGGACATGACATCACATTGCCACTGCTCTGTAATAAACCATCGCGATACTGGCGCCTGTTTTTAGAGCGCCGGGTTATACCCGGCCACAGTTTTCCGCCCCTTATGGTCGGTTGTGTCCCGGATGGCTCTGTCATCCCCTCTCATCTTCGGAGATTGATATGCGTCTTGCTTCCACGAAAACTGCGGCGGCCTTGTGTAGTGGCCTGTTGCTGGCCATGAGTGTTCCGGCCAGTGCCGCAGTCGACGCCAAACTGCTCGACATGCTCAAGGCTAACGGCTCGATCACCAACGCGCAGTACAGCGAACTGCAAGCCGAGCTGGCCAGGGATCAGAAAGACCAGCAGATCGCCCGTCAGGCTCAGCAAGAGACCAACGAGCAAATCGCAGCCACCGCGAAGAAAACCGACGCTCTGAGCACCTTCGACCAGAAGCTGGCATGGGCCGCCAAGACCCAGTTCAAGGGTGACGTGCGCTTCCGCGAAGAAACCGTGCACAACGATGGCGTGCCGAACAACAAGGACCAGGACCGTCAGCGCATTCGTGCCCGCCTGGGTGCCTACAGCGAAATCAACCCGCAGGTCGACACCGGTATCCGTATCGCCACCGGCAATAACGACGACGCTCGCTCGACCAACCAGGACCTGAACAACTACTTCGACAAGAAGCAGATCTGGCTGGACCAAGGTTACATCGACTACCACCCGGACGCGATCAAGAACCTGCACCTGGTTGGCGGCAAGATGCCACAACAATGGGTGAGCATGGGCGACATCATCTGGGATAGCGACATCAACCCGGAAGGTCTGGCCGTCACCTACAAATACCCACTGAGCGGCACCACCGAGCTGTTCGGTAGCGCCGGTCACTACACCCTCAAGGACAACGTCGACGGTGAAGGCGTGCAGTTCAAACACGACCTGCGCCTGTACGCTGGCCAGTTGGGTGGTCGCTTCGCCATCACCGACAGCATGAAAATGACGTTGGGCGGCAGTATCTACTCCTACGACAACGACAGCAGCAGTGCCTGCCCTACCTCCGGCACCGTCACCACGCCATGCGCACTGGCCGTCAACGGCAACAGCCCGGGCGAAACCTTCAAACTGTACGAAGGCTTTGGTCAGCTCGACTTCTCCAACCTGCCAGTTCCGCTGTCGATCTACGGTCAGTACGTCAACAACACCGATGCCAGCAACGACCAGGACACTGGCTGGTTGGCCGGTGTGAAGTCCAAGGTCTACGGCTTCAACCTGGACTACAACTACCGCGACGTGCAGCGTAACGCTGTGGTGGGTGCCTTCACCGACTCCGACTTCGCCAACGGCTTCACCGGTTCGCGCGGCAGCAAGATGAAAGTGAGCTACGATCTGGACAAGAACTTTGCCTTGGGCGCGACCTACTTCATGGCGACTTCGGACCAGACCAACGCCAACATCAAGAAAACCGACTCGGACATCAACACCCTGCAACTGGATGCCGAAGCGAAGTTCTGATTCACCCCGCTACACGACTCGGGCAAGGAAGCCCGGGCTCCTTTTACAGCCTGGCGTTGGTGTGTCGGTCCCCATCATCCTCCGATGCATCAACGCGAGACTGTTTTCTCTCCCCTACCCATCGAATCAGCTTTATGTGGCGAGCGAGCTTGCTCGCGCTGGACTGCGAAGCGGTCCCAGAACCAACCACCTCGATTTGCCAGACATGCCGCATTAGCTTGTTTACGACGACGTCGTCGCCGAACGGGAGCAAGCTCCCTCGCCACAAAAGCCCCGCCAAAAAAAAATCGCAGCTTTCGGCTGCGATCTTTTCTTCTGCTGCGACAGCTAATTCAAAATCAGCGCTTGCGCAGCAACACACTACCAATCGAATAACCGGCACCGAACGAACTGAGCACCGCCAGCGAACCGGCGGCCAGGTCGTCCTGGTTCTTGTGGAACGCAATCACGGAACCGGCGGAACTGGTGTTGGCGTAGGTGTCGAGAATCACCGGAGCTTCCTGTTCGGTGGCGTCGCGACCCAGCAGTTTCTTGACGATCAGGTGGTTCATGCTGAGGTTGGCCTGGTGCAGCCAGAAGCGTTTCACATCGCTGACGTTGAGCTGGTTCTCTTGCAGATGCTCACTGATCAGTTCGGCAACCAACGGGCAGACTTCCTTGAACACCTTGCGGCCTTCCTGCACGAACAGTTTGTCCCTGGCACCGATGCCCTCTTGCGCCGCGCGGTTGAGGAAGCCGAAGTTGTTGCGGATGTTGTTGGAGAACTTGGTCAGCAGCTTGGTGCTGACGATGTCGAACTGGTACTTGGACGTCGCCAGGTCAGCACGCTCGATGATCATCGCAGTGGCGGCATCGCCGAAGATGAAGTGGCTGTCGCGGTCACGGAAGTTCAGGTGGCCGGTGCAGACTTCCGGGTTGACCAACAGGACTGCCCGGGCCTGGCCCAGTTGCACGCTGTTGGCGGCGGTCTGGATGCCGAAGGTTGCGGACGAGCACGCCACGTTCATGTCGAAACCGAAACCCTGGATGCCCAGCGCTTCCTGGACTTCGATGGCAATGGCCGGGTAGGCACGTTGCAGGTTGGAGCAGGCGACGATCACGCCATCGATGTCCGCGGCGGTCTTGCCGGCGCGCTGCAAGGCTTGCTCGGCAGCGCCGATGGCCATCTGGCAGAGCACCGACCACTCGTCGTTGGAACGCTCCGGCAGGCGTGGGGCCATGCGTTGCGGGTCGAGGATGCCGTCCTTGTCCATGACAAAGCGGCTCTTGATGCCCGAGGCTTTTTCGATGAATGCGGCGCTGGACTCGGTCAATGCTTCGATTTCGCCGCGCGCAATGGCGTCGGCGTTGTCGGCGTTGAATTGCGCCACATAAGTATTGAAAGACTGCACCAGCTCTTCGTTGGAGATGCTGTTGGCCGGGGTGTACAGGCCGGTGCCGCTGATGACGACGTTATGCATGGTCGTGTCTCTAATCTGTTCAGGCAGAAAGCATTGGCACAGTCGTACCAATACACAAAGGGTCTATTCCCGTCCGGGGGACGAAAACCTGGCATCGCTTTATTCCGACCTGCCCGAGACCGTGAAGGCTCAAAACCGCGGGGCCGGCGTTTATAGGCGCGAAGTTTGCCATAAACGTGGGCATTTCGCCCCTTTTGCTGGATCAAACTCCCACTGACACACCACCTGACCTGTGGGAGCGGGCTTGCTCCCACAGGGTATTGCACCAGCCTCCGGCCTACGGCTCGACTTGCGACCACTGCTTGTTCAGGCGCTTGTCGGAGATCGGCACCTTGGTTCCCAACTGTTGTGCAAACAGCGAAACCCGGTATTCCTCCAGCCACCAGCGATACAACTCCAGTTGCGGATCGCGTTTGCCTTCCTGGGCGTGTTTGTTGGCGCGGGTTTGGTATTGCGTCCACAGCCCGCTCAACTCGCCGCTCCAGACCCGGTCACGCTGCACTTGGGCACCGATTTTTTCAAAGCGCTGCTCGATCGCCTTAAGGTAACGCGGCAACTCCTTGAGCCATTGCATCGGCGTTTCCCGGACAAGTCCCGGATAGACCAGGTGGCTGAGCTGCTGCTTGATGTCGTTCAGGGCCACGGCTTGCGCCAGGTCAATCTTGCCTTTGAAGCGTTTTTGCAGGCCATGCCAGAGCTTGAGTATTTCCAGGGTCAATTTCGCCACACGCTCGGCGTGCTCAGTCCAGGCACCACGCTTGCGCTCGGCCAGGGACGCCAGACCCGCACCGTCACGGGGCAGCGGGTCTTCGCCCTCAAGAATGCAGCTGTCGAGGCTGGCCAGCAGAATGTCCTCCACCAGCGCATCGACGCGCCCCATGTCGCGGTACAGCAGGCCCAGTTCGGTCAGGCCCGGCAACTTGCCACGGAGGAACTTGGCAGGTTCGGCCAGTTGCTGCATCAGCAAGCGTTGCAGGGCACGGCGATGCTGGAACTCGGCCTCGGCCGGGGTCGAGAAACGCCCTTCCTTGACCGTGCCGGCCTCTTCCACCAGCGCCGGGTAGACCGTCATCGACAGCCCGGCGATCTTCTGTTGGGTTTTCTCGGCCACGGCGGCGAACACTTTCGGTTCAACCGGCTGCTGGCTTTTCGCGGTTTGCGGCACCGCCAATGCTGCCTGGCTGGCCTCGGCGAAACGCGCCGTCAGTTCGGCCAGATCGCGACCTTCGCCGAGGAACTTGCCCTGGGCGTCGACGATTTCCAGGTTCATGCGCAGATGGCTTTCGACCTGCTGCGCGGCCTCGGCCCAGGCTTCATCGCTGACCCGCGCACCGGTCATGCGCAGCAACTCGCGCCCCAAGGCCTGGGGCAGCGAGCCCTCGGCAAAGGTCATGCGCTGCAAGGCTGCCTTGACGAAGTCCGGCACCGGTACGAAATTCTTGCGCAAGGCCTTGGGCAGGTTGCGCACCAGGGCAATGCACTTGGCTTCGATGACGCCCGGCACCAGCCATTCCAGGCGTTCCGGTGGCAGCATCGGCAACAGCGGTGCCGGCACGCGCAGGGTCACGCCGTCGCGCGGGTGATTCGGTTCGAAGTGGTAGCTGAGGGCCAATTCCAGATCGCCGATGTGCAGCGTATCCGGGTAATGCTGGGCGGTGACTTCACTGGCTTCACGGGCCAGCACGTCTTCCTCGCGCATGATCAGCAGTTGCGGGTCTTTCTGGCTGTTGATCCGGTACCAACTGTCGAAGGTCGCGGTCTGGTGGATCTCCGCCGGCAGTCGCGCGTCGTAGAAGGCGTACAGGGTTTCTTCGTCGGCGAGGATGTCGCGACGACGGGCCTTGGCTTCCAGTTCGTCGAGTTGTTCCAGCAATTGCTTGTTGGCCGTCAGGCACTTGGCCCTGGACTGAATCTCGTCGCGCACCAGCGCTTCGCGGATGAACAACTCGCGGGACACCACCGGGTCGACCGGGCCGTAATGCACCGGCCGGCGCCCGACCACGATCAGCCCGAACAGGGTGATCTGCTCGAACGCCACGACCTGCCCACGCTTCTTCTCCCAATGGGGCTCGAAGTGGTTTTTCTTGATCAGGTGCCCAGCCAGCGGTTCGATCCAGTCGGCATCGATTTTCGCCACCATACGCGCGTAGAGCTTGGTGGTTTCCACCAGTTCGGCAGTCATCAGCCACTGCGGGCGCTTCTTGCCGATGCCCGAGGACGGATGAATCCAGAAGCGCCGCTGACGGGCGCCAAGGTAATCGCCGTCTTCGGTTTTCTGCCCGATCTGGCTGAGCAACCCCACCAGCACGGCTTTGTGCAGCTTCGGATAATCCGCCGGCTCTTTGTTGAGGCTCAACTGCATGTCGCGGCAGATCAGGCTCAGTTGGCGATGGGAGTCGCGCCACTCGCGCAGGCGCAGGTAATTAAGGAAATTCTTGCGGCACCAGTTACGCAGCGGGCTCGCGGTCAGCGCCTGACGCTGTTCTTCGAAACCGCGCCACAGATTGACCAGCCCGGCGAAGTCCGAGTCGACGTCTTTCCACTGGGCGTGGGCCTGATCCGCCGCTTGCTGACGCTCCGGCGGACGCTCGCGCGGGTCCTGGATCGACATGGCGCTGGCGACGATCAGCACTTCCTGCAAGCTGCCGAGCTTCGCCGCTTCCAGCAGCATGCGGCCCATGCGCGGATCCACCGGCAGCCGTGCCAATTGACGACCAAGCGGGGTCAACTGGCTATTGCGATCCACCGCCGAGAGTTCCTGCAGCAGGTTGTAACCGTCGCTGATGGCCTTGCCATCCGGCGGCTCGATGAACGGGAACGCGCTGACCTCGCCGAGGCGCAGATGCAGCATCTGCAGAATGACCGCCGCGAGGTTGGTGCGCAGGATTTCCGGATCGGTAAATTCCGGGCGCCCAAGAAAATCTTCTTCGCTGTAGAGGCGGATGCAGATACCCGGCTCGACCCGCCCGCATCGACCTTTACGCTGGTTGGCGCTGGCTTGGGAAACCGCTTCGATCGGCAGGCGCTGGACCTTGGCGCGATAGCTGTAGCGACTGATGCGCGCAGTGCCGCTGTCGATCACATAGCGAATGCCCGGCACGGTCAGCGAGGTTTCCGCGACGTTGGTCGCCAGTACTACGCGACGTCCAGGGTGCGACTGGAAAATCCGCTGTTGCTCGGCTGGCGACAGCCGCGCGTACAACGGCAGGATTTCGGTGTGCTTGAGCTGGGCCTTGCGCAGCATGTCGGCGGCATCGCGAATCTCGCGCTCGCCGGGCAGGAACACCAACACGTCACCGGGACTGCGGCGTTCACTGCGCTCATAAGCGGCGATTTCATCGAGGGTGGCGAGGATCGCCTGATCCACCGTCAGGTCGTCCTCGACGCGGTTGCCCTCTTCGTCCTGCTCCAGGGTCAGCGGGCGATACCAGGTGTCCACCGGGTAGGTGCGGCCGGAGACTTCGACAATCGGCGCGTCATCGAAGTGCTTGGAGAAACGCTCCAGGTCGATGGTCGCCGAAGTGATGATGACCTTCAGGTCGGGACGACGTGGCAGCAGGGTTTTCAGATAGCCAAGCAGGAAGTCGATGTTGAGGCTGCGTTCGTGGGCTTCGTCGACGATGATCGTGTCGTAGCGTTCCAGATACCGGTCGTTCTGGGTTTCCGCCAGCAGGATGCCGTCGGTCATCAGCTTGATCAGGGTGCTGGAATCGCTCTGATCCTCGAAGCGCACCTGATAGCCGACCAGCGCACCGAGCGGCGTGCCGAGCTCTTCGGCGACCCGGCTGGCGACGCTGCGCGCAGCGATCCGGCGTGGCTGGGTGTGGCCGATCAGGCCATGCTGGCCGCGACCGATTTCCAGGCAGATCTTCGGCAACTGGGTGGTTTTACCCGAGCCGGTCTCACCGGCGATGATCAGCACCTGGTGCTTTTCCAGCGCCTTCTTGATTTCGTCGCGCTTGGCGGCAATCGGCAAACTGTCGTCGTAACGAATCACCGGCAGACTGGCCTTGCGCGCCAGCACCTGCTCGCAGGACGCCTGCATCCGCGTCACCCACTGGCCCAGCCTGGCCTCGTCGGGTTTCTTGCGCAGCTCAAGCAACTGCCGCCGCAGCCGGTGGCGGTCGGCAAGCATGGCGTGATCGAGGTTTTTCAGCAGTTTGTCGATGGAGGGCGATTCGTCGGTCATCGGGTACGCAATTCAGTCGTCTAGTGGCGCAGGGTGCCGATTGTCGCAGAAAAGCAGCTTCAAGCGGCAAGCTACAAGCCGCAAGTTAAAAGCGGCTTCTAACTTGCCGCTTGTAGCTTGCCGCTTGCAACTGTTCCTATTCGTTATCCAGCCCTTTACGCCGATACGGGAATACATCAATCACCTTCCCCGCCCGAATCGCTTCCTGCAGGCTTTTCCAGTAATCGGCGTTGTACAACTCGCCATGCAGCTGATCGAACAACTTGCGTTGCCGGAAATCGGCAAACAGGAACGGCGGAAATTCCTCGGGGAACACGTCCAGCGGCCCGATCGAGTACCACGGTTCGGACGCCATTTCATCTTCCGGGGTGCGCGGTAACGGGATGTGGCGAAAGTTCGCCTCGGTGAGGAAGCAGATCTCGTCGTAGTCGTAGAACACCACCCGACCGTGACGGGTCACCCCGAAGTTCTTCAGCAGCATATCCCCGGGAAAGATGTTGGCCGCCGCCAGTTGCTTGATCGCCAACCCGTAATCTTCCAGCGCTTCGCGCACCTGCGCCTCGTTGGCGTTTTCCAGGTAGAGGTTCAGCGGGGTCATGCGGCGCTCGGTCCAGCAGTGACGGATCAGCACCGTATCGTCTTCCACCGACACTGTGGACGGCGCGACTTCCAGCAATTCCTCCAGGCACGCCGGATCGAACTTGCTCAAGGGGAAACGGAAATCGGCGAACTCCTGGGTATCGGCCATGCGCCCGACGCGGTCGACGCTTTTTACCAGACGGTATTTTTCGATCACCGTGGCGCGGTCGACGTTTTTCGACGGCGAGAAACGGTCCTTGATGATTTTGAACACGGTGTTGAAACCCGGCAGGGTAAACACGCTCATCACCATGCCGCGCACACCGGGGGCCATGATGAACTGGTCGTCGGTGTTGGCCAGGTGATTGATCAGCGCCCGGTAGAACTCGGACTTGCCGTGCTTGTAGAAACCAATCGAGGTGTACAGCTCGGCAATGTGCTTGCCTGGCAGGATACGCCGCAGGAAGCCGATGAACTCCGCCGGCACCGGCACATCCACCATGAAATACGAGCGGGTGAACGAGAAGATGATCGACACCTCCGCCTCGTCGGTGATCAGCGCATCGATCTGGATGCCGCGACCCTCCAGGTGCAGCAATGGAATTGCCAGCGGCCATTGCTCATCGGCGGTGTAGATACGCCCCACCAGGTACGCGCCTTTATTACGGTACAACACCGAGGAAAACAGCTCGACGCTCAGCTCCGGGTCCTTGCACACCCAATCCGGCAGGTTCTCGCGCAGTTGCGCTTCGAGGCGCTTCAGGTCACCGGACAGGTCGGCGTAATCCTCGCTGAAGCGGTAGTCGGCGAAGATGCTGGCGAGCATCGCCGACAATTGACCTTGCGGCTTGTAGGTTCGGGTTTGCGCGGCCCGGGCACGGCGCAGGCTCGGCCGGGTGGTGTGGATGAACATGCAACCGTCGCTGATCAGGTCATGGCTGAACAGCCCGCAGAAAATCGAGTTGTACCAGGTCTCGGACAGTTCGTCGTCGAAGCGCAGGTCGATCAGGCTGATGTAGGCGCTCTTGACCAGTGGCCAGCAGCTGACGTCCAGGGTGTCAGCGTCAAACGCGGTGCGCAGTCGCTCCACCGTTTCACCGACCTTGTCTTCGTACAGATTGATCCGCGCCGCCGACGCCGACTGCGTCTCTTGCCACCGGGCCTGTTCGAAGCGGGCCCGGGCGCCGTCGGTGATCTGGCGAAAATGCTCGCGGTAATCGTCAAAGCCATCGAGGATCAAGCGGGCGATGTCGGCGGCTGGCCATTGCTGCGGCATGGTGAGACCTCTGCGGGAATTCGGGAGGCTTGAGCTTAGCCAGTGAACCGGGTGCAGGAGAAGCGCAATTTTCCAGCCGAATTAAATGCCCGGTTTTCGGTTGCCATCGGTCACACACTCAGCAACACTTTCGCCCCTCCCCCAAGGAAGGACCGCGCTGTGAACCCCGTCGATATTTTCCGTTTACTGTCACTGGCGGCCATTTGGGGTGCGAGTTTTCTGTTCATGCGCATCATCGCCCCGGTGATTGGCAGCATTCCTACCGCTTTTTTCCGTGTATCGATAGCCGCTGCCGGACTGCTGGTGATTCTTGGGCTGATGCGCATCAGTTGGGATTTCAAGGGCAAACTCAAGACCGTGATGCTGCTTGGTGTGATCAACTCCGGCATCCCGGCGACGCTCTATTCGGTGGCCGCGCAGGTGCTGCCAGCCGGTTACTCGTCGATTTTCAATGCCACGACACCCTTGATGGGCGTGCTGATCGGCGGCCTGTTTTTCCATGAAAGGCTCACTGGCGCCAAACTCGGCGGCGTGTTCCTGGGGCTGTTCGGCGTGGGCGTGCTGACTCGTGCCGGTCCGGTGGCGTTCGATATGCAATTGCTGATGGGCGCCGTCGCCTGCCTGCTCGCGACCACTTGCTACGGATTTGCAGGGTTTCTGGCCCGCCGCTGGCTCGATCAGGCCGGGGGTCTCGATAGCCGTCTGTCCGCGTTGGGCAGCATGCTCGGCGCGACGCTGTTCCTGCTGCCGCTGTTCGGCTACAGCGTGATCAGCCAACCACCCGCGAGCTGGGGCGGCTGGAGTGTCTGGCTCTCGTTGCTGGGGTTGGGTCTGGGATGCACAGCGTTTGCGTACATTGTTTACTTCCGGCTCCTGAGCTCGATCGGTCCGGTGAAATCGATGACTACGACCTTTTTGATCCCGCTGTTCGGCGTGTTGTGGGGGGCGCTGTTTCTCGATGAGCCGCTGTCGATGGCGCATATTTATGGCGGGTTGTTGATTGCGCTGGCGTTGTGGCTGGTGTTGAAGCCGGCTGCTGTGAAACCAGGCTTGGTGGCTGACCGGTAGAATTGTTGCGTTGCGGATGACGCCTTCGCGGGCTTGCCCGCGAAGGCGTCTGATCAGACGCCAAAAATCACAAAGACCCAGAGTATTGCTCCAGGCCTTCTCGGGTTTACCCGCAATCAAGCGGTTTTACGGAACACAAACACCAGACCGACGATGATCAACAGCATACCGAACAGGCTCAACATCGCCAGGCGATTGCCGAAGATCAGATAGTCCATCACCGCCGTTACCGCCGGCACCAGGTAAAACAGGCTGGTGACGTTCACCAGATTGCCCCGGGCGATCAAGCGGTACAGCAACAGCGTCGCCAGCACCGATACCACCAGCCCCATCCACAGCACCGGCAGAATGAATCCGCTGCTGTGCTCGAAGTGAAACGGCTGAAAGGGAACGAAAACCCCGCACAACAGCAGTCCGGCCAGATACTGCACCGGCAGTGTACCGAGGGGATTGTCGGTGATGCGTTTCTGCATGATCGAACCGAAGGTCATGCTCGCCAGCGCCAGCAGACCGAAAAGCATCCCGGCCAGCGACATCCCGGCCAGCCCGATGCCCTGGTAGACCACCATGACCAACCCGGCCAGCCCCAGGGCCAGACCGAACATCCGGCGCCAGGAACGCTGGCGCTCCATCAGCACTACGGTGAGGATCGGCTGCACGCCCATGATGGTCGCCATCACCCCGGGCGTGACTTTAAGGTCCAGGGCCAGCAGATAGAAAATCTGATACGCCCCCAACAACACCACGCCGGTGGCCATCGCATACAGCATCGGTTTGCCGCCCTTGGGCAACTTCAGCTTGAGCAACGGCACCAGCAGCACCAGGCCGCATAGGGCGATGACGAAACGAAACATCAGGAAGGCAAAGGGCGACGCGTGAGCCAGCCCCCATTTGGAGAAAATCGCCCCGCTGCTCCACAGCAGAACGAACAGGCTCGTGGACGCCGCCGCGAGCGCGGACTTTTTCGAAAGGACAAACATGAATACCACCTGTAGTCAGGCAAAAAGCCAACTCAGCAAAAAGCTGAAATCCAGTAGTTTTTCAGGCAGGCATGGGGAACAGCAGAAGGCAGCTGATCAGCCCGAAATGCCAACGCCTGGCGGTGATGCAACTGCGCACACCGACGTGCTACTGACAGGTGGGGGGTAATGACTGATCTGCCCGGGCTGCTGATTCCCGCACGGCACGACGCCAGCGTTGACCGCTGAATCGACTACCGCGTTGATGAGGGATGCAGGCATTGGGCTGATCTTTGATTGAGGGATGAAAAGGTGAGTCCTGAAACTCACTGTGCGCCGACTATAACCAGCCCTCGACATGGATTGCAACGACTTGGTCAAAAGGCCAGTAATGACAGCTGGCACAGAATCAGCATTGTGCGGTTGGAGGGGTTGCCTGGGATTCCCCGGATCGAGTAGGAGGCGGATTTACATCCGCCGTCCTCTCACACCACCGTACGTACGGTTCCGTATACGGCGGTTCAGGTTAAGCGGTTAAGCCGGGTTATCGTATCCAGTATTGAGACCAGCCCGAGTC
>NZ_JAHBDI010000032.1:0-50394 GCF_019956275.1 Pseudomonas sp. GL-RE-26
GGGCGGGACCCTGGGGCTGGCGCAATTTGCCAACAGCACCAAGGGTGACCCGAATGCATTGCTGGTGGTCGGCGCGATCATGGTCGCGGGCATCGAACAGAACAAACCGCAGATCAGCCTGAAGGATGTGACGCCCATTGCCCGGCTGTTCACCGAGTACAACGTGATCGCCGTGCGCAAGGAGTCTGAATACAAGACCCTCGATGACCTGATCAAGGCCTTCAAGGCCAACCCGACGAGCATCACCTGGGGCGGCGGCTCCAAGGGCTCGGTGGATCACATCGGCATCGCCGAGCTGGCGGGCAAGCTGGATGTGCCGGTCAACAAGGTCAACTACGTGGCCTTTGGTGGCGGTGGCGAGGTGGTTGCCCAGGCGCTGGGCGGCCAGCTCAAGGTGATCACCGGCGGTTACGCCGAGCTGGGCCAATACATCAAGACCGGTCAGTTCCGCGTCCTGGCCATCGGCGCGCCGGAGCGGGTTCCCGGCATTGATGCACCGACCCTCAAGGAGAGCGGTTATGACGTGACGATCGGCAACTGGCGTGGCGTTTACGGTGCAGCGGGCCTCACCCCGCAGCAGCGTAAAGAGGTGATCGACGCGGTCATGGCCGCCACCAACAGCAAGGTCTGGCAAGACAATCTCCAGACCAACGCCTGGACGCCCAGCGTGCTGACCGGCGATGAGTTCGGCAAATTCGTCGAAGAAGAACACGTACGGTTGCACGCCATGCTGGTCAAGGTCGGGCTGCTCTGAGATGGCCACACAGCGCGCAGTGGTGCCGACGCAATTGGCGGTCGGCATCGGCCTGATCGCCATCAGTGTCGTGCTGGCGATGGGCGCCTACCGGTTTCCGCCCGAAATGGGTTTCGTCATCCTCCCGGCGTACGTTTACCCCTATGTCGTGGCAGCCTTTCTGGGTGCCGTGGGCCTGCTGCTGGGGTATCAGGCCGTCAGTGGCGGTTTTCGCGAGCTGGATAACGACGCCACCACGGTGCCGGGTGGCAAAACCGGTGCTGCATGGGTGACAGCGGGGCTTGTCGGGGTGGCGGTGCTGATCAACCTGATCGGTTTCGTGCTGGCCGCCGGGTTGCTGTTTGCCTGTGCGGCGCGGGGGTTCGGCAGCCGTCATCCCCTGCGGGACCTGGCCATCGGCATTGCCTTGACCCTGCCGATCTACTGGCTGTTCAACGCCGGGCTTGGGGTTTCCCTGCCGTCGCTGATCAACATCTGGCTTTGAAAGGAGATCGACACCGTGGACATTCTTTCAAGCCTGGCGATGGGGTTTTCCTCGGCGCTGACGCCGATCAATCTGATGTGGGGGTTCATCGGCTGCCTGCTCGGTACCGCCATCGGCGTGTTGCCGGGGATCGGGCCGGCGCTGACGGTGGCCTTGCTGTTGCCGATCACCGCCAAGGTCGACCCCACCGGCGCGCTAATCATGTTCGCCGGTATTTATTACGGCGCGCAGTTCGGTGGCTCCACCACTTCGATCCTGCTCAACACGCCCGGAGAGTCGTCTTCCATGGTCACCGCCCTGGAAGGCAACCTCATGGCACGCAACGGCCGGGCCGGACCTGCGCTGGCGACGGCGGCGATCGGCTCATTCGTCGCCGGCACCATCGCCACGATTTTGTTGACGCTGTTTGCGCCCATCGTGGCCAGGCTGGCCCTGAATTTCGGCCCGACCGAATACTTCGCGATCCTGGTGCTGTCGTTCACCACCGTGTCGGCGGTGCTCGGCGCTTCGATGCTGCGCGGGTTTGCCTCGCTGGGTGTCGGGTTGACCATCGGTTTGATCGGTCTGGACTCGACCTCGGGCATTGCCCGCTACACCCTCGGCGTGCCGGAACTGGTGGACGGCATCGAGGTGGTGCTGGTGGCGGTCGGCTTGTTCGCGGTGGGCGAGGCCTTGTACAGCCTGCTCTATCAAACCGAATCAAACGAAGGACGGCATCGCCTGACCTCGTTGTGGATGACCCGCGCCGACTGGAAACGCTCGGTGCCCGCGTGGCTTCGGGGCACGCTGATCGGTTTTCCGTTTGGCTCGATTCCGGCCGGTGGCGCGGAGATTCCGACCTTTCTGTCCTATTCCACCGAACGCAAACTCAGCAAGTACCCCAAGGAGTTTTCCGCCAACAAGGGTGAGGGTGCCATCGAAGGCGTGGCCGGCCCGGAAGCGGCCAACAACGCCAGCGCGACCGGGTCTTTGGTGCCGTTGCTGACCCTGGGCATCCCGACGTCCGCCACCGCGGCGATCCTGCTGGCGGCGTTCCAGAACTACAACCTGCAACCGGGGCCGATGCTGTTCGAAACCTCCGCGGAGCTGGTCTGGACGCTGGTGGCCTCGCTGTACATCGGCAACGTGATCCTGCTGGTGTTGAACCTGCCGCTGGTGGGGCTGTGGGTCAAACTGCTGCAAATCCCCCGGCCGTACCTGAACGCCGGCATCCTGGTCTTCGCCACCATCGGCGTGTATGGCATGCGCCATTCCTCCTTCGACCTGATCCTGATGTTGGGCATTGGCTGGGGCGGGGTGCTGATGCGCCGTTTCGACTTCCCCGTCGCCCCGGTGATCGTCGGCATGCTGCTGGGGCCGATGGCCGAGAAACAACTGCGCAACGCCTTGTCCATCAGCCAGGGCGACTGGACGGTGTTCCTCACGCAACCGATCTCGGCGTTCTTCCTCGCCCTGACGCTGCTGGTGCTGGTTGTGCCCCATGTGTTGCATAAACGCGGCATCAAGTTGCATGAGGATGATTGAGCAATCCCACAGGGTCATGCAGTGGTTTGCGCGGTGAACCATTGCATGACCGGTGCGCAGGCCGGATGCGCGGCGGCCGAAGGTTGCAGGCACAGCGAGTAAATCCCCCCGGTCTTCAACGGCTCACCAAACGGGATCACCAGTTCGCCCCGTTGAATCGACTCACCGGCCAGGGTCATGTCGGTCATCGCCACGCCCAGGCCCCGGGCGGCGGCATCGAGCGCCAGTTCGTCGAGGTTGAAGGGGATGTGCCGATAGTCATGCAACGACTTGCCGCCATGGGCTGACAGCCAGACCTGCCAGTCATGTTGATCGGAGGAGCGGTGCAGCAACGCGAACCCCGACAGGTCCTCCAGCGAAGCCAATGGCCGGGTCGGGGTGCCAAACCCTGGTGCACACACGGGCACCAACGCCTCCTCGAACAAGGTCAGGCAATCCGGCGCTCCGGACGGCTCGGGCAGGTAAAGGATATAGGCATCGCTGTCACTGGCCGGCTCGACCACTTCGGTGGCCACGGTTTCGATTGCCAGGGATACGTCCGGGTGATGCCGGTAGAACTCGCTCAGCCTGGGCAGCAACCAGCGCACCGCCAGTGACACGTGCATGCGAATGCGGAACGGGCGCTTTTTCGGCGCGAGCCGGTCTTCGAGGGTGCGCAGCTGTTCGAGGATGCTGCGGGCGCTGGTCAGCACCTGTTCGCCCTCGGCAGTCAGTTGAAGGCTGCGGCTGCTCCTGACAAACAGCGCCACGCCAAAGTGGCTCTCCAGTTGCTGGATCTGTCGGCTCACGGCGCTTTGGGTCAGGCAGAGCTTTTGCGCCGCCTGGGTGAAGCTGCCCGACCCGGCAACTTCGACCAGGGCCTGCAAGCCCTGCAGCGAGGGCACGTGGCGAATCTTGTCCATGCGTTTTCAGAATACCTCGATGATTTAATAACGTTGGTTGCCCGCGTTTGGAGCCTTTAGATTCTAGTCATCGCCACCGTCTTCGAAAACCATTTATGCAAATCCTGCATGCAGTGGGTCGAGACGGAACGCAGAACAAGAACCTGAGGTGACACATGGAAAATATCTGTGGCTGGATTGCGCAAGCGGGGAGTTCACCCCTGCGTGAGCCGCTCAAGGGCACGCAACAGGCCGATTGGCTGGTGATCGGTGCCGGCATCACCGGCCTCAGTGCGGCGCATGCCCTGGCGCAATTGCACCCCCAGGCACGCATCGTGGTCGTTGACCGGCAGCGGGCTGCGCAAGGCGCTTCGGCGCGCAACTCCGGTTTTGTGGTGGCCCATGAGCATCCTGCCGCTGGGGAGCTACTGGGTAGCGACGGGTTTGCCGGGTATCAAGTGGATACGTCCATCGGCCGCGCAGCCGCCGACGAGGTCCGTAAGCAGATTGCCCGCCATGGCATCGAATGCGATTTCAGGGAGTCGGGTTATTTCTTTGCCGTCAGCGATCCGCGCAAGCTGACCCAGGTCGATGCCAAGCTGCAGACCTTGCGTGCCGTGGGCGCCAGCGCGCAGTTTCTGCAAGGCGAGTCGTTGCTCGAAAAACTCGGCAGCCGGCACTACCGCGCCGCGATCTGGTGCGGCAACGGCAATGCGCTGCTGCAACCGGCGAAGTACGCTCGGGGCTTGCTCGATGCCCTGCCGCCGAAAGTGACGGTCTACGAGAACACCGATATCACAGGCCTTGAGCGCCAGGGCAACGGCCAAATTCGCGCCCGGGGCCAAAACGGTTGTGTCGAGGCCAAACAGGTATTGGTCTGCCTGAACGCCTTCATCCCCCGCGCGGGCATCGATGACAGCGGTACATTCGCGATGGAACTCAGCGCCAGCCTCACGCGGCCCCTCAGCGATCAAGAGTTTGAAGCCCTCGGTGCGCCAGCGTCCTGGGGCGTGCTGTCGACCCGTCCGCTCGGGGCCACGGTGCGCCTGACCCCGGATCGCCGGGTGATGATCCGCAACACCGCGGAATACCGCTCCCGGGATCTGTCATTGAGCGAATTGTCGACCCGCCGCCAACACCATGTGCTGGGGTTGCAACGGCGTTTCCCGATGCTTGGCGAGCAGGACATCGAATACACCTGGACCGGCCATCTCAGCGCTTCGCGTTCCGGGCAGCCGTATTTCGGCAAAGTCGAGGAGGGCGTTTTCGCCGTGGCCGGGTGCAATGGTTCCGGCGTGGCGCGGGGCACGTTGTGGGGCCGCTTGCTGGCGGAGTGGGCCTCGGGTCGTGATTCGCCGCTGACGCAGTCGGTCATTCAACGGGCGCAGCCCGGCTGGCTGCCGCCCAAGCCGTTGCTCGACATCGGTGCCATGCTGCGTATGCGCGTGGAAACGGTCCGGGCCAGAAGCGAAATCTGAAAACACCCATTTCACAACAAGAACAAAAGCACTTCCCATCGAAGGTGATTCAACATGCGCGTCAATACGCTTTCCCTTGTGGCCCTGATCTCGACCTTTTCCGCCGCCACGTATGCCGACGAAACCGTCAATATTTCCAACTGGAACGGCTACATCGCCGACGACACCTTGCCCAGCTTCACCCAGGCAACCGGGATCAAGGCGACCTACGACATCCACGACAGCAACGAAGTGCTGGAATCGAAGCTGATGACCGGCAACACCGGGTATGACGTGGTCAGCCCGTCGAACCACTTCCTGTCGCGCCTGATCAAGGCCGGCGCCATCCAGAAACTCGACAGGAGCCAGTTGCCCAACTGGAAAAACCTCGACCCGGCGCTGATGAAAAAGCTTGAGGTCAACGACCCGGGCAACCAGTACGGCTATCCGTATATGTGGGGCACGGCGGGCATCGGTTACAACGTCGAGAAGATCAAGGCGATCTTCGGCAATACCGACGTCACCCATTCCTGGAGCCTGTTCTTCGACGAGAACAACATCAAGAAGCTCAGCGAGTGTGGGGTGGCGATCATCGACAACCCGACGCAGATCCTGCCGATCACCCTCAATTACCTGGGCCTGCCGCCCCATAGCCATGAGCCGGCCGACTACAAGAAAGCCGAGCAGGCGCTGCTGAAGATCCGGCCTTACGTCCAGTACTTCCATGCCTCCAAGTACATCAGCGACCTGGCCAACGGCAACGTCTGCGCGGTGATCGGATTCAACGGTGACATCGTGCAGGCCGCCGCCAGCGCCAGGGAGGCGAAAAACGGGATCGATATTGCCTACTCGATCCCGGACGAAGGTTCCACGTTGTGGCTGGACATGGTGGTCATGCCCAAGAGCGCGCCGCATGAGAAGAACGGTTACGCCTACATGAACTACCTGCTGGAGCCGAAGGTGATTGCCAACATCAGCAACAGCATCCATTACGCCAATCCCAACAGTGCGGCGGATGCCTTCGTCGACCCGGCGGTGAAGCAGGACCTGGCAATCTATCCGCCGAAGAGCGTGATGGACAAGCTGTTTACCGTCGAGGACTTGCCCGCGGCTATCGCACGGTTGAGCACGCGGCTGTGGACCAAGTTGAAAACCAATACCTGACCGACTGGTGATTCCGGTCAATCAGATGTGACACTGCACCTGTGGCGAGGGAGCTTGCTCCCGTTGGGCAGCGAAGCGGCCCCGGCTCTTCATACGAGAAGCTGGGACTGCTGCGCAGTCCAACGGGAGCAAGCTCCCTCGCCACGGTTACTCGTTTGCCTGAGTCAACGATTCATTCAGGCGTCGATAGCCGGGAAGTCGATGTCGGTCAACGCTGCGTTGTTCAGGTAGTTGGTCAATGTCTGCGAGGCCACATGGGCGATCACTTCGATGATCTTGCCGTCATCGATGCCGGCAGCACGGGCTGTGGCGATCTGTTCGACCGTCAGGTGACCACGGCTTTCGGTGACTTGGCGGGCGAGGGTGGCATAGGCGTTGAGCTCACCCTGACGTGCGCTGAGAATGTCCTGGCCCGACAGCCCGGCCTTACTGGCGAACAGCGTGTGAGCGGCCAGGCAGTAGTCGCAGCCGTTGACCTGCGAGGTGGCAAGGAACACCGCTTCTTTTTCCGTGGCGCTCAAGGACGTCTTGCCCAGTGCGGCCGAGTTTTGCAGATACGAGGCCAGCACCGCCGGGGCGTGGGCCAGTACCTTGAACAGGTTGGGCAGAAAGCCGATTTTCTTCTGCACGCCTTCCAGCAGCGGGCGGGTGGCGTCGGTGGCGTGTTCCAGACTGATCGGGGCAATGCGGGTCATGGTGATACTCCGTGGTGTAAGGCGCGGAATGCGCTGGGTACGGAGCTCATGTTAGGGAGAAGGTCTGGCGTATTGGGTGCAAATCGTCGAGGATATGCGACAGATCGTCCAGAACTGCTTCCGGGAGCCTGTCATGGATCGCTTGTCCACGTTGCTCACACACTTCGGCGTCAATGCCGGCACCTTCCATAGCGGTACGTTCTGCGGCACCGCCGCCTACGACGGCCAACAGACCAGCGGTCATTTGCACCTGCTTCAAGCGGGCGAGTTGCTGCTCAAGATGGGCGACCAGCCGGACCTGCAACTGACCGAACCGAGCCTGATCTTTTTCCCCCGGCCCTATCGACATCGCCTGTTCGCGTCTGAAGCGTCCGGCACGCAACTGGTGTGCGCGACCCTGGATTTCGACGGCGGAGCGGGCAATGCCCTGGCGGCGGCGCTGCCGGATTATCTGGTGCTCAAGCTCGATGAAATCCCGACCCTGGCCGGGACCCTGGAATGGCTGTTCAACGAGGCGTTTGACGGTACGTGCGGACGCGAAGCGGTGATGGATCGCCTGTTCGAGCTGCTGGTGATTCTGTTACTGCGGCACATCTTGAGCACCACTGGCCAGCAACCGGGCATGATGGCCGGCCTCGCCGATGCGCGCCTGGCGCGGCCCCTGAGCCTGATGCACGAAAACCCGGCCAAGGCCTGGAGCGTGGCCGAGCTCTCGGTCGCCGCCAACATGTCGCGGGCCAGTTTCGCCGAGCACTTTCGCCGGGTGGTCGGGCAGACGCCGGTGGATTACCTGGTGAGCTGGCGCATCAGCCTGGCGCAGAAACGCCTGCGCGAAGGTCGACCGATTGCGTTGATCGCCGAGGAGGTCGGCTACGAAAGTCCCTCGGCGCTGGCCCGGGCGTTTCGGCGCAAGACCGGGATGAGCCCGCGGGAGTGGAAGGGCAACTGACCTTGCATATTCCCCTGTGGGAGCGAGCTTGCTCGCGATAGCGGTGTGTCAGACACCTATGCTGTCGACTGACGTTCCGTCATCGCGAGCAAGCTCGCTCCCACAGGTCTAGCGGTGCGGCTTCTTTACGCGTACATCAGAACTTGAACGCCTGACGTCCTACCAACAGCCATTTACCGTCCTGCTTTTGCCAGATCTGGAAGTTTTCGATTTCCGTTGGCACCACTTCAGTGCCTTTGAGCGCTTGCGCCGAGAAGTGATGACGGACCAGTGCGACATCGCCGGAGACGGTAATGGTCTGGTTCTGCATTTCAAGGGTCTTGAAGGCGCTTTTGCCGGTTTCGATGTCGGCGATGAAGGCCTGCTTGTCCTGAATCTTGCCGCTGGAGTGCCCGTAGGTCAGGTTTTCGGCGGTCAAGGCGTTCAGCTCCGGGATGTCTTTGTGCAGCATGGCCTGGGTCAGGTGGTCGACCGCCTGGGCCACGTCCTTGTCTGCGACAGCCGGGGTGGCGGCGACGTAGCCGCTGAACAGGCACAGAAAACCGATCAGCACTTTTGCTTTTTTCATGGGTGTTTCCTTGTTGTTGTAGGGATAGCGCGATGATTGGAAGAACATTCGTCAGTCATCGTACAACCTATCATGAGGTGAAGGAAAAAAGCGAACTTGCCTGGCACCCTTGCCTCGAAGTTAAAAGGGCGATGTCCTGACTTTGAGGTATTGCGCCATGCAGCTTGACCCGCGTTTACGGCTCGACCTGACGTTGCTCATGGTGTTTGTGCTGATTGTCGGAGTGTCGGGGTTTTCTCCCCGCAGCCGGGTGGACTGGGCGCTGGAAAACCTGCTGGTGCTGTTGCTGGTGGGGACCTTGGTCGCGGTTTCTCGGCGATTCCGCTTGTCGGCGATGTCCATCACGCTGGTGTTTGCGTTTCTGTGCGTGCATGAACTGGGCGCCCACTACACCTATTCTCTGGTGCCTTACGATCATTGGTCTTCGGCGTGGTTGGGCTTCAGTTTCGACCGGGCGCCTGGTGTTCACCGCAATCACTACGACCGACTGGTGCATCTGAGCTACGGGCTGCTGCTGGCTTATCCGGTGCGTGAAGTCCTGCGGCGACTGACGCCGCTGCGCGGGTTCTGGCTGTTTTTCGTGACCCTGAACATCATGCTGTCGACCTCCGCCGTGTATGAGTTGGTGGAATGGATCGGCGGGGCCTTCCTGGGCAATGACACGGCGACCGCCTTCGTCGGCGCGCAAAACGACCCGTGGGATTCGCAAAAGGACATGGCCATCGCGGTCGCCGGTGCGTTTGTCAGTCTGTTGCTGGTGTCTTTGCGCGGCATGGCGCAAGAACACTCGATGACCACAGCAAGGTGATCGGGCAGACCGCTTTGGCCGGGGCAGCTGTCGCGGGCTTTGAGGTTGCAGAGCATTGTAGGAGCTGGCTTGCCGGCGAAGAGGTCCGAAAGATCGATGCACAATTCAAGGCCGCCTTCGCTGGCAAGCCAGCTCCTACAGGTCGGGGATTAAAGATATTTATCGGTCACAGCGCCCTCCGATGCACTGGACACCGTCTTCGCATATTTGGCCAACACCCCGCGCTTGTATTTCGATTCCGGCCGCACCCAGCGCGACTTGCGCTCGGCCAGCACCGCATCGGAGACATCCACCGTGATCTGCCGGGTCTCTGCATCGATGATGATCCTGTCGCCATTCTCGACCAGCGCAATCGGCCCGCCTTCAAAGGCTTCCGGCGTGATGTGACCGACCACGAAACCGTGGGACCCACCGGAGAAACGTCCGTCGGTGATCAGTGCCACCTCCTTGCCGAGGCCTTTGCCCATGACCGCCGACGTCGGCGACAGCATTTCGCGCATGCCCGGGCCGCCCTTAGGGCCTTCATAGCGGATCACGATCACGTCGCCGGGCTGCACTTCGCCATTGAGAATGCCGGCCAGCGCACCTTCCTCGCCGTGATAGACCCGGGCCGTGCCTTCGAAGCGCAGGCCTTCCTTGCCGGTGATCTTGGCCACGGCGCCGGTGGGCGAGAGATTGCCGCGCAGAATGACCAGGTGGGAGTCCTTTTTGATTGGCTGGTCGAAAGGCCGGATCACGTCCTGGCCGGCCGGGTAGTCGGGCACGCTGGCCAGGTTGTCCGCCAGGGTCTGGCCGGTGACGGTCAGCACATCGCCGTGCAGCATGCCGGCCTCGAGCATGCGCTTCATCAGCGGTTGAATGCCGCCGATGGCCACCAGTTCGCTCATCATGTATTTACCGCTGGGGCGCAGGTCGGCGACCACCGGGGAAACCTTGCCCAACTCGACGAAGTCATCCAGGGTCAGTTCGACATCCACCGCGTTGGCCATGGCCAGCAGGTGCAGCACAGCGTTGGTCGAGCCGGCGAGGGCGATCACCACGCGAATGGCGTTCTCGAAGGCTTTGCGGGTCATGATGTCGCGAGGCTTGAGGTCGAGCTTGAGCAACTCCATCACCTGCTGGCCGGCGCGGAAACTGTCCGAGGCCTTGTCGCCGCCAATGGCGTCCTGGGAGCTGGAGCCGGGCAGGCTCA
The DNA here is from genome assembly GCF_019956275.1 of Pseudomonas sp. GL-RE-26. Classification (NCBI taxonomy): domain Bacteria; kingdom Pseudomonadati; phylum Pseudomonadota; class Gammaproteobacteria; order Pseudomonadales; family Pseudomonadaceae; genus Pseudomonas; species Pseudomonas sp. GL-RE-26. The sequence goes on from NZ_JAHBDI010000032.1 coordinate 10,477, forward strand.
TGCCCAGTGCTTCAATGGCCGAGGCCATGGTGTTGGCGGTGTACATGCCGCCACAGGAACCGGGGCCGGGAATCGCCACTTCCTCGATCTGCTTGACCTGAATCTCGCTGATATCGCCCCGCGCGTGCTGGCCCACGGCCTCGAACACGGAAATGATGTCGGTGTGGCCGGCGCCCGGCTGGATGGTGCCGCCATAGACAAAGATCGACGGGCGATTCAGCCGTGCCATGCCGATCAGGCAGCCCGGCATGTTCTTGTCGCAGCCGCCGATGGCCACCAGGCCGTCGAAACCCTCGCAACCGGTGACCACTTCGATAGAGTCAGCGATCACCTCGCGGGACACCAGCGAATACTTCATGCCTTCGGTGCCGTTGGCGATGCCGTCGGAAATGGTGATGGTGTTGAAGATCACGCCCTTGGCACCGGCGGCATTCGCGCCTTTTTCAGCTTCGAGCGCCAGCTTGTCGATGTGCATGTTGCAGGGCGTGACCATGGCCCAGGTGGAGGCGATGCCGATCTGCGGCTTGGTGAAGTCTGCATCGGTAAAGCCCACGGCCCGCAACATAGCGCGTGCCGGAGCGGCCTCCACGCCGTCGATCACTTGAGAGGAGTACTTGCGCAGATCGTCTTTGTCGCTCATGACTGCTCCTATCGCTCATGGCTGTTACTTTCGCTCAAGGCTGTTCCTCACACACTCATGGTGAAAAACAGGATGAGTATAGAAGGCCGGGCGCCCGGGCCCGGACTAACCGGTCTGGAACAGACGCGCGGGTGAGCCTTGTCGTGATATTCTTCGCGCCAACTTGGTTTGACCTGTTCAGTTTGCATGTCCTTGAGACGTGCCGACGGAATCACTGTCGCTCAAGTAGCTGAAGCCAATAAAGATAAAAAGTCAGTTCAGAAGGGACATTAAAGTGGGGCCGATGCGGTTCATCGGCCTTGTGTGCCCACCCTGCAATCCTTGAGTGCCGCACCCGTGACTGCCGTGAAACATGGGGCTGTGCGCGTGAGGATGGAAGGGCGGATGGCGTTTTATCATAGGTGCTACAGATGTTTAAGAAAGTGAACACGGCCCTGCTGGGGCTGGCTTTGTCCATGGGGATGTCTTCCGTCCACGCGGAAGAGGCAAAGAAAGTCGATGTGCTGCTGATCGGCGGCGGCATCATGAGCGCGACCCTGGGTGTGTGGCTCAATGAGCTGGAACCTGGCATGTCGATGGAAATGGTCGAGCGCCTCGACGGCGTCGCCCAGGAAAGCTCCAACGGCTGGAACAACGCCGGTACCGGTCACTCCGCCCTGGCCGAGCTGAACTACACCCCGGAAGACGAGAACGGCAAGGTTTCGATCCCGAAGGCCGTTGAAATCAACGAAGCGTTCCAGATCTCCCGTCAGTTCTGGGCCTGGCAGGTTCAGCAAGGCGTGCTGAAGAACCCGCGTTCGTTCATCAACTCCACGCCGCACATGAGCTTCGTGTGGGGTGATGACAACATCAAGTTCCTGAAAAAACGCTACGAAGCCCTGCAAGCGAGCCCGCTGTTCGCTGGCATGCAGTACTCCGAAGACCCGGCTGTGATCAAGCAGTGGGTGCCGCTGATGATGGAAGGGCGTGACCCGAGCCAGAAGATCGCGGCCACCTGGAGTCCGCTGGGTACTGACGTGAACTTCGGCGAAATCACCCGCCAGTTCGTTGCACACCTGCAAACCACACCGAAGTTCGACTTGAAGCTGTCCAGCGAAGTGCAGGACATCACCAAGAACGAAGACGGCAGCTGGCGCGTCAGCTACAAGAACCTCAAAGACGGTAGCAAGACCGAAACCGACGCCAAGTTCGTGTTCATCGGCGCCGGCGGCGGTGCCCTGCACCTGCTGCAGAAGTCCGGCATTCCTGAAGCCAAGGAATACGCAGGCTTCCCGGTAGGAGGCTCGTTCCTGGTGACCGAGAACCCGACCATCGCCGAGCAACACCTGGCCAAGGCCTACGGCAAAGCCTCCGTTGGCGCTCCGCCGATGTCGGTTCCGCACCTGGACACCCGCGTGCTGGACGGCAAGCGCGTGATCCTGTTTGGCCCGTTCGCGACCTTCAGCACCAAGTTCCTGAAAGAAGGTTCGTACCTGGACCTGCTGACCACCACGACCACGCACAACGTGTGGCCAATGACCAAGGTCGGCATCAAGGAATACCCGCTGGTCGAGTACCTTGCAGGCCAGCTGATGCTGTCTGACGAAGACCGCATGAACGCTCTGAAAGAGTACTTCCCGAACGCCAAGGCTGAAGACTGGCGCCTGTGGCAAGCCGGCCAGCGCGTGCAGATCATCAAGCGTGACGAAGCCGCCGGTGGCGTGCTGAAACTGGGCACCGAAATCGTCGCTTCCCAAGACGGCAGCATCGCCGGCCTGCTGGGCGCCTCCCCAGGCGCATCGACCGCTGCACCGATCATGCTGACCGTGCTGCAGAAAGTCTTCAAGGACAAGGTCGCGACCCCTGACTGGCAGGCAAAACTGCACCAGATCGTACCGAGCTACGGCACTCAGCTGAACGCCAGCCCTGAGAAAGTCGCTGAAGAGTGGGCCTACACCGCCAAGGTGCTGGAACTGACTCCGCCACCCGCGGTGATCGCACCGGCCGTGACACCAGTGACTGTCGACACTGCTGTTAAGGCACCGAAGGCTAATGCTGCGAGTGATATGGCTCTCTAATTAGACTGCTGGATCAAAAAAAGCCCACTGAACCGGCGACGGTCAGTGGGCTTTTTTGTGGGCGATGGCACAGGCAGCGCTTTGAACCCGGAGTGTCTACGCCGTCCATAACGGGGGGGCCTGTCATCAATTGTCAAGTCACTGACGCTCAATGAGAAGCAGACAGTTTGGCCCTGACGATACTGATTTGTTTACCGACCACGGTAAGGCGAAACCGTAAGCCTGATACCTCTCCGCCCTGGCGGGAATTTGTAGGAGCGAGCTTGCTCCGGGCGGCGTTCCGACGATTGACTCAAGTGCGCTACGGTTAGTCAGTAAGCACGCGCTATCGTTAACGACATCGCGAGCAAGCTCGCTCCCACAGTCAGTTGCATCTCAATAAAACAAATCATAGAGAGCGCAGAATGAAGTTCAGCTTTGTAGACAACAGCAAACCGACCCGTCGGCGGGTTTTACGCGATGCTTTCACTCTGGCTTTGGCGGCCTCGCCGTTGGCAAGCCTGGCCAGGGCAGCCGACGAATCCGCAGCGGCCAGCGAATCCGCGGAGGAAGTGACCTTTGCCGCCGGCCCACGACCGCTGGTGCAATACCCGCAAAAACGCCCGTTGACCCTGGTGACCACGCGGCCGCCGCATCTGGAGACGCCATTCCCCGTCTTCAACGAAGGGCCGATCACGCCTAATGACGCCTTTTTCGTGCGTTACCACTTGGCCAATTTCCCGACCAGCATCGATCCGGACAGCTACCGCCTGACGATCAAGGGCTCGGTCGACACGCCGCTGTCATTGTCCCTCGCTGAGCTCAAGGCCCTCGCCGAACCGGTGGAAGTGGTGGCCGTCAATCAGTGTTCGGGCAACAGCCGTGGCTTCTCGATGCCTCGGGTGTTCGGTGCTCAGTTGGGCAATGGCTCAATGGGCAATGCGCGGTGGGTGGGGGTACCGCTCAAGGCTGTGCTGGAAAAGGCGGGGGTAAAAGCCGAGGCCAAACAAGTGACCTTCCGTGGGCTCGATAAACCCGTGCTGCCAAGCACGCCGGAGTACATCAAGGCGCTGGACATCAGCCATGCCATGGACGGCGAGCCGATGATCGCCTGGTCGATGAATGGCACCGACCTGCCATTTCTCAACGGTTACCCGATTCGTCTGGTGGTGCCAGGCTATTTTGGCACGTACTGGGTCAAGCACCTGAGTGAGATCGAAGTCGTCGACCATACCTTCGACGGTTTCTTCATGGCCAAGGGTTACCGGGTTCCAGATAACGATTGCTTCTGCATTGCCCCCGGCACCACGGCGGCGAAAACCCTGCCGATTTCCAAATTGCCGGTGCGCAGTTTCATCACCAGCGTTAAACACGGCGATGTAATGCCGCTGAACAAAAGCGTGCTGCTCAAGGGCATCGCTTTCGACGGGGGCGTTGGGGTCAACAAGGTTGAGGTGTCGATCGACGGTGGAAAAACCTGGCGCGAGACCCAAGTCGGGCAGGACCTTGGCCGTTTCTCCTTTCGTGAGTGGACACTGCCGATCACCTTTACCAGCAAGGGCGCCACTCTGTTGATGGTGCGAGCCAGCAACAGTGCCGGCGAGACGCAGCCGCTGCAAGCCGACTGGAACCCCGCTGGCTACCGCCGCCACGTCGTCGAAACCACCCACGTGACCGTCGCCTGAGGAGGGCCGCATGAAACTTGTGAAATGCATGACCGCCTTGCTCTGCGCGGCTCCGGTTTTTCTCACCACCCTGGCTGGCGCCGCGCCGCTGTCCATTACGCTGCCGCCTGAAACGGCGGTGTTCAAGCCCAGCACGATGCCTGGCTACGCTTTGGCGCAGCAGAAGTGTTCTGTCTGCCATTCGGCCGATTACATCAACTTCCAGCCGCCGGGCATGAGCCTGGCGCAGTGGACCGCCGAAGCGGGCAAGATGCAGCACGTGTACGGCGCTCCGATCAGCGACCAGGATGTGAGTGTTATCGGTGCTTACCTGGCGGTGACTTACGGCAGTGCGAAGGCGAGCGATGCCGATGTTCAGGCGGTCTCCAACCCGCCGGCGGATCAGCCACCCACGGTGTCGGTAGCGAAAGTTGCCTCGGCCTTGCTCCAGGACAACGCCTGCCTGTCCTGTCACGCGGTCGATCATAAGGTCGTCGGCCCGGCCTATCACGATGTGGCGGCCAAGTATGCCAATGACCCGCAGGGGCTGGCCCGGGTAATGTCGAGCATTCAGCACGGCGGTAGCGGAAAGTGGGGGGATGTGCCCATGCCACCGTTCGCGCAGTTGAGCTCGGACGACCTGAAAAGCCTGGCGACGTTCATCATGAAGCAGTGAATCAGCGTTAGCCTGATGCACAAAAGCCCACTGAACCGGCAACGATCAGTGGGCTTTTTTGTGGTGCGGGTTTATTCAAGACATCGAGGAGTTGGTCGCGCCGAAGCGCTTGAGAATGTCCTGGTACATTTTGGTCCGCCGGTGATCTTGGCCATAGCCGCCCGCAGCAGCGACGGTGCCGGACTGGACGTGATCCAGGTACTTGAAGATTTTGCCGGGAGAAAGAAACACGACTTTGTAGCCAAGCCCGATCACGCGGTCTTGCAGCTCATAACCGGGCACACGGTCATCGATCTGAAAATGCAATCCCTGCTGCTTCATCAGTCTGCCATTCCACAGCGTGCAAAAGCTTTTCACGTAGGTTTCCCGGTAGGGTTTCGGCTCCTTTGATCGCAGGCCCAGCGATTGCTTCAAGCGTCGGTAGTGGTGCTTGATCAGGCGTGAGGTGAAGCGCCAAACGGTCCTTGGCAGTCCGCGGTTGAGTTGCTCGGTGCAACCGACCGCGATGACGTTTTGATCCTTGGTGCAGTGCTCCATCATCATCGCAAAGACGTTTGCATCGAAGACGAACGTGTCGGTGTGCATGAGGAACAGATAGTCGGTGCTGACCCTGGCCAGCGCCATGTCCAGCGCTTTGCCGTGGGCGATGTGCCCCGGCTCTTTGGTAGGGGCATCGCGCTCGATCAGGTTGATCCAGTCGAGCGAGCGCAAATATTCGACGCTGGCGTCCGCCGAACCGTTGTCGACCACCCAGACCGCAATGCCGGCTTTTTGGACATGCTCCTGCAACAGCTCCAGGCAGATCCTGGTGAGCTCCGGGGTTTTGTAATTAACCAGAACGATGCTGAACGGAGGTTTGGCGTTTGTATCGACACTACCCATCTTCGAAATGCTCGACGACCCGAAAGTGTCGAAGATTAAAGGAACAACCTTAGCCCAAGCTTAATTTCACCTGGGCGGGTTGGCCGTTGGCATTCAGTCGGCGTCGGCTTGGAGAGGCGCTTAGGGTTTGGCCTGGTTTTTCTGCCTCTCTTCGATTTTCGCATCGACCGCCGCGCGAATCTGATCAACGCTGAAACTGGCGGGTTTCTGGCTCGGCGGGTACTCGATGAAGGTCTGCAGGAAGCGCGCAGCCTTGGCCACACCTGCGGCCAGCAGGTAGGAGTTCTTCACGAGCCAGTCGTTGTACTGGTCCGAGACCAGGTCAGCCCGCTCATACGGGTCCATGCGCAGGTTGAACAGCTTGGGCACCCGCAGCGGCACGAACGGGCTGCTCCATACCGCAAAACCACCCGGTTCGCGCTGTTCGGCGAAGACCACTTTCCAGTTGTCGAAGCGCATGGACACCAGCACGCCGTCGTCGTTGAAGTAGTAGAACTCGCGGCGTTGCCCTTTAGGCTGTTGGCCAGTCAGGTAGGGCAACTGGTTGTAGCCGTCCAGGTGCACCTTGAAACTGGTGCCGCCCGAGATAGGTGACCAGCCTTTCAACAGCTTGTCCTTCACCTCGGTATCGCCAGCCGCCGCGAGCAGGGTAGGGAACCAGTCCATGCCCGAAAACATCTCGTTGGACACTTCACCGGCCTTGATCTTGCCCGGCCAACGCACAATCGCCGGTACGCGATAGGCACCCTCCCAGTTGGAGTTCTTCTCGTTACGGAACGGCGTGGTCGCCGCGTCCGGCCAGGAGAACTGGTTCGGGCCGTTGTCGGTGGTGTAGACGACGATGGTGTTGTCGGTAATTTTCAGGTCGTCGAGGGTTTTCAGCAGTTTGCCGACGTCACCGTCGTGCTCGATCATGCCATCGGCGTAATCGTTGCCGGGCATGCCGCTCTGGCCCTTCATCGACTCGCGCACGTGGGTGAACACGTGCATGCGGGTGGTGTTCATCCAGACGAAGAACGGTTTGTCCGCCTTGGCCTGTTTCTCGATGAACGCCTGCGCGGCGGCGGTGGTTTCGTCGTCGATGGTTTCCATGCGCTTGGTGGTCAGTGCGCCGGTGTCTTCGATCTTGCCGTCGGCGTAGCTGTGGATCACGCCACGGGGAGTCCGGGATTTGACGAAGTCCGGGTCGTCCTTGGGCCAGTACGGGCGCTCGGGTTCTTCTTCGGCGTTGAGGTGGTACAGGTTGCCGAAGAACTCATCGAAACCGTGGTTGGTCGGCAGGTATTCGTCGCGGTCGCCGAGGTGATTCTTGCCGAACTGGCCGGTGGCGTAACCCTGGGACTTGAGGGCCTGGGCGAGGGTGATGTCGCGCTTCTGGATACCGATCGGCGCCCCTGGCACGCCGACCTTGGTCAGGCCGGTGCGCAGCGGTGACTGGCCGGTGATGAACGAAGAGCGCCCGGCGGTGCAGCTGTTCTCCGCGTAGTAGTCGGTGAACAGCATGCCTTCGTGAGCGATGCGATCAATGTTCGGTGTCTTGTAGCCGACCACACCCATGGAATAGGCGCTGATGTTGGTCTGGCCGATGTCATCGCCGAAGATCACCAGGATGTTGGGTTTGTCAGCGGCATTCGCCGCCATTGCCATGACCGTTGTCGCCACCAAGGCGAGTTTCGGCAGCCACTTTTTTATGCGAGTCATCTGACTGGCTCCTTGTTGACGGGCGTCGCGCAGGGCGACCGGTTCCGATGTTCAAGGGGCGTCAGAAACTAAACGCCACCCATATCAGGTGGCGTGGTTGTCGATATGCAACACCGCACCGGTGACGCTGGCACCCGCGCCACTGGCCAGCAACAGCAAGGGACCGTTGAGTTCCTGCAGACCCGCGTCGTTGCCGCGTCCGGCGGCAATCACATTGACCCGGATCCGGTGCGGCGTCAGTGACTGGGCCATGGCCCGGCTCATGCGGATCAGGCTGCTGTTGGAGCGCAAACAAGGGTTGGGCTCACTGATCGGTCGGGGCGGCGGTTCGATGTTGACGATGCTGCCGCCACGTTCGGCCTTGATCATGTGCAGGCTGGTGCAATGGACCAGGTGATTGTTCAGCACCACATGCTCACGCTCGGCGCTGTTGTTGATCAGTACATCGATGCTGCCGAAGCGTTCCTCGACGGCCTCAAGCGCCGCTTCGATGCTGGGACGGCGGGCGCTGTCGAGGCTGACGATCAGCACTTCACCACCCTCCCAGCGCAGGTCGGCTACCAGCTGCTCAAGTTGCGCAGGGTATTGCGCGCCGAGGGCCACACGGGCGCCGGCGAGGCTGATCAGCCGGGCGAAATGGGCGCCGAGCCGGGTGGTGGCATCGGCTACCAATACGGTTTTGCCGGCCATGGAAAAGGGCTGCATGAGGTCGCTCATGAAACTGCCTCCATCGGCATAGTGCGGCGTGTAATGGCCGCACGGCGCAGAGGTGGGCGAGGTGATGCGATGGGCACGGCACCGAGCATTTTCAGCACCAGTTCCGAGTAATGGCGGATCACGTCGTCGACGCTCCAGCGGCCATCGGCTTGATACCAGACACAGGCATGCGTCAGCATGTTGAACAGGGTGCGCGCCATCAGTTTTGGTTCGGCGCAGCTGAGCGAGCCTTCACGCACGCCTTGCTCCAGCAGATCTTGCAGACCCTTGAGGTAAACCCGTCGCGCCTGGCGGACCTGGGTCAGGGATTGTTCATCCAGGCTGCGCAATTCCAGGTTGCCGAGAATGGCCTGATCCTGATGTTCCAGGTGATAACGCACATGGCAGGCGATGAACGTGCGCAGTTTCGTATCGGCCCGCGCAACGGCGGGGCGGCTGCGTGCCCATGCCTGGGAAATCCCCTGGAAATATTCCAGAACCAGCTCCAGCAGCAACTCGCCTTTGCCTTGGTAATAGAGGTACAGCGTCGAGGGGTTGATCCCCGATTCAGCCGCCAGCTGCCGAAGGCTCATCGAGCCGTAGCCATTGCGCGAGATCAGTTTGATGGCAGCCTGGCGGATATTGGTTTCAGTCATGTTCATGGTGTGATCCTGCGGTCATCGATCTCAAAGTCAGCAGAGCCAATGTGGCGAGGGGGCAGTTGTGGCGAGGGAGCTTGCTCCCGTTCGGCTGCGAAGCAGTCGTATCTCTGCCGATACGCAGCAACTGACAGATTGTCGGGGGCCGCTTCGCAGCCCAGCGGGAGCAAGCTCCCTCGCCACAGTGGTTTTGCTTGGTGCTTGTCGGTTACTGCAGATTCCCGGCCACCGCGATGGTCTGGGCCGTGATGTAGTTCGACTCCGGCGAGCAGAACAGGTACACGGCGTCGGCCGCTTCCTTCGTGGTGCCCGGGCGGCCCAGCGGGTTGCGCTGGGCAAACGATTTGGCCGCTTCCGGGCTGATGCCGACGCGGATGTCGCGGCCTTCGATGTTCACCGTGGCGCCGGCATGGGCGTCGGCGCTGGTCATGCGGGTTTCGATGAAACCGAAGGCCACGGCGTTGACGTTGACCTTGAAGCGGCCCCATTCCCGGGCCAGCGCGCGGGTCATGCCCAGTACACCGGCCTTGGCCGAGGAGTAGTTCATCTGCCCGGCATTGCCGTTGAGCGCCGACACTGACGAGATGTTCACCACTTTGCGGAACACTTCGCGCTCTGCTGCGGCGTCCGCCTGGGCCTGCGCCTTGATGATCGGGTAGGCGGCACGCAGGATGCGGAACGGTGCGGTCATGTGGCAGTCGAGAATCGCGTACCACTGCTCGTCGGTCATCTTCTGGATCACGTCGTCCCAGGTGTAGCCGGCGTTGTTGACGACGATGTCGATGCCGTTGAAGTTGTCCATCGCGGTCTTGATGTAGCGCTCGGCGAAATCCGGGGCGCTGACGTTGCCGTGGCACACCGCGGCTTCGCCACCCATCTTGCGGATCAGTTCTGCGGTTTCATGGGCCGGATCGGCGTCCAGGTCGTTGATCACGATGCGCGCGCCTTCGCTTGCCAGTTTCAGGGCGATCTGCTGGCCGATGCCACGACCGGAACCGGTGACCAGTGCGACTTTGCCTTCGAGTTTTGCCATGGGGTGTTGCTCCTCAATTCTTGGGTTTGTTTACAGAGCGATCACAGCGTCACCAACAATTTTGGTGTCGCCGTATTGGTTGGTGGTGCGCACTTCGACCTTGATGCGTTGCTCGCCGTCGACTTCAAAGCGCTCGACGACGGTGCCGGTGCAGGTGATCTGATGACCCAGGTGGGTGATGCCGAGAAAGCGCACGCCGAACTCGCGCAACTGACGCTGATCGACCCACTGGGTCAGCAGGCGACCGAGGTAGGCCATCGACAACATGCCGTGGGCGAACACGTCGGCCATGCCGGCTTTGCGCGCGTAATCGGTGTCGATGTGAATGGCGTTGTGGTCGCCCGACGCACCGGCAAACAGCGCCAGGGTGGTGCGGTTTATCGGCGGCAGCGCCAGCGGTGGCAGGGTGTCGCCGATGTTGATTTTTTCCAGGCTAATCGCGTTCATCAGGATTCTCCGCTTCAGCTGTTGCGCTGCACGAGCACGCTGCGCAGGTCCGCGACGTGCTCACCGTGCTGGTTGGTGACTCGGGTCTCGCGCACCACGAATTCCAGTGCGCCGCCTTTTTTGTCGTAGATGTCGGCGATGCGCACGTCGAAGCGCAGGGTGTCGCCGGCATAGGCCATGCGGTGATAACGGAACGACTCCTCACCGTGCAGGATGCGTGCGGTGACGATGCCCAGCTCAAAGCGCCAGGCGTTGGACGGGATCTGGAATTCCAGCGAGAACAGAAAGGTCGGTGGCAACGGCAGGTTCGGATGCCCCGCATCGCGAGCGGCCTGCTCGTCGAAGTAGACCGGGTTGGTTTCCCCGGTGGCCTTGGCGAAGAAGCGCAGTTGCCCGGCTTCGGCGGTGGCGAGGAAGGTGGGCAGTTGTCTGCCGATGTGTTTTTTGTCGATCATCTGAGTGACTCCTTGATTACCCGGTCGCTTCAGTTTTTCTGGTACACGGTGACGACGCAGGCACCGCCAAGACCGAGGTTGTGCTGCACGGCGATGCGCGCGTTCGGCACCTGGCGCTGTTCGGCGGTGCCGCGCAGTTGGTGGGTCAGCTCGTAGCACTGGGCCAGGCCGGTGGCGCCCAGCGGGTGACCCTTGGAGAGCAGGCCGCCGGAGGGGTTGGTTACCCACTTGCCGCCGTAGGTGTTGTCGCCGTCGTTGACCAGTTGCTCGGCGCCGCCTTCAGCGCACAAGCCGAGGCCTTCGTAGGTCAGCAGCTCGTTCTGTGCGAAGCAGTCGTGCAGCTCGATCACGTCGATGTCTTGTGGACCGATGCCCGCCTGGTTGTAGGCGATGTCCGCTGCCATGCGCGTCATGTCGAAACCAACCACGCGGATCATGTCCTTGGCGTCGTAGGTGCTCGGCAGGTCGGTGGTCAGGGCCTGGCCGGCCATCAGCACGTCGGTGCGCAGGCCATGCTTTTTCGCGAAAGCCTCCGACACCACGATGCTCGCAGCGGCGCCACAGGTTGGCGGGCAGGCCATCAGGCGGGTCAGCACGCCTTCCCACAACATTGGCGCAGCCAGGACTTCTTGCGGGGTGACTACGTTGCGGAATACGGCCAGCGGGTTGTTGGCGGCATGGCGGCTGGCCTTGGCGCGGATTTTGGCGAAGGTTTCCAGCCGGGTGCCGTACTTCTGCATGTGCGCGTGACCGGCACCGGCGAACTGGCGGATGGCGGTCGGCAGGTCGGGCATGCCCACCAGTTCGTTGGTCAGCTTGAGGGCGCGCTCAGTGGCCGGGGCGCGGTCGGTCCAGGCGGACTTCAATGCGCCCGGATTCATCTGTTCGAAGCCGAATGCCAGGGCGCAGTCCACCGCACCGCTGGCCACGGCCTGCCGGGCCAGGAACAGCGCGCTGGAGCCGGTGGCGCAGTTGTTGTTGACGTTGATCAGAGGGATGCCGGTCATGCCCACGCGGTACAGGGCTTTCTGGCCGCAGGTGGAGTCGCCGTAGACGTAGCCGGCGTAGGCCTGCTGGATGTCACTGAAGTCCAGCCCGCAATCGGCCAGGGCCAGGCGAATCGCCTGTTCACCCATGATGTCGTAGGGCTCGTTGGTCCCCGGTTTCTTGAACTGGATCATGCCGACGCCAGCAACGAACACTTTATTGCTCATCGTTGTTTTCCTTGTTGTTTGAGAGGTTCAGAGCTTGCGCGCGATCATTTCGCGCATGACTTCACTGGTACCGCCGTAGATGCGGTTGACGCGCATGTCGACGAACGCGCGGGCAATCGGGTACTCCATCATGTAGCCGTAGCCGCCGTGCAGCTGGACCATGTCGTCGATGCATTTCCACAGGGTTTCGGTGGTGTGGAGCTTGGCGATGGCGGCTTCTTCGAGGGTCAGCCGGCGGCGCATGTGTTCGCCCAGGTAGTAGTCGACCATCACCCGCAGGGCGGTGGCCTGGGCCTTGATGTCGGCGAGTTTGAATTTGCTGTTCTGGAAGTCCCACACGGTCTGGTTGAAGGCCTTGCGGTCTTTCACATACTCGATGGTCTGCTCCAGCAGGCGCTCAAGCTTGGCGGCGGCGGACACGGCGATGGAGAAACGCTCTTGCGGCAGCTCACCCATCAGGTAGCTGAAGCCCAGGCCTTCCTCGCCCAGACGGTTGCCCACCGGCACGCGGACGTTGTCGAAGAACAGTTCGGCGGTGTCCTGGGCGTGCTGGCCGACCTTTTCCAGCTTGCGGCCATGCTTGAAACCGGCGCGGCCGGTTTCCACGGCAATCAGGCTGATGCCCTTGGCGCCAGCGGCCGGGTCGGTTTTGCACACGACGATCACCAGGTCGGCGGTCAGGCCGTTGCTGATGAAGGTCTTGCTGCCATTGATCACGTACTCGTCGCCATCGCGCACGGCGGTGGTGCGCACGGCCTTGAGGTCGCTGCCGGTACCGGGTTCGGTCATGGCGATGGCGAGGATGATTTCGCCTGCGCAGATGCCCGGCAGCCATTTCTGTTTCTGTTCTTCGTTGCCGCAACGGTTGATGTAGGGGGCGATCACGTCGGAGTGCATGCCGAAGTAGGCGCCGCTCACGCCAGCCCGGGCGAACTCTTCGTTGAACACCGCGCAGTGGCCGAAATCGCCGCCGCCACCACCGTATTCAGTGGGCAGGGTGATGCCGAGCAGGCCTTCGCGGCCGGCCTTGAGCCAGGTTTCCCGGTCGACCTGACCGGCCTTGTCCCAGGCGGCCTGGCGCGGCAGGCATTCACGCTCGAAAAAACGGCGCACGGTGGTGCGGAACATCTCATGGTCGTCGCGGAAAACGGTTCGGGCGATGTGCACGCAAGACTCCTCAAAAATGCCAGGCCGGCCATAGGCCGAGCGCTTACGCAAGGCGCGAACTGCGCCTGTGATCTGAGGGTTACGATAGGTGGGGGGGCGCGAGTGAACGCCACCCGAGGTGGGTGGCGGTTAAAAAATCACTGAAGACAACACAATCCCTGTGGGAGCGGGCTTGCCCGCGAAGAGGCCAGCAAATTCAACATCTGTGTTGACTGACACACCGCCTTCGCGGGCAAGCCCGCTCCCACAGGTTTCTCTATTGGCAGTTAGTGAGTACCAGTGCCTGGATCACCCTGCGATTCCAGATCCCGCACCCGCGCCACCGCTTCATCGCGGCTGCTGACGCCGAGCTTGCTGTAGATATGGCTCAGGTGCCATTTCACGGTTTCCGGGGACAGCCCCAGGGCGCGGGCGATTTTCTTGTTGGGCAGGGCCTGGGCCAGCAGTCGAACCACTTCGATCTCCCGTTCGCTCAAGGGCTCGATCCCGGCCGCCAGCGGTTTGCTGGTTGCCGCCGTGGCGGGCTTGGTTTTCGAGACCGCAGGCGCTGTGGCCCCGGCGGCCTGCAAGCGTTCGACATAAAACGCCAGCACCGGGTCCAGGACTTCCCGGCTGGTGATATCGCAGATCAGTTTCAACCCGTCCGGATGGGCGTCGATGAGGCTGCGCACCAGGCCGAAGCGTTGCCCTCGGCGCAGCGCCTCCATGACCTTGTCCCGCGCCTGCTCATGGTGACCCCGTTCGGACTCGATCACGGCACTGAGCACCATCAGGCGTACCGCTCCAAGTTGGCGGCGGTGCCTTTCACAGGTTTGGATCAGCTGCTCTATGCGTGCGAAGGCGCCGTCCAGGTCGCCCTGCGCCAGTTGCCAGCGAGCGCGGGCGTTCTCGGCCAGGATGTGGATTTCCTTGAGTGCCGTGTGCCCGGCGTCCGGGTGGCGCGCGTCGATGGCATCCAGGCGCGCCAGCTTGGCCTGGGCTTGTGCGGTTTCCCCGAGTGTCAGCAACCAGCGCACCTGCCAGGTCAGGCAGTAGGCTTGCAGGCGCTCCAGGCCGAGTTTGATCGCGTACTCATCAAGGCGCTCGACGAACGCCAGGGCCTCCTGATGGTTACCCGCCAGCCATTGCACATTCCACAGCACTTGCAGCACACGCAGCACGGAATCGGGAATCGAGATCCGTTCGAGAATGTCGATCCAGCCCGAGAGCATCTTGAACGCGGCGTCGAGGTCGTTGGTTTCGTACAGCACTTCGCCAAGCAGCGCAGCGGAGAGATAAGTCGCGTCGGCACCGCCCTTGCCGCATTGGCCGGCTTCATGCAACACATCGCGGTAAACCCGTTCCGCCTGGGTCATCTGGCCTTCAAGGGCCAGGCTCAAGCCGATCAGGCAACGACCCTGAAGGCTGCCCGCCGTGGTCCCCAACAGAGGCTGGCCATTGATCAGCAGGTTCGGCCGGTCGAGTTGCACCTGCCGGGCCTTTTCGTATTCACCGCGGTGCATGTACAGCCAGGACAGGATGTTGGCACAGGAGCCGATGGCCACGCTGTTGCTGCCCGCAGGCGGGTTGAGCAATTGCGGCAGGACCGTCATGGCCGCATCGGTGTCATCCCGCTGCAGGGCCAAAGAGGCGCGCAGCAGCGAGATCATGAAGCGGTCATGGACTTCGCTCTCGGGAACGTCGCGAAACAGTTGTTCGAGGCTGGCGGTGCAGGCCACGAAGTCCCTGGCATACAGCTGCATCCGCGTCTTGAGAATGCGCAGCTTGACTCGGGCCTGTACCTGTTCGACCGGCAACAGCCGCACCAACTCGATCAACATGCGCAGGTCGCCATGGGCGTACAGCGCCTCGCAGTGTTGTTCCACCAGATCGGCGGCGGCCGACGGGTCGCCGCCCATGACCGCATGGTGCACCGCTTCATCCAGGTGATTGTGCTCGCGGAACCAGTTCCATGCGCGAACGTGCACCGCTTGCTGCTCGGCGTGGCTTCGCGAGTCGAAATACTTGAG
This sequence comes from Pseudomonas sp. GL-RE-26, assembly GCF_019956275.1. Classification (NCBI taxonomy): domain Bacteria; kingdom Pseudomonadati; phylum Pseudomonadota; class Gammaproteobacteria; order Pseudomonadales; family Pseudomonadaceae; genus Pseudomonas; species Pseudomonas sp. GL-RE-26. The sequence continues at coordinate 25,756 of NZ_JAHBDI010000032.1, forward strand.
CAGGGTTTCGCGCAGCAATGGGTGCAGGCGATACCAGGTTTCGCGCTCGGTGCTGTCCACCGGAATCAGGAACAGGTTGTCCCGCTCCAGCCGCGTCAGCAGCGCGTTCGCCTCGGCAACCACCTGCGGGTGACCGCTCAAGGCCGCGCACAACGAGGCGCAGAAACGGTTGCACACGGCCATGAGCAGCAACAGGTCCAGGTCGGTCGGTGACAGGTGGGACAACACTTCGACTTCGAAAAACCTGGCGAAGGCTTGATCGTCCCGTAGCTGCGCTTGCACCGACGTTGCCTCTGTGGCGGCAGGCGGGCGATTCTTTTTGCGGCTGACGGCAAGCAGTTGCAGGCCGGCGACCCAGCCATCGGTCAGGTCATGCATCATCCGGGCGTCCCGGGCGCTGATCTCGCCCAACTGCGCCTTTAGGAACTGTTCGGATTCGGCGGCGGTGAAACGCAAGTCCCGCAGGTTCAGCTCCAGCACCAGTTCCTGGCTGCGCAACCGCGCCAGGGACAGCGGCACGACGCTGCGCGATACCAGCGCCAGGTGCAGGTTGGCCGGGGCGTAGTCGATCAGCCATTGCAGGGCCTGATGAATGCCCACGTCTGTCAGGTGGTGCAGGTCGTCGAGTACCAGCACCAGCTCACGGCCACGGCTGGCAATGCTGCGCACCAGAGTGATGACAGTGCGTTCCACGGCTTCGCTGTCGATGCCGCGACCTTCCAGTTGAGTCGCTTCGCGCACGAGCGTCGGGTCGATCTGGCCGAGGCTCGCCAACAGATAGTCAAGAAAGCGCGCCAGTTCGTTGTCATCGGCCGACAGCGTCAGCCACGCCACATCGAACCCCAGCGGCAACAGCGCCTGGCGCCAGGCAATCAGGGTCGAAGTCTTGCCACACCCGGCCGGCCCCTTGAGCACGATGCAACGCAGGCGGCGGGCCTTGAGCATTTGCTCCTGCAGGCGCTCGCGGGAAATCAGGCGCCCCGCGCTGCGCGGCGGAGTCAGTTTGGTACTGACGATCGGGGACTGAACCGGATTGAAGACCTGGCTGGCATGGGTGTCCGATGCATTGGACTTGCGGTGTTTATCCATGGGGCTGTCCGATTCTTTTTTGTTTTGTGAGTGCGCCGAATCTCATCGAGTGTAACCCAGACCATGGGCGGGATGACCCTGTCTTTGGCGGCCACCACCCGATGCGGGTGGTGGTCGGTGGGGCCGGGATTGATCTACTGGATGGCACAACAATAGGAGTGCTGCTGGCGCTCCAGAAGAATCACGGAGCGTTGGCGATGGGCGTACTGAGCGGCATTCGGGTGGTGGAGTTTGAGGCAATCGGGCCGGCGCCGTTTGGCACCATGCTGTTGGCCGACATGGGCGCCGACGTGGTGCGTATCGACCGGCCGCAGAAGGCCAGTGACCTGGGGCCGAAGCTTGAGGGCAAGCGCGCGGACATCACCGGGCGCAACCGCCGTTCGGTCACCCTCGACCTGAAGCACCCCGACAGTGTCGCCGTCGCGCTGGAATTGATTGAGCGCGCCGACGTGGTGATCGAAGGGTTTCGCCCCGGCACGATGGAGCGCCTGGGCCTCGGCCCGGAAGTCGCGCTACAGAGCAATCCGCGCCTGGTCTACGCCCGTATGACCGGCTGGGGCCAGACCGGCCCGATGGCCGACCGCGCCGGCCATGACCTGAACTACATCGCCTTGTCGGGTGTGCTGTCGAGTATTGGTGCCGCCGGCGGTCGGCCGGTGCCGCCGCTAAACCTGGTGGGTGACTACGGCGGTGGCGGCATGTTGCTGGCGCTGGGCGTGCTCGCGGCGCTGGTCAATGTGCAGCGCGGCGGCGCCGGGCAGGTGGTCGATGCGGCGATGACCGAAGGTGCGGCGCAGCTGGGCTCGGTGATCTGGGGCCTGCTGGCCGGTGGTCACTGGAAAGAACAGCGCGGCAGCAACCTGCTCGATGGCGGTGCGCCCTGGTACGACACCTATGAAACCGGTGACGGCCAGTACATGGCGATCGGGCCGATTGAATCGCGCTTCTATGGGCAGATGCTGGACATTCTCGGACTCTCCAACGCAGACCTGCCCAGCCAGCACGACCGGGCGGGTTGGCCACAGCTGCGTGAGGCATTCACCGCTGCGTTCCTCGGCCGTACCCGCAAGCAGTGGGAAGAGGCCTTCGAAGGCAGCGACGCCTGCGTTGCGCCGGTGCTCGGGCTCGCCGAAGCGGCCAGGCACCCACACGGCATTGCCCGTGGCAGCTTCATCGAGGTCGACGGGGTGGTGCAACCGGTCCCGGCTCCGCGTTTCCTCGGCACGCCATCGGCGCAACCGCAACCGGCGCCCGAGCGTGGAGAGCATGGCGGCGCAGCACTGCGCGACTGGGGCTTCGACACCGCGGCCATCGAGCGCTTGCGTGAACTGGGCCTGGGTTTTGGCGCCTGAAAAACAACATGAAGAATCGCGCAGCGCAGGAGTTACACCATGGCCATTCAGTTCAAGATCATCGATCACGTGGCACTCATCACGCTCGATGCGCAACAGTCGAACAACGCGCTGACCGTCAGCGACCTGATGCACCTGCGCAAGACCCTGGGTGCCTGCCAGGATGACGAGCAGGTGCGGGTGATCGTCCTGACCGGTGCCGGCGAGCGCGCGTTTTGCAGCGGAGCAAGCCACAAGGAGTCGTTGCTGGCGGCATCCGGTTTTGTTGCCGGCAACCTCAAAAGCCGCGAAACCGAAGCCGAGGAGGGCGGCTACAGCCGGCTGTTCGACCTCAGTGACCTGGACATCTGGAAACCGGTGATTGCCGCCATCAATGGTGCCTGCCTGGGTGGCGGTCTCGAGCTGGCGCTGCAATGCGATCTGCGCATTGCCTCGGCCAGCGCCACGTTCGGCTTGCCTGAGGTGTGCGACGCGACCATTCCGGCGGCCGGTGGCGTGCAGTACTTGCTGCGCGCAATTCCAGCGGCCCATGCCATGAAAATGGCGCTGACCGGGGAATCGATCAACGCCGGGCAGGCCTTGGACATCGGTTTGATCATCGAGCTGTTGCCCAGGGACCGTCTGCTGCCAGCGGCGCTGGACCTGGCCGAGCGCATTGCCGCCAACGGCCCGCTCGCGGTGCAGTCGATCAAGCGCCTGGCCTTGCAGAGCGCCCATCTCGCACCCCGGGACTTCGTCACCCAGGCCCATCTGCACTGGGGCTTGCTGCGCGACAGCGAAGATCACGCCGAAGGGCGCATGGCACAGGTCGAGCAGCGTTCGCCGAAATACACCGGTACCTGATCCCCAGAGTCGCGTTCGTTACCTGACAACAATAATTCACAGGAGAACCTCATGTATCTGACCCAAGGCCTGCACCGCGTGCTGCAGCAACGTCCCCATGCCGTGGCGACGGTCTTTCGCGACCGCCGCCGCACCTATGCCGAACTGGCCGACCGGGTGGCTCGCCTGGCCGGGGCCTTGCAGCAACTGGGGATGCAGACCGGCGATCGCGTCGGTCTGCTGGGCCTGAACTCCGACCGGTTCCTTGAGTATTTCCTGGCGACCTGGTGGGGCGGTGGCGTGGTCAACCCGGTGAACATTCGCTGGAGCGTGCCGGAAATCGTCTATTCGCTGGACGACTGCGACACCCGCATCCTGCTGATCGACGACACCTTCCTGCCCCTGGCCGAAGGCATTGCCGGCAGCGCCAGGGTGCGGCCGTTGCTGATCCACATCGGCGACGGGCCGTTGCCAGAAGGCATGCTGTCCTACGAGCAACTGATTCGTGAAGCCACGCCCGTGGGCGACGCGTTTCGCGGCGGCGATGACCTGGCGAGCATCATGTACACCGGCGGCACCACCGGCCGACCGAAAGGCGTGATGCAGTCGCACATGAACCTGTGGACCGCTGCCGTGGCCCGCGCCGCCGACGTACCGGTGCCGGCGGACGCCTTGACCCTGCACATCGCGCCGATGTTCCACCTGGCGGCGCTGTCGCGGGTGATCCTGATTTCGCTGCTGGGGCTGCCGAGCATTTTCGTTCCGGCCTTCGATGCCCTGGACGTGATGCGCACCATCGAGCGCGAGCGCATCACCGATATTTTGATCGTGCCGACCATGCTTCAGGCGCTGATCATGCACCCCGATTTCGCCAGGCATGACCTGAGCTGCCTGCGCAGCCTCACTTACGGCGCTTCACCGATTGCCGTGCCCTTGCTGGAAATGGCGCTCAAGGCCTTGCCGAATGTCGAGTTCACCCAAGGCTACGGCATGACCGAAGCGGCGCCGCCGATCTCTGCCAACGGCCCGGAAAACCACAGCGCCGAAGGCATCGCGAATGGTCGCCTGCGCTCGGCCGGGCGGCCGGGACTGGGGGTCACGGTGCGCATCGTCGACGAAAATGACAACGAAGTGCCCTGCGGCACCGTCGGCGAAGTGGTGGTGCGCGGCCCGAACATCATGCTCGGCTACTGGAACAACCCCGAGGAAACCGCCAAGGCCTTGCGCGGCGGCTGGATGCACACCGGCGACGGTGCCTACATGGACGCCGATGGCTTCATCTACATCGTCGACCGCTTCAAGGACATGATCGTCAGCGGTGGCGAGAATGTGTATTCCGGCGAAGTGGAAAGCGCCATCGCCAGTCACCCGGCCGTCGCCGCCTGCGCAGTGATCGGCATTCCCTGCGCGCAGTGGGGCGAAGCGGTGCACGCGGTGGTGGTGCTCAAGCCGGACAACGAGGTTGCAAGCGCCCAGATCATTGAACACTGCCGTCGGCAGATTGCCGGCTACAAGACCCCGAAATCCGTGGAGTTCCGTGCTGCACTGCCGTTGTCCGGTGCGGGCAAGGTGCTCAAGCGCGATCTGCGTGAACCGTTCTGGCGCGGCACGGATCGGGGCGTGAGCTGACAGCATGTACATGACCCAATGCCTGCAACGCACGCTGCAACAGAACCCGGACCACATCGCGACTATCCATGGCGAGCGTCGCCACACCTACCGTGAATTTGGCGAACGGGTCGCTCGCCTGGCGGGCGCCTTGCAGAATCTCGGCATGGCGGCCGGTGACCGGGTCGGCATGCTGGCGCTGAACTCCGACCGCTACCTGGAATACATCATGGGCGTGTGGTGGGGCGGCGGGGTGCTCAATCCGGTGAACATCCGCTGGAGCGTGCCGGAGATCGTCTATTCGCTGGACGATTGCAGTACTGGCATCCTCATCGTCGATGAGCACTTCGTAGCGCTGGCCGAAGGCATTTGTGCCAGGGCCCGTCGTGCGCCGCTGTTGATTTATGCGGGTGACGGTGACGTGCCGGCCGGCATGTCGGGTTTCGAGCAATTGATTGCCCAGACTGCGCCAGTGCAAGACGCCGGGCGGGGCGGTGAAGACCTTGCCTGCATCATGTACACCGGCGGCACCACCGGGTTTCCCAAGGGTGTCATGCAGTCGCACCTGAACCTGTGGTCGGCGTGCATGCCTCGCATGGTGGACATGCCGCCGATCCACGGCGGCCTGTTGATGCATGTCGCGCCGTTGTTCCATGTCGCCGGCATGGCCCGTGCACTGATTCAGTTTCTGGCCGGTGAAAGCCATGTGCTGGTGTCGAGTTTCGACCCCTTGCAGGCCTTGCAGATGATTGAGCACGAACGGGTCACCGAGACGTTGCTGGTGCCGACCATGATCCTTGCGCTGTTGGCTCATCCTGACTTTGACAAGTATGACCTGGGCAGCCTGAAACGCCTGACCTACGGCGCTTCACCCAGCGCCGGGGATATGGTCGGGCAAGTGCTGGCCAGACTGCCGGACATCGAACTTTCACATTCCTACGGACTGACCGAGGCCTGCCCGGTGGTGTCCAGCAATCTGCCGTGCAATCACACGCCAGAGGCGCGCATCAGCGGCCTTTCACGCTCGGTAGGGCGTGGCGGCCTGGGCGTTAACGTGAAGATTGTCGATCCGCAGGGCCAGGAGGTGCCCCGCGGCACGGTGGGCGAGATCATTGTGCGCGGACCGAACATCATGCAGGGCTACTGGAACAAGCCCGAGGAAACCGCCAGGGCGTTGCGCGACGGGTGGCTGTACACCGGCGACGCGGCGTGGATGGACGAGCAGGGTTACCTGTTCATCGTCGACCGCTTGAAGGACATGATCGTCAGCGGTGGGGAAAACGTTTACTCGGCGGAAGTCGAAAACATACTGTCGCGACACCCGGCCGTGGCGATGTGCGCGGTGATCGGTGTTCCCCATGAGCAGTGGGGCGAGGCGGTTCACGCGGTGGTGGTGTGCAAGCCCGGTGCCCAGGCCGATGAGGAGCAATTGCGGCTGTTTTGTCGTGAATTCATCGCCGGCTACAAGTGCCCCAAGAGCGTGGAGTTCCGCGACGAGCTGCCACTGTCGGCGGCGGGCAAAGTCCTCAAGCGCGAACTGCGCAAGTAACCACACCACAAAACTTTGTAGGAGCGAGCCTGCTCGCGATAGCGGAGTGTCAGACGACGGATGTGTTGAATGTGACGCCGCCATCGCGAGCAGGCTCGCTCCTACAGGGGGGTGTGTTGCCTGCCTGATTTTCGTTGTTCAAATCCCCCGCAATCCGCTACCCGATCCGGGTGGCTTCATCACCCACCCCCCGCCAATACAGTGGACCCACGAACCAGGCGCGTGCCTGCCTGGCAACCCACTGGAGATCCCGATGCACATCAACCGTACCGTCTACCGTGAAGACCACGAAATGCTGCGTGAAACCGCGCGGCGTTTCTTCGAGCGTGAATGCCTGCCCAAGCAGGCGCAGTGGGACGAGGCCGGGCAGGTCGACCGGGAAACCTGGCTCAAGGCGGGCCGCCATAACCTGTTGTGCCTCACCGTGCCCACCGAATACGGCGGTGGCGGTGGCGACTTCGGTCACTCGGCGGTACTGATCGAAGAGCTGTACCGTGCCGGTGTCTCGGGCTGGAGCCTGGGCGTGCATTCCGACATCGTCGCGCCCTACATCGTGCGCCTGGGCACTGAAGAGCAGAAGCAGCAATGGCTGCCGAAAATCTGCTCCGGCGAAACCGTGCTGGCGGTGGCCATGACCGAACCGGGCACCGGCTCCGACCTCAAGGCCATTCGCACCACCGCCGTGCGTGACGGTGACGAGTGGGTGATCAACGGCAGCAAGACCTTCATCAGCAACGGCCTGACTTGCGACATGGTCGTGGTGGTGTGCAAGACCGACCCGAGTGCGGGCGCCAAGGGTTGCAGCCTGATCATGGTCGAGTGCAATCGCGAGGGTTTCCGTCGTGGCCGCAAGCTGGAGAAGGTCGGCCAGCACGCTGCCGACACCGCCGAGTTGTTCTTCGACGACGTGCGCGTGCCGGTGGGCAACCTGCTCGGTGAAGAAAACAAAGGCTTCATGCACCTGATGGAAGAGTTGCCGCAGGAACGTCTGGTGATCGCCCTGTACTGCGCCGCCAAGCTCGAACGCCTGCTGGAGCAGACCGTCGAGTACGTCAAGGACCGCAAGGCCTTCAACCAGACCGTGTGGGACTTCCAGAACACCAAATTCAAGCTGGCCGACATCAAGGCCAAGGCCACCGCCGTGCGCCTGACCATCGACCACTACATCGCCGAACACATGCGCCGTCGCCTGACCGTGCAGGAGTCGGCCATCGCCAAGCTGTACGCCACCGAGACGCTTTGGCAGTGCATCGACGACATGGTCCAGCTGCACGGCGGCTACGGCTACATGCTCGAGTACCCGATTGCCCGTGCCTTCGTCGACATGCGCGTGACGCGCATCTTTGGTGGCACCAGTGAAGTGCTGCGTGAGCTGATCGCTCGCCAGTTGTGATCCTTCCCCCTCATTTTCAGGTGACACCATGAGCGAAAAAGTCCTGGTTGCCGGCGTCGGCATGATCCCGTTCCGCAAGCCCAGCGAAAGCCCGACCTATGTGCAGATGGGCTCCGAAGCGATACGCCTGGCCCTGGCTGATGCGGGCATCGACTACAAACTGGTGCAAGAAGCCTATGCCGGTTATGTCTACGGCGACTCCACCTGCGGCCAGACCGTGCTGTACGAAGTGGGCATGACCGGGATTCCGGTGGTCAACGTCAACAACAACTGCTCCACCGGTTCCACCGCGCTGTTCCTGGCGCGCAAGGCCATCGAGTCCGGTTCGGCCGATTGCGTATTGGCGGTGGGGTTCGAGCAGATGCAGGCCGGCGCATTGAAATCCCACTGGGACGACCGCCCACCAACCCGCGAGCGCTTCCTGCCGATCCTGTGCGGTCTCACCGCCGATATGGATGGCATGCCCCAGGCCATCCGTACCTTCGGTGGTGCCGGGCGCGAGTACATGCACAAATACGGCACCAAAATGGAAACCTTCGCCGCCGTGCGCGCCAAGGCCAGCCGTCATGCCGCCAACAACCCGCTCGCATTGTTTCGCAAGGTGCTCAGCGTCGAAGACGTGATGAACGACCCGGTAATTCTGCCAGGCGTCTTGACGCGCCTGATGGCCTGCCCGCCAACCTGCGGCGGTGCCGCGGCGATCCTGGTGTCCGAGCGTTTTGCGAAAAAGCATGGCCTGCGCCGCGATGTGGAAATCGTCGCCCAGGCGATGACCACCGACACCCCGGAGTCCTTCAATTTCGAAAAGCCGTCGCTGCTCGACTGGGTCGGTACCCACATGACCCACGCCGCCGTGAGCCAGGTCTACGAGAAGGCCGGTGTCGGCCCGCAGGACATCGATATCTGCGAGCTGCATGACTGCTTCGCCCAGAACGAAGTGATCTGCTACGAATCCCTGGGTTTCTGCCCCGAGGGCGGAGCCGAGAAGTTCGTCATGGACGGCGACAACACCTATGGCGGACAGATCGTCATCAACCCGTCCGGCGGCCTGCTTTCCAAGGGCCATCCCTTGGGCGCGACCGGTCTGGCGCAGTGCTACGAGCTGACCCGACAATTGCGCGGCAACGCCGATCAGCGTCAGGTCGACGGTGCACGTCTGGCCATGGCCCATAACCTCGGGCTGGGCGGTGCATGCGTGGTGACGCTGTACGGCAAAGTCAGTGGAGGTGCCCAGTGAGCAGCTTGCTCGACGCCTTTCGCCTGACCGCGCTACCGCCACACGCCGAGGCCTTTCGTGCCGAGGTCAAAGGATTTCTGGCCGAGCATCTGCCGAGCGTCCCGGCGGATGTGCGGGCCCGCAGCTGGACCGGTTTCGACGCCGGTTTCAGTCGCCAACTGGCGCAACGTGGCTGGGTCGGCCTGACCTTGCCGGCCGCTTATGGCGGTGCCGGGCTGGATGCATTCAGTCGCTTTGTGCTGGTCGAGGAGCTGCTGTCGGCCGGTGCTCCGGTGGCGGCACACTGGATCGCCGACCGCCAGAGCGGGCCGTTGATCCTGAAATTCGGCAACGACGCGCAGAAGGATTTTTTCCTGCCGCGCATCTGCGCCGGCAAGGCGTTTTTCTGCATCGGTATGAGCGAACCGAACTCGGGGTCGGACCTGGCCAGCGTGCGCAGCCGCGCCACCCGCTGCCCTGAAGGCTGGCGCCTGAGCGGTCGCAAGATCTGGACCACCAACGCCCATCACGCCGACTACATGATCGCTCTTGTGCGCACCAGTGGTTCGCCCGAGGACCGTCACAACGGGCTGTCGCAATTCATCATCGACCTCAGGCAGCCGGGCATCAGCGTGCGTCCCATTGTCGACCTGGCGGGCGACGCGCATTTCTCCGAAGTGGCCTTCGACGACGTCTTGCTTGGTGAGGACGCGTTGGTGGGCGAGGAGGGCAGCGGCTGGAAGCAGGTGAATGCCGAACTCGCGTTCGAGCGCAGCGGGCCGGAACGTTTCTACTCCAGCGTGGTGTTGCTCGATCTGTGGGCCGACACCTTGCGCCGTCACGGCGCCACTGCACAGGAATCCGCGTTGCTCGGCAGTTTCCTCACGCAGTTGACCTGCCTGCGCAATCTCTCGCTGGCGCTGACGGCGTTGCTCGCCCGGGGCGAAAGCCCGGTGGTCGAAGCCGCGTTGGTCAAGGACATCGGCACTGAATTCGAACAGGCGATCCCGTCAGCGATTGCCTCGGCGATCAGCGCCCATCCGGATGTACCCGTCGATGAGGAGCTGTACCGCACGGTCGCCTACCTGAACCAGGTCGCGCCGACTTTCTCGTTGCGCGGCGGCACCCGGGAAATCCTGCGCGGCATGATCGCCCGCGGCCTTGGCCTGCGCTGATGCACTTCGAATAGGAAAAACTTCATGTTCACTGAAGCCATTGAAAAGATCCTCAGCGACTTTTGCACGCCGGCACTGGTCCGTGCTGTGGAAGGCGGAGACAGCGCCGCAACGCTGTGGAGTGCCCTGGAAGACAGCGGCTTTCTCGAATTGCTGACGCCAGAAGTCGCCGGTGGCGCGGGACTTGCGCTGAATGCACTGCTGCCGATTTTTGTCGCCTTCGGTCGCTGCGCGCTGCCGGTCCCGGCGGCGCAAAGCATTGCCGCCCGCGCTCTGCTGCGTGACGGTCCGATCACGCCTCCGACCGGCATGGTGACCCTGGCCGGCACAGCCTGTCGCCAGCCCGATGGCCTGTTGTGTGTGCCGCGTGTGGCGTTTGGTTTGTTGGCTGATTTCGCCCTGGTCAACCTGGAAGGCGAGTTGCTGCTGCTCGATTGCAGCCTCGCCCGGCGCGAGTCCACGGGCGTTCACGGCAGTCAATGCGCCACCTTGTACTGGCCGCAGGCTTCACTCGGCAGCGCAATCGGCCATAACGGCGAAGAAGTACGAGTGTTCAACGCCGCCATTCACGCCGCCACCATCGCCGGGGCCATGGAGCAGGTTCTCGCCATGACGCTGGAGTACTGCAACGACCGGGTGCAGTTCGGCAAGGCCATCGGCAAATTCCAGGCCGTGCAGCATCAACTCAGCGTGATGGCCGAGCAAGTGGCCGCCGCGCGCATCGCCGCTGAACTGGCGTTTGCCGGCGATTTGCAGGTGCCGGACCTGATGGCGACGGCCATTGCCAAAGCGCGGACCAGCATGGCCGTGCCTCAAGTCACTGCCATCGCCCACGCACTCTTCGGCGCCATCGGCGTGACCGAAGAACTGGACTTGCAACTGTTCACCCGGCGCTTGCACGAGTGGCGCATCAGCGACGGCTCGGAAACCTGGTGGAACGGCATCGTCGGCCAGGCCTTTCTCGAACAACCGGATACCTGCGCCAGCCATTTCGTGCGTCACGTCACCCTGTCCCCATCGGCCTGAGGATCATTCATGAGCGCGTTTTTGAAATACGAACAGGAAGGTCATGTCGTCACCCTGACGATGAATGACCCCGAGCGACGCAACGCGCTGACCGGCAACAGCGCCGTGCCGGAATTCCTCGAAGCCATTGAGCGAATCGAACGCGACAGCAGTGTGCGTGCAGTGATCATCACCGGCGCCGGCACGGCGTTCTGCTCCGGTGGCAACGTGCGCGACATGGATCGCTACGCGCAGATGTCGGGCATGCAATTGCGTCAGGAATATCGCACCGGCATTCAGCGCTTGCCCTTGGCATTGTTCAATCTGGAAGTACCGGTGATTGCCGCAGTCAACGGCGCGGCCATCGGCGCGGGGCTGGATCTGGCGTGCATGTGCGACATCCGCGTGGCGTCGGAGCACGCGAAGTTTGCCGAGAGCTTCGTCAAGCTGGGGATCATCCCTGGCGACGGCGGTGCCTGGTTGCTGCCACGCATCATCGGTTTGTCCCGCGCTACCGAACTGACCCTGACCGGGCAAATGATCGACGCTCGCCAGGCCGAGCAATGGAACCTGGTGTCCCGGGTTGTTCCCGCCGAGCAGTTGCTGGATGCGGCGCGGGACATCGCCGCGTCGATTGCCGCTAACCCGCCTCACGCCGTGCGCCTGGCCAAGCGTTTGTTGCGCGAGGCGTTGCACACCCGACTCGACACGCTGCTGGAAATGTCGGCGACGTTCCAGGTGCTGTCGCACCAGACCGCCGATCACCGCGAAGCCGTGGCGGCGTTTATCGACAAGCGAACACCGACTTTTACCGGGTGAGTGTCACCGAGCGTAACGCACGGTGAGAGTTGTTCAAACCGGGTTGTTACGCGGCACAAAACCCCATCAATAACGCTGTTTCAAATCACCCGTTCGGGTGTGAGACCCCCAACGGAGCGCCGCTAGCATGGGCGCTCCAACACTTAATCCTTAACCGGAGAAACCGCATGACAACAAAAACAATGCGCGGAGTCTTCCAGCCGAGTCTGCTGGCCGTCGCTGTGATGGTTGCCACTTGCGCGAGCAATCAGGCTCACGCTGTGGCTTTCAATATCGGGGAAATTCAGGGCAGTTTCGATTCGTCGCTGTCGATTGGCGCGAGCTGGTCGGCAGCTGATCCAGACAAGCAATTCATTTCCAACTTCAACTCCCAGGGTGTCACCGGCGGCAAGTCTGCGTCCCGGACCACCGACGACAACCGCCTGAACTTCAAGAAGGGTGAAACCTTCTCGAAGATCTTCAAGGGCGTGCATGACCTGGAGCTCAAGTACGGCGACAGCGGCGCCTTCGTGCGCGGCAAATACTGGTACGACTTCGAGCTGATGGACGAGAGCCGTCCGTTCTATGACATCGACGACTCGGGGCGTGACCGTGCGGCCAAGTCGTCCGGCGCGATGTTCCTCGACAGCTTCGTCTACCACAACTACTCGATTGGCGATCAGGTCGGCAACGTGCGCCTGGGCAAGCAAGTGGTGAGCTGGGGCGAGAGTACCTTCATCGGCAACTCGATCAACAGCATCAACCCGATTGACGTCGCCGCGCTGCGTCGTCCCGGTGCCGAAGTGAAGGAGGGCCTGATCCCGGTCAACCTGCTCTATGTGTCCCAGGGCCTGGCCGACAACATCACCGCCGAAGGGTTTTACCAGCTGCAATGGGACAAGTCGGTGGTCGACAACTGCGGCACGTTCTTCGGCAATGACGGCGTGCCGCAAGGCTGTGATGACCGCCTGGTGATCGCCGGTCTCGACCTGCCACCGGGTGTCGCGAAGAACACTGGCGGTTTGGCTGCCATTGCTGCCGGCACCGACGACGCGTTCATCCCGCGCCTGAAGGACAACGATGCCCGCGACGGTGGCCAGTATGGCCTGGCGCTGCGCTGGTATGTGCCGGAAGCCAACGACACCGAGTTCGGTGCCTACGCGATGAATTACCACAGCCGCAACCCGTTCCTGAGCATCACTCAGATGAGCAACCCGGCCGGTGGCGTGACCTCGGCGCGCAGTGCGCGTTACTTCATCGATTATCCGGAAGACATTCGTCTGTATGGCTTGAGCTTCCAGACCAACGTCGCCGGCGTATCGCTCGGTGGCGAACTCAGCTACCGGCCAAACATGCCGCTGCAGCTGAACACCGCTGACCTGTTGTCCGCCGCGACCTTCGGCGCGACGTCACCGCTGATCACCACCGGTTTCGCCGGACGCACCCTGGGGGCCGAGGTCAACGGCTACAAGCGCATGCCGGTGACCCAGGCGCAGGTGACTGCCACGCAGTTCTTCGATCAGGTCTTCGGCGCCAGTCGCCTGACCCTGGTGGGCGAGGTGGGTTACAACAAGATCAACGGCCTGGGCAAGGCGGACGGTACGGACTTGCGCTTCGGTCGCAGCCCGGCCTTCGGTTCCGGCGAACTGCCGGGCGCAGCGGGAGCGGCCACTTGCCGTGGGACCGCAGCGGGCCTGCCCAACGCCAGCAACCCGGCGCAGGAGTGCAACAACGATGGCTTCTACACCAGCAGCAGCTGGGGTTATCGCCTGCGCGGCAAGCTCGATTACCCGAACGTGATCGCCGGTATCAACCTGTCGCCGAACCTTGCCTGGTCTCACGACGTGCAGGGTTTCGGCCCGAACTTCGATGAAGGCTCCAAGGCCGTGAGCCTCGGTGTCGACGCCGACTACCAGAACACCTACACCGCCAGCCTGAGTTACACCAACTACTTCGGTGGCGATTTCAACACCAACGTCGACCGCGACTACGCCGCGCTGAGCTTCGGCGTGAATTTCTGATGCAACCCTGCCAGAGGAAACTGAACATGAACGCACGTTTAATTCTGCGCGCTGGCGCACTGAGTCTGTCGTTGCTGGCCAGCGGTGTGATGGCCGCGGTTTCTCCGCAGGAGGCGTCGCAACTGGGGACTACGCTGACGCCGTTGGGGGCGCAGAAAGAGGGCAATGCCAACGGCAGCATTCCGGCCTGGACCGGGGGCCTCAAGCCCGGTGCGGCGGCACTCGACAATGGTTTTCTCGGCGATCCGTTTGCCGGTGAAAAACCGCAGTTCGTGATCACGGCAGCCAACGTCGACCAGTACAAGGACAAGCTGACCCCAGGCCAGCTGGCGATGTTCAAGCGCTATCCGGACAGCTACAAGATCCCGGTGTACAAGACCCAGCGCACCGCGGCGTCACCGCAGAACGTCTATGACATCGCGAAAAAGAGCGCGGTGACCACCGAGCTGACGCCCGATGGCAACGGACTGGTGAACTTCACCCAGACCCGTTACTACCCGTTCCCGATCCCGAAGAACGGCGTGGAGATCTATTGGAACCACACCAACCGTTATCGCGGTGGCAACATGGAACGTATAGCGGCCCAGGCGGCTCCGCAAACCAACGGCTCTTACTCCATCGTCGAATACGAAGACAAGCTGGCCTTCCCGCAATTGATGGAAGGTGTCGATGCCGGGCAGGCCGATAACGTCCTGTACTACTACAAACAGGAAATCACCGCGCCGTCGCGCATGGCCGGCAGCGTGATCCTGATCCACGAGACCATCGACCAGGTCAAGGAACCGCGCCTGGCGTGGGTCTACAACGCCGGTCAGCGTCGCGTACGGCGAGCACCGCAAGTGGCTTACGATGGCCCGGGCAACGGTTCCGACGGCATGCGCACCGCCGACAACACCGACATGATGAACGGTGCTCCGGATCGTTATGACTGGAAGCTGGTGGGCAAACAGGAGCTGTACATCCCGTACAACAACTACAAATTGCAGTCGCCGAAGGTCAAGTACGACGACATCATCAAGCCGGGGCATATCAACCAGGACCTGACGCGCTATGAACTGCACCGCGTCTGGCACGTGCAGGCCACGCTCAAGCCCGGTCAGCGTCACGTGTATGCCAAGCGTGACATGTACTTCGACGAGGACACCTGGCAACTGGCCGAGGTCGATCACTACGACGGTCGTGGCCAGCTGTGGCGGGTGGCGGAAGGTTATGCGATCAACGATTACGAGCGTGGCGCGCCGAACTTCGCGATGCTTGGCATCTACGACCTGATCGCCGGCCGCTACAACGTGCTGGCCATGACCAACCAGTCCAGGCATGCCACCACCTATGGCTTGACCGCGAAGATGACCGACTTCACCCCGGCTGCGCTGCGCAACGACGGCATTCGCTGACCGTTCGCCCCCGCCGCAAGCAACGCCCTGTTCGCAGGGCGTTATGCATGGCGAGCCTTGCACCCACCTGATGCGGGTGGCGCGCAAACCGGTGTCCGGCTCAATGATGGAGTCCACTTCCCATCAGCGAGGTCCGCCATGTTTGTGCCACGGCCGCATCTGATCGATGCACTTGAGGGCAAGCAGTGCCGCTTGCAACTGCTTTGCGCGCCTGCCGGATATGGCAAGACGTCATTGTTGCAGCAGTATTTGCAAGGCATTGCGCCGCCGGGGCAAGTGGTCTGGATGTCTTTGGGCGCACAGCCGCAGACGCTGGAGCACTTCATTTCAGGACTGGCGGGTGAATTGGGGCTGGCGGCTGATACTGCGCCGGATGCGGTATTGGCGTTTCTCGATTCAAGAGCTGTGGTGCCTGAGCTATTGCTATCGCGAGCAGGCTCGCTCCTACAGGGGAACGCGGTTAACTGTAGGAGCGAGCCTGCTCGCGATGAGGCCCTTGAGGTAGCCCCAATCCACCTGGTATTCGACGATCTTCCCGTCGATATGCCCGCAGACCTGAACCACTGGTTCGACCAACTCCTGTCCCTCAAAACACCACGACTGCAAGTGTTGGTCACCTGCCGCCAGCGCCCGGACTGGAATCTGCCGCGCTTGATGCTGACCGGCCAGTTGCAGGAGCTGGGCGCCGGGCAACTGGCCCTGCGCCCCGATGAGTTCGAATCGCTGATCGATGCCCTGGCGCCACACACCGATGCACCGGCCAGAGAAAAACTCTGGCATGAGACAGGCGGGTGGTGCGCCGGTATTCGCCTGTCGCTTTCTCTGGAGCAGGCACGGTCCTCACCCTTGCTCGGCCAATACCTTGAGCGCGAACTGTTGTCGCGGCTGAGCCAGGAACAGCGCGAGGTCCTGTGTGGGCTCGCGCATTTGTCCCGATTCAGCGCGGACTTCTGCGAGCAGTTATGGGAAGGCCAGCAGGGTGGTCGGGTATTTCACAGCCTGCTGGACTGCCGGGCATTTCTGTTCCCGGTCGAGCAACAGCCCGGTTGGTATCGCCTGCTGCCCGCCGTGGCACAGGCCCTGCAAAACCAGTTGAGCGCAGCACCGTTGAATCGGTTGCGCCTGCGGGCCTGTCAGTTGCTCAGCGTGCTGGGGCATGTCGATGAGGCGGTGGAGCAGGCGTTGTGCGCTGATCAGCCGGAGGTGGCTGCCAATTACATGGAGCGCTTGTGGCTGAGCTGGATCCTCGGCGAACGTCATCTGAGCAAGCTGATGGACTGGCGTGAGCGTATCGAACCGCAGTTGCTGCACAGCAGCCCGCGCCTGATCTATCTGTGCGCCAAGGCCTTGCTGTTCAGCGGGCGACTGGACGAAGCCGCCGAGTGCCTGGCGCGGCTCGGGCATTTTCTGCCGTTGCCCGATGCCCGGCGCAATCAGCGTCTGCTGGCGAACTGGCAGGCGCTGTACGGCACCTTGCAGGCATTGCGCGGCCATGCCGATTCGGCGCGCCTGCATTGTCGGGCGGCCCTTGACGAGCTGACGGCGGAGGATTGGCTGTCGGTGTTGTTGTGTCATTGCATCCTGGCGCGGATCGCGATGGAGGGCGGCGACTTTGTCGAGGCCCAGTCGCTGCTGGATCACTCACTGGAACTGGCCCGGCGCCAGGGCAGTCATGAGTCGGAAGTGTTGGTCAACGTCGACCGGGCGCGCCTGCTGATGCTTCAGGGGCAATGGGGGCAGGCGCAATCGCTGGTGCGAAGCGAGCTCAACCGACTGACCGTGAAGGGCGCGCAACCTTACCCGTTGCTCGGGCGGCTGCTGTTCATGCAAGGCGAGTTGCTGTTGCAACAGGGCCACACCCACGAAGCCGAAGTGGTGGTGCAGGCAGGGCTGTTGCAGGTCCGCGACTGCTGCGCCCCCTTTGTGCTCAACGCCTACCTGCTGTTGTCGGAAATCGCTTCGCGCAGCCATGACCCGGAAAAGGCCCGCTGGCATTTGCACGAAGCCGAGCGGCGCATGCATTGGGGCAAGATCCACGCGGCGTGTTACCAAGGGCCGATCGCACGGCAGAACGCCCGGATCGCTGCCCGCGAGCAACCGGCCAACGACGACAAGGTTTCGCCGGTTCGCCTGACCGGCGTGGCGGATTACCAGGATGACCTGACGCCCCGCGAGGTCTCGGTGCTCAAGTTGCTGGCCGAAGGCATGTCGGTACGGGAGGTGGGCAGCCGCTTGTTCATCTCGGAAAATACCGTGAAAACCCACGCCAAGAACATCAACGTCAAGCTCGGCGCGTGCCGTCGCACCCAGGCCATCAACAGCGCCAAGGCCATGGGCATCCTCGCTTGAATCCATCGACGTGACGCCACCCACCTGATCCGGGTGGCGGCGTCGCGCCAGCGATGATCAACCATGCAGCCAGACCCTGTGCATTGCAGCCCGACCGTGGCCGCGTCCTGACAAAAACAAGAGAGGTAGTGATGAGCGCCATCGAGAGTTCGACGAGCTGTGACATCCGCACGATCCTGGAAAAACAACGCGCGGCCTTTCAGGCCCGCGAACCCTATACCCTTGAAGAGCGCTGCGAGTTGCTCGACCGGGCGATCGGTTTGCTGGTCAATCATGAGCAGGAAATCATCGAGGCCCTGAGCGCCGATTTCGGCCATCGCAGCCCCGGTTTCTCCAAGGGCAGTGAAGTGCTGTCGCCACTGGCGACGCTCAAGCAGACCAAAGCCGAACTGGCGCAATGGATGCGCCCGGAACAGCGCCAGGCCCGGGCCGGTGAAGCCTGGGTGCAATACCAGCCCCTGGGGGTCGTGGGCATCGTCACGGCCTGGAACGTGCCTGGCTACATGGTGTTCAGCGGGCTTGCCGGCGCGTTGGCAGCGGGCAACCGGGTGATGATCAAACCGTCGGAATTCAATCCGCATACCTCTGAGTTGATCGCTCGGTTGATCCGCTCTGTGTACGCCGAAGATGAGGTAGCGGTGGTTCTGGGCGGTGCGCAGGTCGGCCAGGCGTTCTGTGGCCAGCCGTTCGACCATCTGCTGTTCACCGGCGCCACCAGCATCGGCAAACATGTGTTGCGGGCGGCGGCGGAGAACCTGGTGCCGGTGACCCTGGAGCTGGGCGGCAAGTCGCCGACGATTATCTCGCGCTCGGCGGACTTCAACGACGCGGTGGCCAAGGTCGTGATCGGCAAGCTGCTCAACGCCGGCCAGTTGTGCGTGGCACCGGACTACGTGTTTGTCCCGCAAGAGTCGGTGGACGCCTTCATCGGCGTGGCGAAAGCCGTAGTGGCGAAGTTCTTCCCGACGCTCAGGGACAACCCCGACTACACCTCGATCATCAACGCCCGGCATTTCGAGCGCTTGCAGGATTACCTGAGCGAGGCCCGCGCCGCCGGTGTCGAGCTGATCGAACTGAATGCCGGTGCTGAAGATTTCAGCCAATCGACACTGAACAAGATCGTGCCGACGTTGCTGCGCAACCCCGGTGACGATTTGCAGGTGATGCAGGACGAAATCTTCGGCCCGCTGCTGCCGATCAAACCCTACGAAACCATCAGCGAGGTCATCGCCCAGATCAACGCGCGGCCGCGTCCGCTGGCCTTGTACTACTTCGGTAACGATGCCGCCGAAGAGGCCCAGGTACTCAGCCGCACCTGTTCCGGTGGCGTGACCCTCAACGGCGTTATGAGCCACGCCAGCACCGAAGGTTTGCCATTCGGCGGCGTCGGCCAGAGCGGCATGGGTGCCTACCACGGCATCGACGGTTTCCGCACTTTCAGCCACGCCAAGGCCGTCTTGCGTACAGCGGCCAACCCGGTCTGAACCCCACATCATTGTTGAGAGAACTGCCATGAAAGCTGCCGTATTCCATCAGGTTGGAGCCCCGCTGGTCATCGAAGAGGTGGGCATCAGCAAACCGGGTCCGCGCGAAGTGTTGATCCGCACTAAAGCGGTGGGTGTGTGCCACTCCGACTTGCACGTCATCGACGGCTCGTTTCCCTATCCCGGCCCGATGGTGTTGGGTCATGAAGCTGCCGGTGTGGTCGAGCAGGTCGGCTCCGAAGTGCGTTCGGTCAAGCCCGGCGATCATGTGGTCACCTGCCTGACGGTGTTCTGTGGCCACTGCGATCACTGCGTGACCGGCCATCTGGCGCGCTGCGTGTCGCCGGAAACCAAACGTGGCAAGGACGAAGAGCCGCGCCTGACCTACGTGCACAAACCGATGCCGCAATTCGTCAACCTGTCCGGGTTCGCCGAGCAGATGCTGGTGCACGAAAACGCCTGCGTGGCGATCCGCCGCGACATGCCTCTGGACCGCGCCGCCTTGCTCGGTTGCGCGGTCACCACCGGCACCGGCGCGGTGTTCAACACCGCCAAGGTGCGGCCGGGCGAAACCGTAGCCGTGATCGGTTGCGGCGGTATCGGCCTGGCCGCGATCAACGGTGCGGCGCTGGCCGGGGCAGGGCGGATCATCGCCATCGACATGCTCGACTCGAAGCTGGAGCTGGCCAGGCAGTTCGGCGCCACCGATGTGATCAACGGTCGCGATGGCGATGCCGCCAAGCAAGTGATGGAGCTGACCCGTGGCGGTGTGCACCACGCGTTCGAATGCATCGGCCTCAAGCAAACCGCCGAGCAGGCGTTCGCCATGTTGGCCCGTGGCGGTACCGCCACGGTGATCGGCATGCTCAAGCCGGGCCTGAAGATCGAACTCGACCCGCTGCAATTGCTCCACGAACGGCGCATTCAGGGTTCGCTGATGGGCTCCAACCGCTTCCCGGTCGACATGCCGCGCCTGGTGGATTTCTACATGTCCGGCAAGCTCAAGCTCGACGAGATGATTTCCCAGCGCATCCGCCTGGACCAGATCAACGAGGCGTTCGATGAACTGCGTCGCGGTGAGCTGGCGCGCTCGGTGATCGTTTTCGAATAAACACCGCAGTTCCCCTGTGGGAGCGGGTAAGCCCCAATGCTTTTGGAGTGGATGGATGGACATTGAATTTTCCCCACAGGAACAGGCCTTTCGCCAGGAAGTCCGGGCCTTCTTGCGCGACAATTTGCCTGGCGAACTGTCCGAGCGGATTTCGTTGGGCAAACGCCTGAGCAAAACGCATCAGGTGCAATGGATGCAGATCCTCGACCGGCAAGGCTGGCTCGCGCCGGGGTGGCCGGTCGAGTTCGGCGGTACCGGCTGGAGTGCCGTGCAAAAGCATATTTTCGACGAGGAATGCTTTGCCGCGGGCGCACCGAAGGTGGTGTCGTTCGGCCTGAAAATGGTCGCGCCAGTGATCATCAAGTTCGGCACCGCCGAGCAGAAAGCACATTTCCTTCCCCGGATTCTTTCCTGTGAGGACTGGTGGTGCCAGGGCTACTCCGAGCCGGGTGCCGGTTCTGATTTGTCGTCGTTGAAAACCCGCGCAGTGCGCGAGGGCGATCACTACGTGGTCAACGGCCAGAAAACCTGGACCACCTTGGCGCACTTTGCCGACTGGATGTTCTGCCTGGTACGCACCGACCCCGAGGCCCGTCAGCAACGGGGCATTTCGTTCCTGCTGATCGATATGAAAACCCCGGGCATCACGGTGCGGCCGATCATCACCCTCGACGGCGAGCATGAAGTCAACGAGGTGTTCTTCGACAACGTGCGGGTGCCGGTGGCGAATCTGGTGGGGCAGGAGAATGAGGGCTGGACCTGCGCCAAGTACTTGCTGACCCACGAGCGCACCAGCATCGGCGGGATCGCGCAGAACAAGGCATTGCTCACCCGGCTCAAGCGCATTGCCAGCCAGGAAGTCCGTGACGGTCGGCCGCTGATCGAAGATCCGTTGTTCCGCGCGCAGATCGCCGAAGTCGACATGCAATTGATGGCGGCCGAAATGAGCAACCTGCGCACGTTGGCGGCGACACAAAACGGCGATGTACCCGGTGCCGAAAGCTCGTTCCTGAAGATCAGGGGCACCGAGATTCGGCAGGCCATCACCTACCTGATCAGTAAGGCCGTGGGGCCGTACGCGTTGCCGTTCATTGAAGATGAACTGGGTTATGGCAGCGAACCGTTGCTCTACACCGACTACAGCAGCGCGGCCACCTACCAGTACCTGGATGCGCGCAAGGCCTCGATCTATGGCGGCGCCAATGAAATCCAGAAGAACATCATCGCGAAAATGATCCTCGAACTCTAAGGCGCCACGACCATGGATTTCAAACTGACAGAAGAGCAGCTGATGCTGCAGGAAACCGCCGCGCGCCTGGTGCGTGACGTTTACGGTTTTGAGCATCGCGAGCAATACCGCCGGAGCAGGCAGGGTTTCAGTGGCCCGTTCATGCAGCAACTGGGTGAACTCGGACTGTGCGCCGTGCCCTTTGCCGAAGCCTATGGCGGCTATGGTGGCAGCGGAGTGGAGAACATGCTGATCATGACCGAACTGGGCCGGGGGCTGTGCCTGGAGCCTTACCTGCACTCGGTGATTTTCGCCGGCGGCCTGGTCGAGCAGTTGGGCTGCGCAGCCCAGAAAGACACGCTGTTGCCGCAAGTCGGCAGCGCCAGCCTGCAACTGGCCGTGGCCCTCGATGAGCCGCAGAGTCACTACCAGTTGCACGACGTTCAGACCATCGCCGAGCCAGTCAGCGGCGGCTGGAAACTTAGTGGCCGCAAGTCGGTGATTATCGGTGGCCAGAGCGCCGGGCTGATTCTGGTGTCGGCGCGCACCAGCGGCGGTGTTCGGGACGAGAAGGGCATCACGCTGTTCCTGGTCGACCCGCAAGACAACGGCGTCAGTCGACGCTCCTTCGATACCCAGGACGGGCGAATGGCCTGCGAGCTGTACCTTGAGGACGTGTTCGTCAAAAGCACTGCGGTACTCGGTGAAGTGGGGCAGGCCTTGCCAGCGCTGCGTTATCAGCAAGGCCGCTGCATCGCCGCGCAATGCGCTGAGGCTGTCGGCAGCATGGAAACGGCGTGCGCGTTGACCCTCGATTACCTGAAAACGCGCCAGCAGTTCGGTCAGCCCATCGGCAAGTTCCAGGTGCTGCAACACCGCATGGTGGATATGCGCATCGAGCTGGACCAGGCCACTTCGATGACCCTGCTCGCCGCCTGCGTGGCGGATCAGGCCGACAGTGACGAGCGCAGCCGCGTCCTGGCAGCTGCCAAGTTCATCGTCAGCCGCGCCAGCCGTTTTGTCGCGGACCAAAGCATCCAGTTGCACGGCGGTATCGGCCTGACCTGGGAATACATGCTGTCGCACCATGCCAAGCATCTGCTGATGGTGGCGCGCCAGTTCGGCGATGACGATCACCACTTGCAGGATTACGCGAAGTTGATGCCGGTGGCGTGAGGCGCGGGGCGGTGGCGCTGGCTATCGCTGCCTGACGTCCTCGAACGAACCTGTGCGCACCTCGCCGCTGCGGGTGTAGCGGGCGATCAGTACCCCTCCGGGTGAGCTGATCGAATTCACCAGGGTGAAGGCCGATGCTTGTGCGTTGTCGTCGAACAGGCGCTTGCCGCGCCCCAGCAGGATGGGATGAATCATCAGCCGCAACTCGTCCACCAGGCCGGCGGCAAGCAGTTGGCGCACCAGGTCACCGCTGCCTTGGGTCAGTAGCTGAGGACCGTCCTGGCGTTTGAGCGCGCCGATCGCATCGACCAGGTTGCCCTCCAGCGCATGACTGTTGTGCCAGGCTAGCGAGTCGGCGCGATGGGTGGCCACGTGCTTGGGGGCGGCGTTGAACAGGTCAGCGATGGTGTGATGGGTTGCGTCGGCCTGAATGTGCGGCCAATAGGCGGCGAAGATGTCGTAGGTACGACGCCCCAGCAGCAGCTCGAATGGCTGTGAGAACAGGTCCTGTACGGCCTGGCCGGTGGTTTTGTCGGCGTAGGGCACTATCCAGCCACCGAAGCGGAATCCGCCACTGGAATCCTCCTCAGGCCCGCCGGGCGCTTGCATGACACCATCCAGACTCACGAATGCAGCAACGGTCAATGTGCGCATGCTGATCTCCTGATTGATCCTGGTTTAAGCGTTATCCACCACAGGAATGACCGACTTCATGTTCGATGAAAGTCGTATGGCGGCTGGTTCTGACAAATGGTAGGTAGTTTTTGTCTTGAAAACGCAATTGCTAATTTGTATCATTTGCTTTCAATTCAGCGAAGCAGGGAACGCAGCGCCAAAACAATAATAAGGTCAAGGCAATGCTCAAAATGCTTCTCGTGTACGGTCATCTGCTCGCTACGTGTATTGCCTTGGGGAGGGTGTTGCAGGCGGATCACAAGCTTTGGAGTTGGCGCAAGGAAATACTGGACCAGGCGAGGCTTGAATACCTCGATGAAACCCAGAAGATTGTCAGCCTTGCGCTGCTGGCCCTTTGGGCAAGCGGACTGTTGCTGGTGCTTCAGGGTTATCTCAATGAAGGCGACGTGTATCTGCTCAATCAGAAACTCTGGGCCAAGGTGACGGTCGTCGCGCTGCTGAGCCTCAACGGTGCACTATTGCATCGAATCGGCTTCCCGCTGCTGCAAAAGGCTCCATTCGTCGCACTGCGCAGTGCAGGCCGCACGCGGCTCGCCTTGTTGGGGGCGCTTTCCATGAGCGGTTGGCTATTCGCCGCTTTCCTGGGGGTGGCTCGAGCATGGAATCACGTGTTGCCTTACCTGCATGTGATGGGCGCATTCGCCGGATTCTCGTTACTGGCCTGTTGCGTGGCACTGGCAGTCGCCGGCAGGGCGGGCAGTGTCGGTGAGCAAAAAAACTCGGTACCGGGTTAGCGATCGACAGACCGTGTTTCGTACCTGTAAACCTCTGGTTTAAAACGTAAAGTACCGCCGCCCATGCCACTCCCGCATGGGCAATCCCCCCTCATCCCCATCTGTGTCCCCAGGCCGTCGGTCGGCTTTCTGCTGCGCGGGTTGACCCAGCGCCAGAAAGGGCTAACTTCTGTGTGTGGGAAAAAATCCCACGCGCAAGAATTCAAAAGAAGATGTAGGTTTGACGGTTTGCTCCCATGCCGCTCCCGGATCGCAACGCGTATGGCGTTGACACTGCTCGCGGTAAATCACCAGGAGAATGCACGATGAACAATTACCTGCTTTTCAAGAGAGGATTGCTGGCGCTGGCAATTGGCGGTGTCCTTTCGGCTTCCATCGTTCTGGTACCAGATTCCATTTCCCATGACTCCAGTGCCTATGCCAAGGATGGTGGTGGTGG
>NZ_JAHBDI010000044.1:0-250529 GCF_019956275.1 Pseudomonas sp. GL-RE-26
GCCACACAGACGCGGGATGGAGCAGTCTGGTAGCTCGTCGGGCTCATAACCCGAAGGTCGTCGGTTCAAATCCGGCTCCCGCAACCAAACATCAAAAAAGGCTACTCGAAAGAGTGGCCTTTTTTGTATCTGTTGAAAAAGTCCTTTCGCAACAATGACCTGTCACTGTGTAGCAAGTCGTTTGGGAAGCACCCATGCGCCGGGTTCAGACTATGCTCTATTGCAGGCTGAAGCCTTCACGACTGATGACGCGCCGTCCCCGTTGCCCGGTGATAGGCGTTAATATTTGTGATTATTTTTTTCTACAGGGATTGGTAACTTGGCTGGATACCTCCATCCTGTCGCGCACAATCCAAGAGGTGATTGATGCGCGCCAACTCGTCTGATTCACAAGACACTGTCACAGCGACACAACCGATCAATGCCGAGCGCTTGCGCCTGCTTGATCGATTGAGCAAATACCGTCAACCCATTGGCCTGGCGGTCACCCTGCTATTGTTCGCGATTGCGCTGATTGCCTGTCGCCACCTGTTGAGCGAGCTCGACCTTTACGCGCTGCACGACTCAATCCTCGACGTTCCCAAACCTGCCTTGATGGGCGCACTGGCTGCAACCGTTGTGGGTTTCATCATTCTGCTCGGCTACGAATGGTCGGCC
This sequence comes from Pseudomonas sp. GL-RE-26, assembly GCF_019956275.1. NCBI lineage: Bacteria > Pseudomonadati > Pseudomonadota > Gammaproteobacteria > Pseudomonadales > Pseudomonadaceae > Pseudomonas > Pseudomonas sp. GL-RE-26. Next base: position 658 of record NZ_JAHBDI010000044.1, read on the forward strand.
AGCCGCTATGCCGGGGTGAGCCTGACACCGCGCACTTTGGCGCTGGGTGGTTTCACGGCCTTTGCCATCGGCAACGCCATCGGTCTTTCAATGTTGTCGGGCGGTTCGGTTCGCTATCGCCTCTATGCCCGTCATGGCCTGGGAGCGGCTGAAGTCGCCCGCATGACGTTGTTCGCCAGCCTCTCGCTGGGTTGCGCCCTGCCGCCGCTGGCTGCCCTGGCGACGCTCAGCGACCTGCCAGCCGCATCCACCGCCCTGGGGCTCTCCGAGACATTGTTGGGCGTGGTGGCGAGCGCCGTGCTCGTGCTGTTTTCGGTGCTGGCCATCGGTATCTACCGTCGTCGGCTGCCGGAGCAGCCATACCCGGACAACCTGCTGGTCAGGGTCGGGCGTCGCACCTTGCGCCTGCCCGGGCGTCGCCTGACATTCCTGCAATTGATCATCACCGCCCTGGACGTAGCGGCCGCCGCGACCGTGCTCTATCTGCTGCTGCCGGAAACACCACCCTTCGGCGCGTTCCTTCTGGTTTACCTGCTGGCCCTGGCCGCTGGCGTACTCAGCCATGTGCCGGGCGGTGTCGGGGTGTTCGAGGCAATATTGCTGGCGGCGTTTTCCGACACCCTGGGCGCTGCGCCATTGGCGGCCGCCCTGCTGCTCTATCGCTTGATCTACGTGGTCCTGCCCTTGCTGGTGGCCTGCCTGCTGTTGCTGATCAATGAAGGCCAGCGCCTGTTCCAGACACGCCAGACGTTGCGCGCGGCCTCGGGCCTGGCGGCTCCGATACTGGCGGTGCTGGTATTCCTGTCCGGCGTTGTCCTGCTGTTCTCCGGCGCCACCCCGGAAATCGATACCCGCCTGGAACACATCGGCTTTCTGATCCCCCATCGACTGGTCGATGCCTCGCACTTCGGTGCCAGCCTGGTCGGCGTGCTTTGCCTGTTGCTGGCCCAAGGACTGCGTCGCCGGCTGTCGGCCGCGTGGATGCTGACCACCATTCTGCTGCTGGTCGGTGCCCTGCTCTCGCTGCTCAAAGGCTTCGACTGGGAAGAAGCCAGCCTGATGGTGCTGACGGCGAGCCTGCTCGGGGTATTCCGCCGCTCGTTCTATCGCCCCAGCCGCCTGACCGAAGTACCGTTCTCGCCGCTGTACCTGGTGGCCAGCCTGTGCGTGCTCGGAGCGTCGATCTGGTTGCTGCTGTTCGCCTATCAGGACGTTCCCTACAGCCACCAACTCTGGTGGCAGTTCACCCTCGACGCCGACGCCCCTCGCGGCCTGCGCTCGCTGCTCGGCGCCGCTGTGCTGCTGGTGGTGGTGTCCCTGACCTGGCTGCTGCGCACTGCACGTCCGGTCATTCACCTGCCCACGCCCGATGAACTGGAGCGCGCCAGCAAGATCCTCATGGCATCGGCTCAACCGGATGGCGGCCTGGCCCTGACCGGTGACAAGGCGCTGCTGTTTCACACCAATGACGAAGCGTTCCTGATGTACGCCCGTCGCGGCCGCAGCCTGGTGGCGCTGTATGACCCGATCGGCCCGGGCCAGCAACGGGCGGAAATGATCTGGCAGTTCCGCGACCTGTGCGACATCCACCACGCCCGTCCCGTGTTCTATCAAGTGCGCGCCGAGAACCTGCCGTACTACATGGACATCGGCCTGACCGCGATCAAGCTCGGCGAAGAAGCCCGGGTCGATCTCAAGCGTTTTGATCTCGAAGCCAAGGGCAAAGAGATGAAGGACCTGCGCTACACCTGGAACCGTGGCACCCGTGACGGCCTGTCCCTGGAAATCCATGAGCCGGGCCACGCGCCGATGGATGAGCTCAAGGTGATTTCCGATGCCTGGCTGACCGGCAAGAACGTCCGGGAGAAAGGCTTCTCGCTGGGCCGCTTCAGCGATGACTACCTCAAGCATTTCCGCATCGCGGTGATTCGTTTCGAAGGTCGCCCGGTGGCGTTCGCCAACCTGCTCGAGACCTACGGCCATGACCTGGCCAGCCTTGATCTGATGCGCGCGCACCCGGATGCCCCGAAGCTGACCATGGAGTTCATGATGGTCGGCCTGATTCAACATTATAAAAACCATGGATACGCGCGTTTCAGCCTGGGCATGGTGCCGTTGTCGGGGTTGCAACCCCGTCGCGGCGCGCCATTGACCCAGCGCCTGGGCTCGATGGTATTCCGCCGCGGTGAGCAGCTGTACAACTTCCAGGGCTTGCGACGCTTCAAAGACAAGTTCCAGCCTGATTGGGAACCCCGTTATATGGCCGTGCCCGCCGGACTCGATCCGCTGGTTGCGCTGGCCGACACCGCCGCCCTGATCGCGGGCGGCTTGACCGGATTGGTGAAACGCTGATGATTCAACGCTCCTTGCGGTATGTATTGGGCACACTGGTGATAGTGGCCCTGATTCTCGGTGGCGGTTACTGGTACCTGAAACGCCCGGCACCGGAACCGACCCTCGAATTGCTGACCCCGGCCGATGGTGCGGCGATGACCCGTGTCATCCCCGGCACCACGCCACGCGCCCAGGTGCTGGTGGCGGTCAACGAAGACCAGAAACTCAGCGACAAGCAATTGATCACCCTGAGCCGTAGCGGCGCGGCACAAATTGTCCAGGTGATCCTGCCAAAGGACTGCCTGCTGCAAAGCCGCGCCCTGCAATCAGGTCTGCGGGAACTCAAAGGCCCGGCGACCCTGGTCAGCGGCATCGGCCCTGGCGCCGTGCTGGCCTGGCGCTGGTTGTCCGAGCAAAAGGACGACAAGGCCTACGCCGTCTCGGTCGACCTGGCCCTGGAAAAGGGTGGCTGCACGCACCTGTTGCCGAAAAGCGCCGCCCACGGCCACTGGCTGGCGGCGTGGAACGACAACCCGGACGACACCAGTGCCGGCTTCGTGCGTGATCAACCGAACGCCGAGACCAGCATCAGCGACTACGACATCAACCTGCCGCAAGTGCTGAACAACGAACTGCGCAAGATCCTCGTCGGTGGCGACAAAGCCGCTGGCGGCCTGCAGATCCCGGTGGTCGAAGTGCCGGCAGGCCAGGCCAGGGACACCGTGACCCTGTTCCTGTCCGGTGACGGCGGCTGGCGCGACCTCGACCGCGACGTGGCGGGCGAGATGGCCAAGATCGGCTACCCAGTGGTTGGTATCGACACCCTGCGCTACTACTGGCAGCACAAGAGCCCCGAGCAAAGCGCGCTGGACCTGGCCGAACTGATGCAACACTACCGGCAGAAATGGGGCACCAAGCGCTTCATCCTGACCGGCTATTCGTTCGGCGCCGACGTACTGCCGGCGATCTACAACCGTCTGGCCGAATCGGAACAGCAACGCGTCGACGCCATTATCCTGCTGGCCTTCGCCCGTACCGGCAGCTTCGAGATCGAAGTCGAAGGCTGGCTCGGCAACGCCGGCAAGGAAGCCGCTACCGGCCCGGAAATGGCCAAGCTGCCAGCCGCCAAAGTGGTGTGCATCTACGGCGAGGAAGAAACCGACGAGAGTGGCTGCACCGACAAGACGGCGGTGGGCGAAGCCATCAAGCTGCCTGGCGGCCACCACTTCGACGAGAACTACCCGGCGCTGGCCAAGCGCCTGGTGGATGTGATCGAGAAACGTCAGGCGAAGGAAACGGCTGCTACAGAGTGATCTGAGCCAGCCGAAAAAAGCCCTCGTTACCTCACGGTAGCGTGGGCTTTTTACATTCGACCAATCAACGCAACCCCTTGTGGGAGTGAGCTTGCTCGCTCCCACAAGGGATCTTCACTGGCTCCAGAAAATGCATTGACCACAAAAAAGCCCCCGCTGCCGCAATGGCAACGGGGGCTTTTTGATGAGGTTTACATCTCCACCTGCGTCCCCAGTTCAATCACCCGGTTTAACGGCAGATTGAAGAAACGCAAATTGCCGTTGGCGTTCTGCAACATGAAGGCAAACAACCCTTCGCGCCAACGGGCCATGCCTTCGAGCTTGGAGGCAATGACCGTCTCGCGGCTGAGGAAGTAGGTGGTACGCATCGGACTGAAATCCAGTTCATCGAGGTGGCACAGTTTCAGTGCCTGCGGTACATCCGGCTCATCGGTGAATCCGAAATGCAGGATTACGCGGAAGAAACCTTCGCCGTAGGAGTCGACCTCGAAGCGCCGTTGTAGTGGCACCCGCGGGATGTCTTCGTACACCACCGTCAGCAACACCACTTGCTCGTGCAACACTTGATTATGCAGCAGGTTGTGCAACAACGCATGGGGCACGGCATCCGCCCGCGCTGTCAGGAACACAGCGGTGCCCTGAACTCGATGGGGCGGTTGTACGGCAATGCTGCTGATGAAGATCGGCAGCGGCAATCCACCCTCATCGATGCGCTCGACAAGCAACTGTTTGCCGCGCTTCCAGGTAGTCATCAACACAAACAGCACAATACCGGCGATCACCGGGAAAGCCCCGCCCTGGACGATTTTCGGCACGTTGGCGGCAAAGTACAGGCCGTCCACCAGCAGAAAACCGAGCAGCAGCGGAACGGCGAAAAGCGGTGGCCATTTCCACAACAGCAATATCACGGCCGACACCAGGATGGTGGTCATCAGCATGGTCCCGGTCACCGCCACACCGTAGGCTGAGGCCAGGGCACCGGAGGATTCGAAACCCAGCACCAACAGCACCACGCCGACCATCAGCGCCCAATTCACCGCGCCGATGTAGATCTGGCCCTGTTCGGCACTGGAGGTGTGCCGGATGTGCATGCGCGGAATGTAACCGAGCTGGATCGCCTGACGGGTCAGGGAGAACGCACCGGAAATCACCGCTTGCGAGGCAATCACCGTAGCCAGGGTCGACAAGCCGACCAGCGGGATCAATGCCCAGCTGGGTGCAAGCAGGTAGAACGGGTTACGGGCTGCTTCCGGGTCACCCAGCAACAAGGCACCTTGACCAAAATAATTGAGCACCAGCGCCGGCAGCACCAGGAGAAACCAAGCGCGAGCAATCGGCTTGCGCCCGAAGTGGCCCATGTCCGCGTACAGCGCTTCGGCACCGGTCAATGCCAGTACTACAGCGCCGAGAATTGTCACGCCCATGCCCGGGTGGTCGATGAAGAAGCGCACGCCCCACACCGGGTTCATCGCTTCCAGGACCTCTGGATGCTGGCTGATGCCATAGACGCCCAATGCACCCAGCACAAGGAACCAGGTGACCATGATCGGCCCGAACAGAATGCCGATGCGCGCCGTGCCGTGACGCTGGATCAGAAACAGCGCGACCAGCACCACCAGCGACAGCGGCACGACCCAATGGTCGATGCCTTCGAAGGCCAGCCCCAGGCCTTCAATCGCCGACAGCACGGAAATCGCCGGGGTGATCATGCTGTCGCCATAGAACAACGCCGCACCGATCAGTCCGCAGACCACCAGCAACGTGCGCAACTTGGCGTGCCCCGCCGCCGCCCGCCGGGCCAGTGCGGTCAAGGCCATGATCCCGCCTTCGCCCTGGTTGTCGGCGCGCAGTACAAACATCATGTACTTGATCGACACGACCCAGATCAGCGACCAGAAAATGAGTGCCAGAATCCCCAGCACCCCATCATGGTTGACCGGTACGCCGTAGCCTCCGGAAAACACTTCCTTGAGGGTGTACAACGGACTGGTGCCGATATCGCCATAAACCACCCCGACTGCCGCGACCAGCATGCCGATCGGCTTGACCGCCGAATGCTCGGCACCTGCAGCCTGACTACTTGCCTGACCCATCCACCACTCCTACTTCTCAGACCCGGGCTTCTTTGAAAGAAGCACTATGCTTTGTCGTGCAGCATGCGCTGTTTTACTTCACGTTACAGACGTTTTGTTGACTGTAAAAAATCAGTAAAGCGTAACGGCGCGAAGCATAGCGCAGCACTCGTCGTATTTCCCTGCATAAAGCTGGTCAAGTGAACGACTCATCGCTAGAATTGCGCACTTTTTGATCAGAGGCGCAGTTCAAGCGCCCGTCCGTCGGTTTTGCCCTGCCCGGCAAGCGGCGTCACAAAATACCGAGGTTAGACATGTCCACCACTCCTGCGCCGGCCAATCCAAAGGTTGGCTTCGTATCCCTGGGTTGCCCCAAAGCACTGGTCGACTCCGAGCGCATCCTTACCCAGCTGCGCATGGAAGGCTATGACGTGGTGTCCACCTACCAGGACGCCGACGTCGTGGTAGTCAACACGTGCGGCTTCATCGACTCGGCCAAGGCCGAGTCCCTGGAAGTGATCGGCGAAGCCATCAAGGAAAACGGCAAGGTCATCGTGACCGGCTGCATGGGCGTCGAAGAAGGCAACATTCGCAACGTACACCCGAGCGTGCTGGCCGTGACCGGTCCGCAGCAGTACGAGCAAGTGGTCAACGCCGTGCACGAAGTCGTGCCGCCACGCCAGGACCACAACCCGCTGATCGACCTGGTGCCACCACAAGGCATCAAGCTGACCCCGCGCCACTATGCCTATCTGAAGATTTCCGAAGGCTGCAACCACAGCTGCAGCTTCTGCATCATCCCGTCGATGCGCGGCAAACTGGTCAGCCGTCCGGTGGGCGACGTGCTCGACGAGGCCCAGCGCCTGGTCAAGTCCGGTGTCAAAGAGCTGTTGGTGATCTCCCAGGACACCAGCGCCTATGGCGTCGACGTGAAGTACCGCACCGGTTTCTGGAACGGCGCGCCGGTGAAAACCCGCATGACCGAACTCTGCGAAGCCCTGAGCACCCTCGGCGTCTGGGTTCGCCTGCACTACGTTTACCCGTACCCGCACGTTGACGAGCTGATCCCGTTGATGGCCGCCGGCAAGATCCTGCCGTACCTGGACATCCCGTTCCAGCACGCCAGCCCGAAAGTGCTGAAGTCGATGAAACGCCCGGCCTTCGAAGACAAGACCCTGGCCCGTATCAAGAACTGGCGTGAAATCTGCCCGGACCTGATCATCCGTTCGACCTTCATCGTCGGCTTCCCGGGCGAGACCGAAGAAGACTTCCAGTACCTGCTGAACTGGCTGACCGAAGCCCAGCTCGACCGCGTCGGCTGCTTCCAGTACTCGCCGGTAGAAGGCGCACCGGCCAATGACCTGGACCTGGAAGTCGTCCCGGACGACGTCAAGCAGGACCGTTGGGACCGCTTCATGGCGCACCAGCAGGCCATCAGCTCGGCGCGCCTGCAAATGCGCATCGGCCGCGAGATCGAAGTGCTGGTCGATGAAGTCGACGAGCAAGGCGCGGTGGGCCGCTGCTTCTTCGATGCCCCGGAAATCGACGGCAACGTATTCATCGACAACGGCAGCAACCTCAAGCCGGGCGACAAGGTCTGGTGTAAAGTGACTGACGCCGACGAATACGACCTGTGGGCTGAACAGATCTAAACGCAAAAAATACGCAAAGCCCCGCTCTCTTGACGAGATGCGGGGCTTTTTTACGGCTATCGTTTGCACATGGAGGGATTCCTATCAACCAACGCATAAGAGGCAGACGGGCATGCGGCAGCATTCGGTCATCCACACGCCGAAACTCGGCGACTACGAAGAACTGACCCGGGTCTGGGAGGCCTCGGTACGCGCCACCCACGACTTTCTGCCGGACAGCTACATCGAACTGCTGAAAAACCTGGTGCTGACCCGCTACCTCGACTCGGTGATGCTGATCTGCACCAAGGATTCGAGCCAGCGCATCACCGGGTTCGCCGGCGTCGCGGCCGGCAAGATCGAAATGCTCTTCATCGCCCCCGACCATCGCGGCCAGGGCCTGGGCAAGAAATTGCTGCGCTATGCCCTGGAACACCTGAACGCCAATGAGCTGGACGTCAACGAACAGAACCCCCAAGCCCTCGGCTTTTACTTCAAACAGGGCTTCGAGGTGATTGGACGCTCGGAGGTCGATGGCATGGGGCAGCCGTATCCGTTGTTGCACATGCGGATGCGTCAGGATCAACAACACGCCCAACATGGCTGACACAACACATGACCAATGTGGGAGCGGGCTTGCTCGCGAAAGCGGTGTGTCAGTCGACATCTATGTTGGGTCTGCCGGCCCTTTCGCGAGCAAGCCCGCTCCCACAAAAGCCAAACAGCGTAAATGGAACCGGGATTAACCGGCGCCAGGCAGGTACAATGCCCACCCCCTTTTTGTTACGGCCCTGACATGACTGACCCGATTCGTCTCTCCAAACGCCTCATCGAACTCGTCGGCTGTTCCCGTCGGGAGGCTGAGCTGTTCATCGAGGGCGGCTGGGTCACCGTCGACGGTGTGGTCATCGACGAGCCGCAATTCAAGGTCGACACCCAGAAAGTCGAGCTTGATCCCGAAGCCAAGGCCACCGCGCCGGAACCTGTGACCCTGCTGCTCAACGTGTCCGCCGGCATGGACGCAGACACCGCCATGGCCACCCTCGGCGCCGAGACGCTGAGCGAAGAGCACCGTTACGGCAAGCGCCCGTTGCGCGGACACTTCCTGCGCCTGACCGCCAGCACCGACCTGCAGGCCAACGCCAGCGGGCTGCTGGTGTTCACCCAGGACTGGAAAATCCTGCGCAAACTCACCGCCGACTCCAGCAAGATCGAGCAAGAGTATGTGGTCGAAGTTGAAGGCGAGATGGTGGCCCACGGCCTGAACCGCTTGAACCACGGCCTGACCTACAAGGGCAAAGAGTTGCCGGCGGTCAAGGCCAGCTGGCAGAACGAGAACCGGCTGCGCTTTGCCATGAAGAACCCGCAGCCGGGCATCATCGCCCTGCTTTGCCAGGCGGTCGGCCTCAAGGTCATCGCCATCCGTCGCATCCGCATCGGCGGCGTGTCCATCGGCAAAGTGCCGGTGGGGCAATGGCGCTACCTGTCCGGCAAAGAGAAGTTCTAAGGCTTTTCTCGCCGCCACACATTTCGGCGCCGCGCCTGGCCGCGACGCCCACAGCTGAATATCAGGACTGCCCACATGATTCATAACGACGTACTGCGCAGCGTGCGCTACATGCTCGACATCAGCGACAAGAAAGTCATCGAGATCATCAAGCTCGGCGGCCTGGACGTGACCCTGCCGGACCTGCTGACCTACCTCGACAAAAAAGAGGAAGACGAGGAAGGCTTCGTACGTTGCCCGGACGAAGTCATGGCGCATTTCCTCGACGGCCTGGTGATCTTCAAGCGCGGCAAGGACGAAAGCCGTCCGCCGCAGCCGATCGAAGTGCCAGTGACCAACAACATCATCCTGAAAAAGCTGCGGGTAGCGTTCGAGCTGAAAGAAGACGACATGCACGCGATCCTCAAGGCCGCCGAGTTCCCGGTGTCCAAGCCTGAGCTGAGCGCACTGTTCCGCAAGTTCGGCCACACCAACTATCGCCCGTGCGGCGACCAGCTGCTGCGCAATTTCCTCAAGGGCCTGACCCTGCGCGTTCGCCCGCAGTAAACGCCCGCTGGCCTTGAGCTGCATGCATGCAGCTCAAGGTCGGGCCATATGTCCCCTCATTCCGCGCAAAAATAGTGGCTCCACTTCTGGCAGCTGACGACTAGGGTGTAAAGACCTCAGTTCTCAGGATTCGCCATGCATCCCTACTTCTCCCTGCAAGGCCGCACCGCCCTGGTGACCGGCGGCACCCGTGGTATCGGCAAGATGATCGCCAAGGCCTATGTCGAGGCGGGTGCCACCGTGTACGTCTGCGCCCGCGACGTCGAAGCCTGCCTGCAAACCGCTGACGAACTCGGTGCACTTGGCCGCTGCCGCGCCATCGCGGCCAACCTCGCCACCGAAGAAGGCGTCCTGCAACTGGCCACCCGCCTGGGCGAGCAGATCACTCATCTGGACATTCTGGTAAACAATGCCGGCACCACCTGGGGCGCACCGCTGGAGAGCTACCCGATCAAGGGCTGGGAGAAGGTCATGCAGCTCAACGTGACCTCGGTGTTCAACTGCATCCAGCAGTTCCTGCCCCTGCTGCGCAAGGCCGGCTCCGAAGCGAATCCGGCGCGGATCATCAACATCGGATCGGTGGCCGGGATTTCCTCCTTCGGCGAGCAGGCGTATGCCTACGGGCCGAGCAAGGCTGCGTTGCACCAACTGTCGAGGATTCTGGCGCGCGAACTGGTCAGCCAGCACATCAACGTCAACGTGATCGCTCCGGGACGGTTTCCGAGCAAGATGACCCAGCACATCGGCAACGATGAACAGGCGCTGGCGCAGGACACGGCGCTGATCCCGATGAAGCGTTGGGGTCGCGAGGAGGAGATGGCGGCGCTGGCGATCAGCCTGGCAAGTACCGCTGGAGCCTATATGACCGGGAACATCATTCCGCTGGATGGCGGGTTCAGTCTCTGAAATCGGCGGTGCGGCCTTCGCGAGCAAGTCGGATCGCCGCACCGCCGCTCCCAAAGGGCTCTCGAGCGCACACAAAATTTGTGTCCATCACAAAACCTGTGGGAGCGTGGCTTGCCCGCGATGACGGACTGACAGGCGCCACCGAGCCAAAGGCCGTGTGGGTTATCATGCCGGCCTTAATTCCGCCTCGACCCCAAACCATGACCTACAGCGTTTCCCCCATCGGCTTCGTGCGCTCCTGCTTCAAGGAGAAGTTCGCCATTCCGCGCCAACCCCAACTGGCCCCGGCTGCCCGTGGCGTGCTGGAACTGGTGGCGCCATTCGATCAAGGGGACGCGGTGCAAGGCCTGGAGCAGGTCAGTCACGTGTGGCTGCTATTCCTGTTCCACCAGGCCCTGGAGGAAAAACCTCGCTTGAAGGTTCGCCCTCCTCGCCTCGGCGGGAATAAATCCATGGGCGTGTTCGCCACCCGCGCCACCCACCGCCCCAATGGCATCGGGCAGTCGGTGGTGAAACTGGACAAGGTCGAAGCCGGCCGGTTGTGGATCTCGGGCATCGATCTGTTGGATGGCACGCCGATTCTCGATATCAAACCCTACGTGCCCTACGCCGACATCATCGATACAGCCACCAACAGCATCGCCAGCGCTGCGCCACAGCTGATTCCCGTGCAGTGGATGGACACAGCACTGCAACAGGCTCACGAGCATGCCCAGCGCCTTGCAGAGCCCTTGGTCGAGTTGATCGAGCAATGCCTGGCGCAAGATCCACGCCCGGCCTATCAAACGCCTGCACCGGAGCGGGAGTACGGCGCGCAGTTCTGGGATGTCGATGTGCGCTGGCACTATCCGACACCGGAGCTGATCCGCGTGCTGGAAGTCATTCCCGCGAAAACCTGAACCCCGGAAACAAGAAAGCCCGCGTCACCTTCTCAGGTCACGCGGGCTTTCTTTGTGCTACGCAGCAACTGTAGGAGCTGGCTTGCCAGCGATGAACTCGAATACACCGCGTTTAACCGGTAAACACGCGTTATCGTCGACGACCATCGCGAGCAAGCTCGTTCCTACACGTGACCTGCGGTCACTTTTCGACGAACGCACGCTCGATCAGGTAATCACCCGGCTCGCGCATCCGCGGCGAAACCTTCAGGCCGAAGCTGTTCAGCACTTCGCTGGTCTCGTCGAGCATGCTCGGGCTGCCGCACAGCATGGCGCGGTCGTCCTGCGGGTTGATCGGTGGCAGACCGATGTCGCTGAACAGCTTGCCGCTGCGCATCAGGTCGGTCAGGCGACCTTCGTTCTCGAACGGCTCACGGGTCACGGTCGGGTAGTAGATCAACTTGTCACGCAGCGCGTCGCCGAAGAACTCGTTCTGCGGCAGGTGCTCGGTGATGAACTCGCGGTAAGCGACTTCGTTGACGTAACGCACGCCGTGGCACAGGATCACTTTTTCGAAACGCTCGTAGGTTTCCGGGTCCTGGATGACGCTCATGAACGGCGCCAGGCCGGTACCGGTGCTGAGCAGGTACAAATGTTTGCCAGGCTTCAAGTCATCCAGTACCAGCGTGCCGGTAGGCTTCTTGCTGATGATGATCTCGTCGCCTTCCTTCAGATGCTGCAACTGCGAAGTCAGCGGACCATCAGGCACCTTGATGCTGAAGAACTCGAGATGCTCTTCCCAGTTCGGGCTGGCAATCGAGTAAGCGCGCATAAGCGGGCGGCCGTTGGGCTGTTGCAGGCCGATCATCACGAACTGACCGTTCTCGAAGCGCAGGCCCGGATCACGGGTGCACTTGAAGCTGAACAGAGTGTCGTTCCAGTGATGAACACTGAGGACACGCTCGTGGTTCATGTTGCTCATGTACGTGGGACTCCTGGAGATTTGTCTGCGCGTGTTCGGCGCCTGCTCTGCAAAAAAGCCAGCTCTGCGCAATTGCATCGCATTCTAAAGGCAGAGACAATATCTGTTAAATGGATTATTAAGATAAGGGTTATCGGTTATATCGATATGCGATTTACTCTCCGTCAACTTCAAGTATTCGTCGCCGTCGCCCAGCAGGAAAGCGTGTCCCGTGCCGCAGGCCTGCTCAACCTCTCGCAATCGGCGGCGAGCACCTCGATCACCGAACTGGAGCGCCAGTGTAGCTGCCAGTTGTTCGACCGTGCCGGCAAACGGTTGAGCCTGAACGCCCTCGGTAAACAGCTGTTGCCGCAAGCGGTGGCGCTGCTGGACCAGGCCAAGGAAATCGAAGACCTGCTCAACGGCAAGTCCGGTTTCGGCTCGCTGGCCGTGGGCGCGACCCTGACCATCGGCAATTACCTGGCCACCTTGCTGATCGGCAGTTTCATGCAGCGCCACCCGGAAAGCCAAGTGAAGCTGCACGTGCAGAATACTGCCAATATCGTGCAGCAAGTGGCCCACTATGAAATTGATCTGGGTCTAATCGAAGGCGACTGCAGCCACCCGGACATCGAAGTGCAAAGCTGGGTCGAGGACGAACTGGTGGTGTTTTGCGCCCCTCAGCATCCGTTGGCCAAGCGTGGCACGGCCACCATGGACGAATTGAGCCACGAAGCCTGGATCTTGCGCGAGCAGGGCTCAGGCACGCGGTTGACCTTCGATCAAGCCATGCGCCATCACCGCACTTCGTTAAACATCCGCCTCGAGCTTGAGCACACCGAAGCGATCAAACGCGCGGTGGAATCAGGTTTGGGGATTGGCTGTATTTCCAGGCTGGCTTTGCGCGACGCATTCCGCCGTGGCAGCCTGGTGCCTGTCGAGACGCCGGATCTGGATCTGGCGCGACAGTTTTATTTCATCTGGCATAAACAAAAATATCAGACCTCGGCGATGCGCGAGTTTCTCGATCTGTGCCGCGCCTTCACTGCCGGGGTTCAGCGCAGCGACGAGATCGTACTGCCGACGATCGCTTAGAGCAGAATCACCGCCCACACCAGGGCAATCATGCTCAATGCCACGAACTGGGCGGCACTGCCCATGTCCTTGGCATTCTTGGACAGCGGGTGCCGCTCAAGGGAAATTCGATCGATGGCCGCTTCCACCGCCGAGTTGAGCAACTCGACGATCAACGCCAACAGGCATACAGCGATCAACAACGCCCGTTCGACCCGGCTGACATTCAGGAAGAACGACAAAGGAATCAGGATGACGTTGAGCAACACCAATTGCCGAAAGGCGGCTTCACCGGTGAAGGCTGCGCGCAGGCCGTCCAGCGAATAACCGGAAGCATTGAGAATACGTTTCAGGCCGGTCTGGCCTTTGAAAGGTGACATAGAGTGGGCAACTGGCAAAAAAGAAGTGGGAAAGCTAGTTCAACCAAAGTCAAAAAAGCGTGAATTTGCCAGCCTTTAATGGCTGGAAATTGACTCAAGTTGTTGCAAGAGCAGCGCGGCCTGAGTCCGGGTCCGCACATTCAGTTTACGGAAAATCGCGGTCACGTGCGCCTTGATAGTGGCCTCGGAAACGCTCAGCTCGTAGGCGATCTGCTTGTTCAGCAAGCCTTCGCAGACCATGGTCAGCACGCGGAACTGTTGCGGGGTGAGGCTGGCAAGACCTTCGCTGGCCGCCTTGGCCTCATCCGAGACGCTGACCGCTTCGAACGCCTGCGGCGGCCAGAACACATCGCCGTCAAGGACTGCACGCACGGCCTTCTGGATCACACTCAAGTCGCTGGATTTGGGAATGAAGCCACTGGCGCCGAATTCACGAGACTTGACCATGATGGTCGCCTCTTCCTGGGCCGAGACCATGACCACCGGAATCTGCGGGTACTGGCCGCGCAGCAGGACCAGCCCGGAAAAACCGTAGGCCCCTGGCATGTTCAGGTCCAGCAGCACCAGATCCCAGTCGGACTTTTCCGTCAGGCGGACTTCCAGTTCGGCGATGCTCGCCACTTCCACCAGACGGACGTCCGGGCCAAGGCCCAGGGTCAGCGCTTGATGCAAGGCACTACGAAAAAGTGGGTGGTCATCGGCAATCAGGATTTCGTATGTGGCCATTTTTCAAATGATCCTGTTTTTCATGGGACGCCCGATGAATTCGGACCTCGCCAAAGCAAGTCAAGACACAGCCACGGAGCTGCACTGACAAGGCACGCTCAACGCAAAAAACGGCGTCGAAAATTCCGACCGCACCCTAATCGGCGCCAAGCATGCCCAGCGAAGCCGGGGTGGTCAAGCAGCATGGCCGGTACACTTTATTGCAGTATTCGCGACAATCAGTCCATCAATGGGGAGACCGACCGGACATAGGGCATCAACTCGGCGTGCGCCGGGGTCGAAACGTTCATGTCCAACTGGTGTTTGGCGTCGAGGTAATGCTGGCTGAACACATCGAAATAGGCGTCCAGCGCCGAAGCGGCGGCGACATCGCCTGCAAGGTCGAGGCACAGCGCCGCCACTTCCGCGGTGCACAGATGCTCGCTGCGGGTCGAGCGGCGCAACCGGTAGCGGGAGAGCTTCTCCGGCAGCAGGCTGAGGATCGGCAATCGATCGAAATAGGGGCTCTTGCGAAAGATCTTTCGCGCTTCGGTCCAGGTCGCATCCAGCAGAATGAACAGCGGGCGCTTCGTGCCATCGACGCCAACGCTATTTGTCACGCGCTCAGGTTCGACGTACTCACCCGGAAACACCAGGTAAGGCTGCCATTGCGGATCGGACAACAGCGCCAGCAACTTCGGATCGGTCTCGGTGCGGGACCAGATGAAGGCATGGTTGTCAGGTACCACGTCGGCGATCAGCCAACCGGTGTTGCTCGGTTTGAACACTTCCTTATTGGTCATGATCAGGCACACGCCGGAGCGGGTAGCGACCTGCGGGCGCCATGCGCACAGGCAGTGGCTCTCGATCACCCGGCAGTCACGGCAGCGCGTCGCGCGCCAGCCGCGGGCCTGAATCGGCTTGATGCCCTCCTCCTCACGCTGATCGCGCAAGCGGGCTACGGCATTCAAGGCAAAGCGCGCGGGGGTATGACTCATAGCGGGCAACGCCCACAGAGAAGGGAAATCGACACGAAAAACACTCGATAGGGTAAAAAGTGCCAGCAGTTTACCAGACCGCCCGGCGCAAGCCTGTACCGTCCAGCCCGCCTCCCCTATAATTCGCCGCCACTGAACGCACAGCCACGTGACGGGTCCAATCCCCATCACTGAACCAGGAGAGTTTCATGCTGCGCCTTATCGTTCCTACCGCGGCCATTTTGCTGGCGTCGTCCTTCAGCGCCCAGGCTGCGTCCCTGAAAGACACGGAACTGAACAAAATGCTGCAAAACGTCGCCACCCAGAGCAGCGTCGGCACTCCTCGAGCGATCAACGAAGACATCCTTGATCAAGGCTACACCGTTGAAGGCAAACAGCTGATCAACCATCTGAGCGTGCAGAGCAGCCACGCCGACAAGATGCGTTCAGACCCGAAAGCCGTGTACTTCCAGTTGGGAGCTTCTGTCTGCCGAAACGAAGGGTTTCGCAAGCTGATGGCCAAGGGCGCGATCATGCGTTACGACTTCACCGAGGTGAAGACCAACCGCCCGGTCGGCTCCGCAAGCTTCCAGGAATCGGATTGCCTGCAACCGGCCAAGAAGAAAAAGTAATCACCTGGTATTGGCGCGCCGTTGTTCATCTTCGGCGCGCAGTTCTGCCAGCAGCGCCTGCAAGTAATGTGAACGGCGTTCGCCACCGCGCAAACGCCGGCAGCACTCCTCTTCGAGACTCAAATGATGGGTCTCGGCTGATGACTTCAGCAATCGATACAGTTGCGTATCGATCTCCAGAACGACTTTGGCCATGGTTTCCCGCCTCCCTGCACTTCACTCATGTTTGAGTGATAAATCCTTGAACCGCTTGTACCGTGCGCCTTGCCGTTGACGCAAAGTTGTCGTGTGACACCTGTAACTTAGTAAATCAGAGTGCAGCACATGCGACGTGCGTTCAGACGAGCGGTGAAAGCACCTTGCAAATCGTCAATAAGCGGTTGCCAGGAAAGACTTTGTGGCGCAATGATCAAGGCAACGCAAATCACTGTGAAGGTCTAGATTTCAGGGTATCCACCTATACTTCTTCAAGGCTGGAAAGGGGCTGGCCGTCGCTTGTCGTGTTATGCGAACGTTTCTTTTATCCAAGGGAAAACAGAGCCTGTTTGGATGATCCGATGCCTTTCGGGTCAAGTAGGTCGCCCAGGCATGGGCTTGGGCAGACAGCGACACATGAAGTGTCGTGGCACCGACTTACGTTGTCGGGCCGAGGGTTCTGTGCATAAGGAGAAGTTGAATGCCTTACCAACCGAATGACCTCCTGAGCCGTCATTTTGAAGAAAGCGGCCACGACCTCATCAGCAAGGTCGAAGAACAACTCAAGCTGATTTCACCCAACAGCCCGAACATCCCGATCTACCGCGACATGGTCCTGACCGTGCTGCGCATGGCCCAGGAAGACCACAATCGCTGGAATGCCAAAATCACCCTACAAGCCCTGCGCGAACTGGAACAGGCTTTCCGCGTGCTCGAACAATTCAAGGGGCGGCGCAAGGTCACTGTTTTCGGCTCGGCCCGTACCCCCATGGAACATCCGCTCTACAGCATGGCCCGGGAACTCGGCGCTGCGCTAGCGCGCTCGGACATGATGGTGATCACTGGCGCCGGCGGCGGCATCATGGCCGCCGCCCATGAGGGCGCAGGCCTGACACACAGCCTGGGCTTCAACATCACCCTGCCCTTCGAGCAGCATGCCAACCCCACTGTCGATGGCACGACCAACCTGTTGCCCTTCCACTTCTTCTTCACCCGCAAGCTGTTCTTCGTCAAGGAAGCCGATGCCTTGGTGCTGTGTCCGGGTGGCTTCGGTACGCTGGATGAAGCACTGGAAGTGCTGACGCTAATCCAGACCGGCAAGAGCCCATTGGTACCCGTGGTGCTGCTCGACGCGCCGGGCGGCAGGTTCTGGCAAGGCGCACTGGACTTCATTCACCAGCAACTGGAGGAAAACCACTACATCCTGCCCACTGACATGAAGCTGGTGAAACTGGTCTACAACGTCGAAGAAGCGGTAGAGCATATCAACCAGTTCTACAGCAACTTCCACTCCAGTCGCTGGCTCAAGCATCAGTTCCTGATTCGCATGAATCACACACTCAGCGACCACGCACTCGAACACATGCAGGAGGCTTTCGCCGACCTGTGCCTGAGCGATCACTTCCATCAGCGCGCTTACAGTGGTGAGGAACATGACGAAGCCGAGTTCAGCCATCTGGTGCGGCTAGTCTTCAACTTCAACGCCCGCAATCATGGACGTCTGCGCGAGCTTGTGGACTACATCAACCTGCCGGAAAACTGGGCACAATCAAAACCCCAAGTACAACAACGCACCCGGGAACCGTCAAAGGTTTCATGAGGCATAAAAAACGGCCCGCTATCGAAATAGCGGGCCGTTTCAGTTCAATCATCCATTCCTCGACCACTGAAGAGGCGGTTGATCATTTCCATGGAGTATCCCCGATACGCCAGGAACCTGCCTTGCTTGGCTCGCTCCCGGGCGTCTGCCGGCAATTGCCCGGAGAACTTGCGCCGCCAGGTATCGATCAATTGCTCCTGCCAGTCGAAACCGCTCTCACGCAGGGCGAGTTCAATATCGGTGCGCTGCAGGCCGCGCTGGCCCAACTCTTCACGAATGCGTAAAGGGCCATAACCGGAACGGGCGCGGTAGGAAACGAAACTTTCGAGGTAACGGCTTTCGGACAACAACCCCTCTTCCGTCAACCGGTCGAGTGCTGTTTCGATCATTTCAGGAATGGCGCCGCGCTGACGCAGTTTACGCGTCAGCTCGACACGACCGTGCTCGCGCCGTGCGAGCAGGTCCATTGCAGTTCGCCGCACCGCGACGAGTGTATCGAGTACGGCGGTCATCGCTTCGATCAGATATCAGCGTCAGCCAGGTCGTCTTCGGTCTCTTTGACCGCAGAAGCTTTGGCGTCTGCTACCGACGAAGGGGACAGCAGCTTGTCACGCAGTTGCTTCTCCAGCTTTGCCGCGACTTCCGGGTTGTCTGCCAGGAACTTGGCCGAGTTGGCCTTGCCCTGACCGATCTTGGTGCCTTCATAGGCATACCAGGCACCGGACTTCTCGACGAAACCGTGCAGAACACCCAGGTCGATCATCTCACCGTTGAGGTAGATGCCCTTGCCGTAAAGAATCTGGAACTCGGCCTGACGGAACGGCGAAGCCACCTTGTTCTTCACAACCTTGACGCGGGTTTCGCTACCGACGACTTCATCACCTTCTTTCACCGCGCCAGTGCGGCGGATGTCCAGACGAACCGATGCGTAGAACTTCAGTGCGTTACCACCGGTGGTGGTTTCCGGGCTACCGAACATCACGCCGATTTTCATACGGATCTGGTTGATGAAGATCACCAGGCAGTTGGCGTTCTTGATGTTACCGGTGATTTTACGTAGCGCCTGGGACATCAGACGGGCTTGCAAGCCCACATGCATGTCACCCATTTCGCCTTCGATTTCAGCCTTTGGCACCAGGGCGGCCACGGAGTCGACGATGATCACGTCAACCGCGTTGGAACGCACCAGCATGTCGGTGATTTCCAGGGCCTGTTCGCCGGTGTCCGGCTGGGAAACCAGCAGGTCGTCGACGTTGACGCCCAGCTTGCCGGCGTACTCAGGGTCGAGGGCGTGTTCGGCGTCGACGAATGCGCAGGTCGCGCCGGCTTTTTGAGCCTGGGCGATCACGGACAAGGTCAGCGTCGTTTTACCGGAAGATTCAGGACCGTAGATTTCAACGATACGGCCTTTTGGCAGACCGCCGATGCCGAGAGCAATGTCCAGACCCAGAGAGCCAGTGGAGATGGCCGGGATCGCCTGACGGTCCTGATCGCCCATACGCATTACGGCACCCTTGCCGAATTGACGTTCGATCTGACCCAGGGCCGCAGCCAAGGCTTTCTTCTTGTTGTCGTCCATTAAAGTCCTCACGTAATCAATAAGGCCTGACGGCCAACACCTGTATAAGTAGCCAGTATTATTCCACAGCGATTCCGGATCGCCTACCCCTGATTTGAGATTTCTGCCGCGGCATACCGCAGCAGCCCCTCTAGCGCGGCCCTCACCGTTTGTCGGCGGACGTCGTCGCGATTACCCGGGAAGTGCTGCCGCTCACAGAACACTTGGTCTCCAACGCCCCAGGCCAGCCATACCGTGCCAACCGGCTTGTTCGCCGTTCCACCATCCGGTCCGGCGATGCCACTGACCGCCACGGAGAAATACGCGCTGTTTTTCTTCTGCGCCCCCCGCACCATGGCCTCGACCACCTCGCGACTGACCGCGCCCACGGTGGTGAACAATTCCACCGGGACATCCAGTTGCAGGGTTTTCTGCCGGTTGGAGTAGGTGACATAACCGGCCTCGAACCAGGCCGAACTCCCGGGGATACGGGTGATTGCCTCGGCGATGCCTCCGCCGGTGCAGGACTCCGCCGTGGTGACGTGGGCATTGAGAACCTGCAGGCGTCTGCCGAGTTCGGCGGCGAGCTGGGTGATTTCGTTCACGGTCATCTCCTGATCGGGCGGGATGAGGTTAACCGTACACGAGCAGACCGCACTTGCAAGCAACAGGAGCGATCAAAATGTAAAGAACCAAAGGCTCTGGAAAAGGCCTGTCGGGGAATCAATCTTCGGCGTCACCGGACGGGGCATGACCGACCCCCATACGCTTGGCCACCCAACGCTCATACAACCCCAGAACTACTTCTGTCCCGGCCATCGCCGCTAAACAACCACCCGCACAGGCAGCCCAAATGGAAACATTGGCGGCGTGCAGCAGCATGATGACCGAGGCGCCGCAGATCATGCTGGAGCCAGATCGCAGGCTCAGGCGCCGGACAAGGAGCCAGCCACGAACGCCCTCTTTATCGGCACGCCACATTTCACCAGTAACGCCACCGAGTATTGGCAGACTGATGACCAGCCACAGAGGCATGTCCAGCAACGCATATTGCTCAGCGGTCATTTCATGCCTCCTTGAGTGAACGGTCACACCGCGTTCTTGCCTAGATAGGCAAGCAGGTTATGCATCAATGCATATTTAGTCAATGCGTTAACGCATTGAAAAGATGATCCAATGTTTTCAGCACGCGAAAAAAACCCGCTCGGGAAGCGGGTTCTATCTGAACGCAGGGAGTGTTAGCGGGCGTACATGCCCCACCAGAAAACATGCCCCAGGATAACAATCGGCTCCTCCTGGACTTCCTGAAAGGTGTAATCTTCGTCCGGATGCTCATCACGATTGAAGCTGCGCAAACGAATCCCGGTCGGCAGGCGATACAGCTGCTTCACCCGCAATTGGCCGTTGTGATTGATTGCATAAAGGTCGCCGTCAACGATATCGCCAATGCCACACTTGCCGGCATTGACCCCGACCGTGGCGCCATCGCGCAGTACCGGCAACATGCTGTTGCCCCGCACTGTCACGCACTTGGCCTGGTCGAACTGCACGCCATTATGGCGCAGGCTTCGCTTGCCGAAGCGCAGGCTAGAGCGCTCGCTCTCCTCGATGACGAATCTTCCTGATCCTGCAGCCAATTCAACCTCGCGAAGAAAGGGGACCGACACCTCGTCGTCATCGACAGGGGTATCGTCATCCCACAGACTTATATCCTTGAGTTCCGAATGCACTGGAGCGCGCCCGGCATTAGCGGCAGACGAGACGTCCGCGCGGCCACGCAACTGGTCGGTACTCAAGGAGAAATACTCGGCGATCTTCGAAATATGTTTATCCGAAGGATCGACGATCTTCCCGCTGAGAATGCGCGAGAGCGTGGATTGAGGCACGCCGGTGCGACGGTGAAGCTCCGTGGGGGAGATCCCGTGCTGATCGAGCAATGCTCTTAATACGGTAGATACGTTGCGTTTATGCATAACCCGCATAGTGCTTGGTCTTCTCAAAGAAGACAATGCCGATTTGCATAATCGGTGCATAACATGATTTTTGCATCGTAAAAGATGTCACCCGGCCGTGGCGCCTGCGTTGGGTAGACCGCCCATGGTAACCTTGCGCCCATCGCGGAAAAGCCCGGCCGTAGCCCCGCTTTTGCCCCACCTCTTTCAACGAGCTTCCCGACAATCCGATGAATAAAGCCGTCTCCGACCTGTCCTCCCACACCCCGATGATGCAGCAGTACTGGCGCCTGAAAAACCAGCACCCGGATCAGCTGATGTTCTACCGCATGGGCGACTTCTACGAGATCTTCTATGAAGACGCGAAGAAGGCCGCCAAGTTGCTGGACATCACCCTGACGGCCCGCGGGCAGTCGGCTGGCCAGGCGATTCCGATGTGCGGGATTCCTTACCACGCCGCCGAGGGTTACCTGGCAAAGCTGGTGAAGCTTGGCGAATCGGTGGTGATCTGCGAGCAGGTCGGCGACCCGGCCACCAGCAAAGGGCCGGTGGAGCGGCAGGTCGTGCGCATCATCACGCCGGGGACGGTGAGTGACGAGGCGTTGCTCGACGAGCGTCGGGACAACCTGATCGCCGCCGTCCTGGGCGATGAGCGCCTGTTCGGCCTGGCGGTGCTGGACATCACCAGCGGCAACTTCAGCGTGCTGGAAATCAAGGGTTGGGAAAACCTGCTGGCGGAACTGGAGCGGGTCAACCCGGTGGAGTTGCTGATCCCGGATGACTGGCCCAAGGACTTGCCGGCGGAAAAACGCCGTGGTGTGCGTCGCCGTGCGCCGTGGGATTTCGAGCGCGACTCGGCGCTCAAAAGCCTGTGCCAGCAATTCTCGACTCAGGATCTCAAGGGCTTTGGCTGCGAAAACCTGACCCTGGCGATCGGCTCCGCCGGTTGCCTGCTGGCCTACGCCAAGGAAACCCAGCGTACCGCCCTGCCTCATTTGCGCAGCCTGCGTCATGAGCGCCTGGACGACACCGTGGTGCTCGATGGCGCCAGCCGTCGCAACCTGGAGCTCGACACCAACCTGGCCGGGGGGCGCGACAACACCCTGCAATCGGTGGTGGACCGCTGCCAGACCGCCATGGGCAGCCGCTTGCTGACCCGCTGGCTGAATCGCCCGTTGCGCGATTTGACGGTGCTGTTGGCGCGTCAGACTTCGATCACTTGCCTGCTCGACGGTTACCGCTTCGAAAGGCTGCAACCGCAGCTCAAGGAAATCGGCGACATCGAGCGAATTCTTGCGCGGATCGGCCTGCGTAATGCCCGCCCCCGCGACCTCGCCCGCTTGCGTGACGCCCTCGGCGCACTGCCGGAATTGCAAGTGGCAATGACGGAGCTCGAAGCCCCGCATCTCCAGCAACTCGCCACCATCACCAGCACCTACCCGGAACTGGCGGCATTGCTGGAAAAAGCCATCATCGACAACCCGCCCGCCGTCATTCGTGATGGCGGCGTGCTGAAAACCGGCTACGACAGCGAACTCGACGAACTGCAGTCGCTGAGCGAAAACGCCGGGCAATTCCTGATCGACCTTGAAGCACGGGAAAAGGCCCGCACCGGCCTGTCGCACCTGAAGGTCGGTTACAACCGCATCCACGGCTACTTCATCGAGCTTCCAAGCAAGCAGGCGGAATCGGCACCGGCCGACTACATTCGCCGCCAGACGCTCAAAGGCGCCGAGCGTTTCATTACGCCGGAACTCAAGGCGTTCGAAGACAAGGCACTGTCAGCCAAGAGCCGTGCCCTGGCCCGCGAGAAGATGCTGTACGAAGCGCTGCTCGAAGACCTGATCAGCCAGCTGCCACCGCTGCAGGACACTGCTGGCGCCCTGGCCGAGCTGGATGTATTGAGCAACCTGGCCGAACGCGCGCTGAACCTCGACCTGAACTGCCCGCGCTTCGTCAGTGAACCGTGCATGCGCATCAGCCAGGGTCGTCACCCGGTGGTCGAACAGGTACTGACCACGCCGTTCGTGGCCAACGACCTGAGCCTGGACGACAACACCCGCATGCTGGTGATCACCGGTCCGAACATGGGCGGTAAATCCACCTACATGCGTCAGACCGCCTTGATCGTGCTCCTGGCCCACATCGGCAGCTTCGTGCCGGCAGCCAGTTGCGAACTGTCGTTGGTCGACCGCATCTTCACCCGGATCGGCTCCAGCGATGACCTGGCCGGCGGGCGTTCGACCTTCATGGTGGAAATGAGCGAAACCGCGAACATCCTGCACAACGCCACCGAGCGCAGCCTGGTGCTGATGGACGAAGTCGGGCGCGGCACCAGCACCTTCGACGGTCTGTCCCTGGCATGGGCCGCTGCCGAGCGCCTGGCGCATCTGCGTGCATACACGCTGTTCGCCACCCACTACTTTGAACTGACCGTCCTGCCGGAAGCACAGCCGCTGGTGGCCAACGTGCACCTCAATGCCACCGAGCACAACGAGCGCATCGTGTTCCTGCACCACGTGCTGCCAGGGCCGGCCAGCCAGAGTTATGGCCTGGCCGTTGCGCAACTGGCAGGCGTACCGAGCGAAGTCATCACCCGCGCTCGAGAGCATCTGAGCCGCCTGGAAGACACCGCCCTGCCCCATGAAACACCGGCACCAGCCAAAGGCAAACCGGCGGCTCCGCAGCAAAGCGATCTGTTTGCCAGCCTGCCGCACCCGGTGCTGGATGACTTGGCCAAGCTCGACCTGGACAACATGACGCCACGTCGTGCTCTCGAAATGCTCTATACACTAAAGACACGGATCTAACGCAGCGGCTTGCAAGCTGTTAGAATCTCGCGCGGTTTGGGATGCTGCTGGCTAATAGCCTGGCCAGCAGACTATCGCTCCCGAACCTGGCGACCCCTACGAGAAGGGGCGCAGCAAGCCGCGCCTGAGGAGAAAATTAGAAATGACCTTCGTCGTCACCGACAACTGCATCAAGTGCAAGTACACCGACTGCGTAGAAGTCTGTCCGGTGGACTGCTTTTACGAAGGCCCGAATTTCCTGGTGATCCACCCGGATGAGTGCATCGATTGCGCGCTGTGCGAACCTGAATGCCCTGCTGTAGCTATCTTCTCCGAAGATGAGGTTCCGGCCGGCATGGAGAACTTCATCGAACTGAACGCTGAGTTGGCCGATATCTGGCCGAACATCACCGAGAAGAAAGATTCGATGCCTGATGCAGAAGACTTTGATCGCATCATCAACAAATCTGTAGGCAGCAAGATCGCAGACCTCGAACGCTGATTACCCCCGCGTTCGCGAAAAAGGCCCCACAAGGGCCTTTTTGCTTTTCTGCAGGCAAAAAAAGGGGCGGTTTGACCCGCCCACATTTTTTCCCTATTCCCTGTGTTCCTTTTCATCGTCCTGATGAATCGCGTCCTGCGATATCCATATCCTTCATCCATGAAGGACGTGTCTGTCCGTCGACACAAGCTGAATATTAGAGTTTTCCCCTGCGGGATCAATCGCCCCTTGGTACGAACTCTAACTGTCACACGTCTTTAATAATAATAAATATCTATATAAATCAATAAGATATAGTAACAAAGCGCTCAGCATGGACGACTGCCAGGGTGTAAAAATAACGAACACTTACGCAACAGTAAGCCTAGGCTTACAGCACGGAACCAAAATCCCGAGGGGACTTGGCCTCCTGGCCAGGATCGAGTAGGAGGCGGGGTTGCCCCCGCCGTCCTCTCACACCACCGTACGTACGGTTCCGTATACGGCGGTTCCTGCCTACTGACAAACAACGTCAGCGAGCTTGGTTCCGTTGATGTGTCGCCTGCGGTATCTAAGCGCCCAGACCGGCCCTCGGAGCTTCCGGCTCCTACCTCCTAATGGTCTTGACCTCCGCTACGCGGAGTTTCTGCTTTACGCTCCAACAGAGATCACACCCGACTATCCACTCATGGCAGGTTCAGCCCTTCATTACTCCGGTTTCGAGCAACTACTACGGCCTCTGGCGTCCTGGCCATGCAGGTGGAAACTGTGTTTACCAATGTCGATACCGAGAAGTGTCATCGTGTTCATGAGAGATCCTCCGCCCGAAAACGAGAAAAGCCCTGCAAGCGTAAACCTGCAGGGCTTCTCGGTCAGGCTGACCATCTCATTAAACCCCGAGCCAGTCGGGGTTTTTCATGCCATCGCAGTGAGTGCCTTATTGGAACAGCGACTCGCTCGACAGACCATTTTTTTCCAGGATCTCGCGCAGCCGCTTCAAGCCTTCCACCTGAATCTGTCTGACTCGTTCACGGGTCAGGCCGATTTCCAGGCCTACGTCTTCAAGGGTGCTGCTTTCATGACCGCGCAGGCCGAAGCGGCGTACAACCACTTCGCGTTGCTTGTCGGTCAGTTCCGAGAGCCATTGATCGATGCTCTGGGACAGGTCGTCGTCCTGCAACAGTTCGCATGGATCGGTTGGACGGTCGTCAGTCAGGGTATCGAGCAGGGTTTTATCCGAATCCGGACCCAGCGAGACGTCGACCGAAGAAACCCGTTCATTTAGGCCGAGCATACGCTTGACCTCTCCCACCGGTTTTTCCAGCAGGTTGGCGATTTCTTCGGGAGAGGGTTCATGGTCGAGTTTTTGCGTCAGCTCCCGCGCGGCCCGCAGGTACACATTCAGCTCCTTGACCACATGGATCGGCAGCCGGATGGTCCGGGTCTGATTCATGATTGCGCGTTCGATGGTCTGGCGAATCCACCAGGTCGCGTAGGTCGAGAAGCGGAAGCCGCGTTCCGGATCGAACTTCTCCACCGCCCGGATCAAGCCGAGGTTGCCCTCTTCGATCAGGTCCAGCAGCGACAGCCCACGATTGACGTAGCGTCGGGCGATTTTCACCACCAGGCGCAGGTTGCTTTCAATCATGCGTTTGCGCCCGGCCGGATCGCCACTTTGCGACAGGCGCGCAAAATGAACTTCTTCTTCGGGTGATAGCAGGGGAGAGAAACCAATTTCATTGAGATACAGCTGCGTGGCATCAAGTGCCCGCGTGTAGTCAATGTACTTGTGTTGTTTCAACGATGCGGAGTGTTTGGATTTGGCACGAACGGAAGGTGGAGCCGCCCCTTCATCATTCGACATCGAATCCGTATCGATGCTGCTCTCCATCAGGAGAACCTCATCGTCGATGTCAAACTCCGGCACTTCTTTACTGAGAGCCATTGTTATAGTCCTTTGGTGAGTTCGACCTCAAGCTCAAGCGGCGCCTTTCTCCCTGGCAACGCTGGAGCCTGTCCCCTCTACGCGACGGAACAGGCTGGTAAGCGATCAACGACGTGGCAGGAATTGCAGCGGATCTACAGGTTTACCTTGGCGGCGAATCTCAAAATGCAGTTTCACCCGGTCTGTACCCGTTGACCCCATTTCGGCAATTGTCTGTCCGACCTTGACCTGCTGCCCCTCCCGAACCAACAGCCTGCGGTTATGTCCGTAGGCGCTTACGTAGGTTTCACTGTGCTTGATGATTACTAACTCGCCGTAGCCCCTTAAGCCACTCCCGGCGTATACCACCGTCCCATCAGACGCAGCTAAAACAGGCTGTCCCAAATCTCCGGCGATATCAATTCCTTTATTCAAACTACCGTTTGAAGAGAATTTTCCAATAAGAATGCCATTAGATGGCCATCCCCAGCCGGTCGGGGCTGGTCCGGGAGGGGGCAATGGAGCGGGTTCATACTTGCTCGCGACGGACGGTACAACCGTCGTTGTGCTGGTGGTCGTACCGTTTGCCGAACGACGGATGACCGTGGTTTTACTCGACGACGAAGGCGTTGAACTGGACGAACTGACCACCGCCGTGGACGTTGAATCGGTACGACCATCAAAGCGAATCGTCTGACCCGGACGGATGGTGTAAGGCGCAGGAATGTTGTTGCGTGCCGCCAGGGCCTTGTAGTCCCAGCCGTAACGGAAGGCGATGGAGAACAGGGTGTCCTTGGGCCGAACGACGTATTGTCCGGTGGTCACGGCCGGACGCTGGGGTGCGGCGTTGTTGCGGTCGACGACACGAACATCGCTGGATTTGTTGCTGGAACAACCGACCAGCAACGTGCTCAAGACAAGGCCAGTCACCAGGCGCTGAAAGCTCGTTTTACTCATACGCTGCGCAATGACTGTGAGACTCACCCGCCGCTCCCTCTGTGGTGGCTGAAAATGTGATATACCGGAGTCCGGTAATGAACTGTCGCAAGTATAACGGGCCGTGCACGCTTTACCTTTAATGTAGCGAATCGGTGTCGCGCACACGTTTGCTGCCTGACGATGAATCCCGTTTAACACAACGATGCCGCTGTAAGACAAAGGCAATCGAAGAGAATTCAGCGTGCCGAAACAAATGCTCAGGCCAGTGGCCCATTGAGCAATGGCACGAAGCGCACAGCCCCCAGGACATGCCTGGAAAAACCTTGTTCCTCGCGAACGATCAGCATCAATTGCTGGACTTCGCCGGCCCCGACCGGGATCACCATTCGGCCTCCCGGCGCCAACTGGTCAAGCAGTGCCTGGGGCACGTCGGTCGCCACTGCGGTGACGATAATCCCGTTGTAAGGTGCCAGTGCCGGCCAGCCTTCCCAGCCATCGCCCCAGCGGAACACCACGTTGCGCAGGTTCAGTTCGACCAGACGTTCCTTTGCCCGATCCTGCAGAACCTTGATGCGCTCGACCGAGAACACACGCTCGACCAGTTGCGACAGCACCGCCGTCTGATAACCCGACCCGGTGCCGATCTCCAGCACCTTGTCGAGGGGACCGGCCTCCAGCAGCAGCTCGCTCATGCGCGCCACCATATAAGGCTGGGAGATGGTCTGGTTGTTACCAATCGGCAGCGCGGTGTCTTCATAGGCGCGGTGTGCCAGCGCTTCGTCGACGAACAGGTGGCGCGGGGTCCGGCGAATGACCTCCAGTACCCTGGCGTTGGAAATGCCTTCTTCGTAAAGGCGCTGGATCAGCCGCTCCCGGGTTCGCTGGGAGGTCATGCCGATGCCGCGATGCAGGATATCGTCTTGTTCGCGACCCATCAGCGCAGCCCCTCCAGCCAGCCGTCCAGACTTCTGAAGGCATCATTGAAGGTGCGATCCAGTTGCAGCGGCGTGATCGAAACATAACCCTGCATTACTGCATGGAAATCGGTACCCGGGCCGCCATCTTCGGCATCCCCGGCCGCCGCGATCCAGTAACCGGACTTGCCCCGAGGATCCACCACTTTAATCGGTGCCGCGGCCCGGGCGCGATGGCCCAGGCGAGTCAGCTGGATACCGCGGATACGGTCCAGCGGCAAATTGGGGATGTTCACATTCAGTACCGTACG
Organism: Pseudomonas sp. GL-RE-26; assembly: GCF_019956275.1. Classification (NCBI taxonomy): domain Bacteria; kingdom Pseudomonadati; phylum Pseudomonadota; class Gammaproteobacteria; order Pseudomonadales; family Pseudomonadaceae; genus Pseudomonas; species Pseudomonas sp. GL-RE-26. Next base: position 29,237 of record NZ_JAHBDI010000044.1, read on the forward strand.
CGGTGGCAGATCCAAGTCAGCATGGGCTTCAACCAGTTTGCGCGCGAAATGGGCAGCTGTGGGAAGGTTCTCTACCTGGCGTGAGACCAGCGAAAAGGCAAACGAAGGGTGTTTCAGGAAACGCCCCTCGAGGGCCGCCGCCACCGTGCCGGAATACAGGACATCGTCCCCCAGGTTCGCGCCCAGGTTGATACCGGAAACCACCATGTCCGCTTCGCGCTCCAGCAGGCCGTTGAGGCCCAGGTGCACACAATCGGTTGGCGTGCCGTTGAGGCTGATAAAGCTGTTGGCCAGGGTTTGCGGGTGCAACGGACGGTCGAGCGTCAGCGAACTGCTGGCGCCGCTCTTGTCCTGGTCCGGGGCGATAACCACGCACTCGGTGTAATCCGCCAGCGCAGCATAAAGCGCGGCGAGACCGGGTGCTGTTACCCCATCGTCGTTAGAAATCAGAATACGCATGGGCTGTCCGTCTGCCCCACCGGCACCAGATCAACAAGCTCGCGCACCAATACGGTGGCGAAGCATCCGGCCGGCAGGACGAATTCCAGTTGCAGAATGTCAGGCTCGGGATAATGCCACGTCAACCCGCCAATGGGCAGCCGCAGGATGCGACGTTCGTGGCTCATTCCGGCGTTGATCAACCAGTCACGCAAATCCGCTTCGCGTGCGGCGATGGCCTGCTCCAGTTCATGGACAGCGCCCGCTGCCGGCGAGTCACCTTCGCCCCACTGCGGACCGGTCGGGTGCAGATCGAGAATCGCCAGACGCGGGTCGCTGCACTCGGCTTCACCTGCCGGGAAAAAGCTGCGGCTGTCGGTGAACGCCAGCAGATCGCCCACCTGGGCACGCTGCCAGGTGCCATCGGTGACACGCGCGGCCAGCACCTGATTGAACAGAAAACTGCGCGCCGTGGAGAGCAGACGCGAGCGCACGTTGCGCTGCTCCGGCAGCGCCTTGCGCGCGGCCCAGGCACGAGCATCGACGACGTTGCCGCCGTCATGGCCGAAACGCTGGGCACCGAAATAATTGGGGATGCCTTGTTTCGCGATCAGTTGCAGACGCTCTTCAAGCGCGGCCTTGTCGCCGGCGAATTGCGTCAGGCGCAACGTAAAACCGTTGGCCGAGTGGGCACCGCGTTGCAGTTTGCGCTTGTGGCGGGCGGTCTTGAGGATCTTCAGCGTATCGTTTTCTGCCACTGACAGATCAGGGTCGGCCTTGCCCGGCAGTTGCACGCTGAACCACTGGCGAGTCAACGCCTGACGGTCCTTGAGCCCGGCATAACTGACGGTGCGCAATGGCACGCCGGCAGCCTTGGCAATCCGTCGCGCTGCTTCTTCTGTGTTCAGGCCGCGCTTTTCCACCCAGATCCACAGGTGTTCGCCTTCGCCGCTGAGGGGAATGTCGAGGACTTCGTCGACCTGGAAATCTTCCGCGATCGCTTTCAGGACCGCCGTGCCGAGGGCTTCACCGTAAGCCCGCGGGCCGAGCAATTGCAGTTCGTTCATGCGCGCAACAACAAGGCAACGGAGTGCACGGCAATGCCTTCTTCGCGACCGACAAAGCCGAGCTTTTCGGTGGTGGTAGCTTTCACGTTCACTTGATCCAACTCTACTTGAAGATCCGCGGCAATCAGCGCGCGCATCGATTCGATATGCGGGGCCATTTTCGGCGCCTGGGCGACGATGGTGTTATCGACGTTGCCGACTTTCCAGCCTTTGGCATGAACCAGTGCGACGACGTGACGCAACAGCACACGGCTGTCGGCGCCCTTGAATTTCGGGTCGGTATCCGGGAAATGCTTGCCGATGTCGCCCAGCGCTGCAGCGCCGAGCAAGGCATCGCTCAAGGCGTGCAAGAGGACGTCACCGTCAGAGTGAGCGAGCAGCCCGAAGCTGTGTGCAATGCGCACGCCGCCCAGAGTGATGAAATCGCCTTCAGCGAAACGGTGCACATCATAGCCGTGGCCAATACGCATAAAAAAACGCCCCGATTTTTGTCAGGGCGTGATTCTACCTGCATTAACCAACCAGAGCATGCGCGTGATGCCGTAAGTGCTCATCGATGAAACTGGCAATAAAGAAATAGCTGTGGTCATAGCCCGGTTGCAGGCGCAACGTCAGCGGGTGACCTGCCAGTTTGGCCGCCTGCTGCAAGGCTTCCGGCTTTAGTTGGTTGGCGAGGAAATCGTCGCGATCACCCTGGTCGACCAACAGCGGCAGCTTTTCATCGGCCTCGGCAATCAACGCGCAGGCATCCCATTCGCGCCATTTCGAACGGTCCTCTCCCAGATAGCGGGAGAAGGCTTTCTGCCCCCACGGGCAATCCATCGGATTGTTGATTGGCGAGAACGCCGACACCGATAGATAGCGCCCCGGATTGCGTAATGCGCAGACCAGCGCACCGTGGCCGCCCATGGAGTGACCACTGATGCCGCGCTTGTCCGACGCAGGGAAATGGGCTTCAACCAATGTCGGCAATTCCTGCACGACATAGTCATGCATCCGATAGTGGCGCGACCAAGGCTCCTGAGTGGCATTCAGGTAAAACCCGGCGCCGAGACCGAAGTCCCAGGCGCCATCCGGATCGCCCGGCACATCGGCGCCGCGAGGGCTGGTGTCCGGTGCGACGATGATCAGCCCCAGCTCGGCGGCCATGCGCATGGCGCCGGCCTTTTGCATGAAGTTCTCGTCGGTGCAGGTCAGGCCGGACAACCAGTACAACACCGGCAACTTGCCGCCCTGCTCCGCCTGCGGCGGCAGGTAGACGGCGAACACCATGTCGCAACCGAGCACTTCCGAGCGATGGCGATAGCGCTTGTGCCAGCCGCCAAAACTTTTCTGGCAGGAGATGTTTTCCAAACTCATTGCAAACTCCTCACTGAAAACCAAAACCTCAAGCGCCAGGCCAACTCAATCAGCTTGCCGCTTGAAGCTTGTGGCTTGCTGCTGCTTCTCAGAAATGAATGACGGAGCGGATGCTTTTTCCTTCATGCATCAGGTCAAACGCCTTGTTGATATCTTCCAGGCCCATGGTGTGGGTGATGAAGGTATCCAGCGGAATCTCACCGGTCTCGGCCATTTCCACATAGCTTGGCAACTCGGTACGGCCGCGCACGCCGCCGAACGCCGAACCGCGCCAGACGCGGCCGGTGACCAACTGGAACGGACGGGTCGAGATTTCCTGACCGGCACCGGCAACGCCGATGATGACCGATTCGCCCCAGCCCTTGTGGCAGCATTCCAGCGCAGCGCGCATCAGTTGCACGTTGCCGATGCACTCAAAGGAAAAGTCCACGCCGCCATCGGTCATGTCGACGATGACTTCCTGGATCGGACGATCGAAGTCTTTCGGGTTCACGCAATCGGTTGCGCCCAGCTGTTTTGCGATTTCGAATTTCGCCGGGTTGATGTCGATGGCGATGATGCGGGCAGCCTTGGCTTTGACAGCGCCAATGACAGCCGACAGGCCGATGCCGCCGAGGCCGAAAATGGCCACGGTATCACCCGGTTTCACCTTGGCGGTGTTGAGCACTGCACCGATACCGGTAGTGACACCGCAGCCCAGCAGGCAGACTTTTTCCAGTGGCGCTTCTTTAGCAATCTTGGCCACGGAGATTTCCGGTAGCACGGTGTACTCCGAAAAAGTGGAAGTACCCATGTAGTGGAAAATCGGCTGGCCCTTGTAGGAAAAACGCGAAGTGCCGTCCGGCATCAAGCCTTTGCCCTGGGTCGCGCGAATCGCCTGGCAGAGGTTGGTTTTACCTGACAGGCAGAATTTGCACTGACGGCATTCAGGGGTGTACAGCGGGATCACATGATCACCGACCGCAACGGAGGTCACGCCTTCGCCGATGGCCTCGACAATCGCACCACCTTCGTGGCCGAGGATCGACGGGAAGATGCCTTCAGGATCAGCGCCAGACAGTGTGTAGGCATCTGTATGGCAAACACCGGAGGCCACCACGCGCAGCAAGACTTCGCCGGCCTTGGGCATGGCGACATCGACTTCAACGATTTCGAGGGGCTTCTTGGCCTCGAAGGCAACGGCGGCGCGCGACTTGATCATGATGACTCTCCAGTGAATTAAAACGAGACAGGGAGTGTAATACATGGCTCAACGATGAATAATCGATGCAAATGCAAAATATTATTGCCGCACAGGGATAATCATTGATGTCCGAAAATCGCTGGGAAGGGATCGACGAGTTTGTCGCCGTGGCCGAATGCAGCCAATTCACTGCTGCTGCGGAACGGCTGGGCGTTTCTTCCTCACACGTCAGTCGACAAATCGTACGCCTGGAAGAGCGTTTGCAGACACGTCTGCTCTACCGCAGTACCCGTCGGGTCGCGTTGACCGAGGCTGGACAAACCTTCCTGCAACATTGCCAGCGTTTGCAGGATGGTCGCGAAGAAGCGCTGCGTGCGGTCGGTGACTTGACCAGCGAACCCAAGGGCATGCTGCGCATGACCTGCGCAGTGGCTTACGGCGAGCGCTTCATCGTGCCGCTGGTGACCCGCTTCATGGGGCTGTTTCCGCAACTGCGTATCGACATCGAACTGACAAATCGCCAGCTTGACCTGGTGCACGAAGGCCTCGACCTGGCGATTCGCCTCGGGCGCTTGCAGGATTCACGGCTGGTCGCCACCCGCCTCGCACCGCGGCGTATGTTTCTCTGTGCATCGCCCGCCTACCTTGAGCGCTACGGTCGCCCGCACAGCCTGTCAGAACTGAGCCGCCACAACTGCCTGATCGGCAGCTCGGACCTCTGGCAACTGGAACAGAACGGGAGGGAATTTTCGCAAAGGGTGCAGGGAAACTGGCGTTGCAACAGTGGGCAAGCCGTACTGGATGCAGCGCTACAGGGCGTAGGGCTGTGTCAGTTGCCGGACTATTACGTGCTGGAGCATTTGAATAGCGGCGCGTTGATTTCGTTGCTGGAGGCGCATCAACCGCCGAATACCGCCGTTTGGGCGTTGTATCCGCAGCAGCGGCATCTGTCGCCGAAGGTGCGCAAGTTGGTGGACTACTTGAAAGAGGGGTTGGCCGAACGGCCGGAGTACAGGTTTTAAGATCCTCTAGTGACGATTGGCCCAACGCTGTCTCAACCACTCAAGGTCTTCAGGACGCGTAACCTTGAGGTTGTCGGATCGCCCTTCGATCAGGCGCGGCGCCGAACCGGCCCACTCCATGGCCGAAGCTTCGTCGGTAACAACGGCATCCGCCACCAGACTGTCCGCCAAAGCCCGATGCAACGCTCCAAGGCGAAACATCTGCGGCGTGTAGGCCTGCCAGATCACACTGCGGTCCACAGTCTCGACAACGCGACCGTGTTTATCGACCCGCTTGAGCGTATCCCGCGCCGGTACAGCCAGCAGTCCGCCAACAGGATCGTCAGCCAGTTCAGCCAGCAGCTTGTCCAGATCGTCACGACTGAGGTTCGGCCGTGCGGCATCGTGAACCAGTACCCAATCCTCATCATCGGCGCCCTGCGCATGCAAGTGCAGCAAGGCATTGAGCACCGACCCGGAACGTTCGGAACCACCCTCGACCCGGGCAATACGCGGATCACTGGCACATGCCAGGTTCGGCCAATAAGGATCATCAACAGCAAGACTGACCACCAAGCCTTTCAGGCATGGATGATCAAGGAAACAGCCAAGGCTGTGTTCGAGAATAGTGCGCCCGCCCAGTTGCAAGTATTGCTTGGGACGGTCCGCGGCCATACGGGCACCGACGCCCGCGGCAGGAATCACGGCCCAGAAGGCCGGTAACGAATTAATCATTGGGCCAACTGGTAAAGGGTTTCACCGTCCTTGACCATGCCCAACTCATGACGAGCCCGCTCTTCAACGGTCTCCATGCCCTTTTTCAATTCACTGACTTCGGCGTCCATCACCCGGTTGCGCTCCAGCAAGGCCTGGTTCTCAGCTTGCTGATCGGCAATCTGCTGAGTCAACTCGGCCACTTGCGCCAGGCTGCCGTTTCCCACCCACAGGCGGTACTGCAAGCCAGCCAGCAGCAAAAGCAGGATGAGGAACAACCAATTGGGACTGCGCATCGAATATCAGGTATCCAGTGAAAAAAGACAGCCATGCCAAAACGTGAAGCTTCTGATAGCACGAAGCCTGGAAGAACCAGGCTTGTGCATATAAGGCATCAGATTAGTGGCAAAAACGTCGCTGTAGCGATTTTTTCGACACAATCCGGTGTCTTTTTTACCATGTACTGCTTAGCCGCGGAACTCGCTGCGACCGTTGTACTTGGCTTTGCCGTTCAACTGCTCTTCGATACGCAGCAGTTGGTTGTACTTGGAAACGCGGTCGGAACGGCACAGGGAGCCGGTCTTGATCTGGCCAGCCGAGGTGCCCACGGCCAGGTCGGCAATGGTCGAATCTTCGGTTTCGCCGGAGCGGTGCGAGATCACGGCAGTGTAACCAGCAGCCTTGGCCATCTGGATGGCTTCCAGGGTTTCGGTCAGGGTGCCGATCTGGTTGAACTTGATCAGGATCGAGTTGGCGATCTTCTTGTCGATGCCTTCTTTCAGGATCTTGGTGTTGGTGACGAACAGGTCGTCGCCCACCAGCTGGGTCTTCTCGCCGATCTTGTCGGTGAGGATCTTCCAGCCAGCCCAGTCGGACTCGTCCAGGCCATCTTCGATGGAGATGATCGGATAACGCTCGGTCAGGCCTTTCAGGTAATCAGCGAAACCTTCAGCGGTGAACACCTGGCCTTCGCCGGACAGGTTGTACTTGCCGTCTTCGTAGAATTCGCTGGCTGCGCAGTCCAGTGCCAGGGTCACGTCGGTGCCCAGCTTGTAACCGGCGTTGGCCACGGCTTCGGAGATCACTTTCAAAGCGTCTTCGTTGGAAGCCAGGTTCGGTGCGAAACCACCCTCGTCACCGACGGCAGTACTCAGGCCACGGGCCTTCAGCACAGCTTTGAGGTGATGGAAAATCTCGGTGCCCATGCGCAGGCCTTCCGAGAAAGACTTGGCGCCAACCGGCTGAACCATGAATTCCTGGATGTCGACGTTGTTATCGGCGTGCTCGCCGCCGTTGATGATGTTCATCATCGGAACCGGCATCGAGTAGACACCCGGAGTGCCGTTCAGGTTGGCGATGTGAGCGTACAGCGGCAGGTCCTGGTCCTGTGCTGCTGCCTTGGCCGCGGCCAGGGAAACGGCGAGGATCGCGTTGGCGCCCAGGGAACCTTTGTTTTCAGTACCGTCGAGCTTGATCATTGCCAGATCGAGCGCTTTCTGGTCGCTTGGGTCCATGCCTTTCAACAGGTCGCGGATCGGACCGTTGATGTTGCCTACGGCCTTCAGAACGCCCTTGCCCAGGTAACGGCTCTTGTCGCCATCACGCAGCTCGAGCGCTTCACGCGAGCCAGTGGAAGCACCGGACGGCGCGCAGGCACTGCCGATGATGCCGTTGTCGAGAAGCACGTCCGCTTCCACGGTGGGATTGCCACGGGAGTCGAGAACTTCACGACCTTTGATGTCGACGATTTTAGCCATTGTTGTAAACACTCCAAAGTTGACGAAAACGACGCAGCTGTAGGAAATCTTTGATCGTCGGCAAGTGAGGTGCAGCGGGCAGTCTTGCAGACGACAAGGCTCAGGCCCGAGGGCCTGGGCGTTAAATCGTGCGGTACTTTACCGGAGAATTGAGGATTACGCGGTTTCTACCGTCGGAAAACTCTTCACCAGTTCGTCCAAAGCCTTGAGCTGGGCCAGGAATGGCTCCAGTTTGTCCAGGCGCAGGGCGCAAGGACCGTCGCATTTGGCGTTGTCCGGATCCGGGTGGGCTTCCAGGAACAGGCCGGCCAGCGACTGACTCATGCCGGCCTTCGCCAGATCGCTGACCTGGGCGCGACGACCGCCGGCGGAATCGGAGCGACCACCAGGCATTTGCAGCGCGTGGGTCACGTCGAAGAACACCGGGTATTCGAACTGCTTCATGATGCCGAAGCCGAGCATGTCGACGACCAGGTTGTTGTAGCCGAAGCTCGAACCACGCTCGCAGAGGATCAACTGATCGTTACCCGCTTCCACGCATTTGCTCAGGATGTGTTTCATTTCATGAGGTGCGAGGAACTGGGCTTTCTTGATGTTGATCACAGCGCCGGTCTTTGCCATAGCGACCACGAGGTCGGTCTGGCGCGACAGGAAGGCCGGCAACTGGATGATGTCGCAGACTTCAGCGACAACCGCGGCCTGATCAGGTTCGTGGACGTCGGTGATGATCGGCACGCCGAAGGCTTGCTTGATGTCCTGGAAGATGCGCATGCCTTCTTCCAGGCCAGGACCACGATACGAGGTCACAGAAGACCGGTTGGCCTTGTCGAAACTGGCCTTGAACACGTAAGGGATACCGAGCTTTTCGGTGACCTTCACATACTCTTCGCAAACCTGCATGGCCATGTCACGGCTTTCCAGCACGTTCATGCCGCCGAACAGCACCATGGGCTTGTCGTTGGCAATCTCGATGTCGCCGACGCGGATGATCTTCTGTGCCATCGGAGTTACGCCTTCTTCTGGTGTTGAGTCAACGCTGCCTTGACGAAACCGCTGAACAGCGGGTGACCGTCGCGTGGCGTCGAGGTGAACTCAGGGTGGAACTGGCAAGCGACGAACCATGGATGATCCGGTGCTTCAACCACCTCAACCAGTGCGCCATCACCGGAACGACCGGAGATTTTCAAACCAGCTTCCATGATTTGCGGCAGCAGGTTGTTGTTCACTTCATAGCGATGACGGTGACGCTCGACGATCACGTCCTTGGCGTAGCAATCGTGCACCAGAGAGCCTGGCTCAAGCAGACAATCCTGAGCGCCGAGGCGCATGGTGCCGCCCAGATCGGAGGTTTCGGTACGGGTTTCGACTGCGCCGGTGGCATCTTCCCACTCGGTGATCAGGCCCACGACCGGGTGACCGCTAGCACGATCGAACTCGGTGGAGTTGGCGTCTTTCCAGCCCATCACGTTACGTGCGAACTCGATAACGGCCACTTGCATGCCCAGGCAGATACCCAGGTACGGAACCTTGTTTTCGCGAGCGTATTGAACGGCAGTGATCTTGCCTTCAACACCACGCAGACCGAAGCCGCCTGGTACCAGGATAGCGTCGACGCCTTCCAGCAGCGCGGTGCCCTGGTTCTCGATGTCTTCGGAATCGATGTAGCGCAGGTTGACCTTGGTACGGTTGCTGATGCCGGCGTGACTCATCGCTTCGATCAGCGACTTGTAGGCGTCCAGCAGCTCCATGTATTTGCCGACCATGGCGATGGTGACTTCGTGCTCAGGGTTGAGCTTGGCGTCGACCACGGCTTCCCACTCGGACAGATCGGCACCGCCGCATTGCAGGCCGAAACGCTCGACGACGAAATCGTCCAGGCCCTGGGAGTGCAGGATGCCCGGGATCTTGTAGATGGTATCGGCGTCTTCCAGCGCGATCACCGCACGTTCTTCAACGTTGGTGAACTGCGCGATCTTGCGACGCGAGGAAATATCGATCGGGTGATCGGAGCGGCAGACCAGCACGTCCGGTTGCAGGCCGATGGAACGCAGTTCCTTCACCGAGTGCTGGGTTGGCTTGGTCTTGGTTTCGCCGGCAGTGGCGATGTACGGCACCAGTGTCAGGTGCATCAGCATCGCGCGCTTGGCGCCGACTTCGAAACGCAGCTGGCGGATGGCTTCGAGGAACGGTTGCGACTCGATGTCACCCACGGTGCCGCCGATCTCGACCATTGCCACGTCAGCGTCGCCAGCACCCTTGATGATGCGGCGCTTGATTTCGTCGGTGATGTGCGGGATCACCTGGATGGTTGCGCCCAGGTAGTCACCACGGCGCTCCTTGCGCAGGACGTGTTCGTAGACACGGCCGGTGGTGAAGTTGTTGTTCTGGGTCATGGTCGTGCGGATGAACCGCTCGTAGTGGCCCAGGTCCAGGTCGGTCTCGGCGCCGTCGTGAGTGACGAACACTTCACCGTGCTGGAACGGGCTCATGGTGCCTGGGTCGACGTTGATGTACGGGTCCAGCTTCAGCATGGTGACCTTAAGTCCCCGCGCCTCCAGGATGGCCGCCAATGATGCCGATGCAATGCCTTTCCCCAATGAAGAAACAACACCGCCCGTGACGAATATGTAGCGCGTCATGAAAAACCCTAGAAGTCTGCGTTAAAGCGGTCCGAGCCGCCGGGGAAAGCGAAGGAAGGCCGAAGCCCCCGATCACCTGCATTAATCACAGTGCACCTTTCAAAAAAACCGCCGCGTTGTGACAGACCGGAAAATGAAACACCGGTTCGTTGCTCGCTACACATTTTTTGGAATCGCCCAGCAAAGACTGCTTGGTAATCGGCAACTCCTGCAATTCAGGCGAATCCACAGAAGTTGTATCAAGAAGGGAGCGTAGTCTACCGGAAAGCCCCTTTCAGCTCAAACCTTGATCTTCGTTCAGTGGCTGCCAATGCAAATGCCAGTCGCCGGGCGCACCGCCATCGAGCCCCTTGAGGTTCGCTACCGCCAGCAGTTGCCCGTCTTTGTAGAGCAGCGGCAATCTGCCGCGTACGAAGGACGGTACAGCGCTTTCATTGAGCAAACGTTTCAGGTCCCGATGGCCGCGGCCTGGCAATGCCATGACCTCTCCCCCTTCACGATAGCGGATATGCAGCGGGCCATCGGGGATTTGCCCGGTGAGCGAAAGCACGCCGTTGCCCGGGATAGACAGTGGTGACGCCGGATCCAGCCACGCCCCGGCGCCGGGCAGTGGCCGCAGCCAGCGGCCGGACAGCCACCAGATCCGTCCGCCCGCCCGATGCAGTTCGCCATCGGCCAACCGCCATACCGGGCAGGCATCGCCGGTGGCGTCGCGCAGATTATCCCAACCCGACCAATGGTCAGTATCCGGCAGGCGGGTCAGCGGTTCGAGCCAATGACTCAAGGCATTGCGCTGCCGGGCATCAGACAATTGCACCAGCGGTGCCAGCTCGAGGGATCGCAAGCCCAGCCAGTCGAACTCACTGGCAGAGCTGGCCTCACGCAAATCCATATCCGCCAGCTCTTCGAGCAGCCCCTGCGCTTCAGTCAGATGCGCCGCACTGCGGGCCATGGTCGCCACCGCTTGCGGCCAGCGCTGGACCAGTACGGGCAAGACTTGATGCCGCAGGTAATTGCGCGAGTACTGCCGATCCTGGTTCGAGGGATCTTCGATCCAGCTCAAGCCATGCGCACTGGCATAAGCCTCCAGTTCAGCCCGCGTGACATCAAGCAATGGCCGCAACAAATGCCCCTTGCCCAACGGGCGCTGACGCGGCATCCCGGACAATCCGCGTACGCCCGCTCCGCGCAACAAACGAAACAACAGGGTTTCCGCCTGATCGTCGCGGTGCTGGGCCGTCAGCAGCACTTCGCTGGCCTGAAGGGCTTCAGTGAAGGCGTGATACCGCGCATCCCGGGCCGCACGTTCAAGGCTGGCACCCGGTTGCACCTGCACACGAACCACTTGCAGCGGAACGCCCAGCGCAGCGCACACGGAACGACAATGTTCCGGCCACGCATCGGCCACAGCCTGAAGGCCGTGATGAACATGGATGGCGTTGAGCGCCGGCAGGGATTCGGTTTTGGAGAGTGTTGCCAGAAGGTGCAGCAGGACAGTGGAGTCCAGGCCGCCGGAGAAGGCGATGTGCCAAGTGGCGGCATTGCGCCACGAGACAAGATTCAACAAGAGTCTGGCGGGCAGATCAATATTGGACCGTCTCATATCCATCACCTTGCACAAATCAAATGTGGGAGCGAGCCTGCTCGCGAAGACGGCTCAACATTCAACACAATCGTTGGCTGTTATACCGCTTTCGCGAGCAGGCTCGCTCCCACATGGGCACTGCGTGTTCGGCTTAGAGACCGTAGCTCATCAGTCGATCGTAGCGGCGCTTGAGCAGCGCGTCGTTATCGAACTTCTTCAGCATCGCCAGTTGCGAGCTCAGCTCGGCGCGGATCGATGCGGCTGCGGCGGCCGGGTTGCGGTGCGCGCCGCCCAGTGGCTCGCCAATCACCTTGTCCACGATGCCCAGGCCTTTGAGGCGCTCGGCGGTGATGCCCATCGCTTCTGCGGCATCCGGTGCTTTCTCGGCGGTTTTCCACAGAATCGAAGCGCAACCTTCCGGCGAAATCACCGCGTAGGTCGAGTATTGCAGCATGTTCAACTGGTCGCAGACACCGATCGCCAACGCACCACCGGAACCACCCTCACCGATCACGGTGGCGATGATTGGGGTTTTCAGGCGGGCCATGACACGCAGGTTCCAGGCGATCGCCTCGCTCTGGTTACGCTCTTCAGCGTCGATGCCAGGGTAAGCGCCCGGAGTGTCGATGAAGGTCAGGATCGGCATTTTGAAACGTTCGGCCATTTCCATCAGGCGGCAAGCCTTGCGGTAGCCTTCCGGACGCGGCATGCCGAAGTTGCGGCGAACTTTCTCGCGCACTTCACGGCCTTTCTGGTGACCGATGATCATCACCGGCTTGTCGTCCAGACGGGCAATACCGCCAACGATGGCAGCGTCGTCCGAGAAGTGACGATCACCGTGCAGTTCGTCGAACTCGGTGAAAATATGTTCGATGTAGTCCAGGGTATACGGACGTTTCGGGTGACGCGCCAGACGTGCGATCTGCCAGCTGGTCAGCTTGCCGAAGATGTCTTCGGTCAGCGTTTTGCTCTTGTCCTGCAGGCGGGAGATCTCATCGCCGATATTCAGCGAATTGTCATTACCGACCAAGCGCAACTCTTCGATCTTGGCTTGCAGGTCGGCGATCGGCTGTTCGAAATCTAGAAAATTCGGGTTCATAGGCGTCCGTCTTGGGTCGAGTCCCAAGGGTTCTTGGGCCGGCCGGTTGTCTATTCGCGCCCTACCTTAAGGGACAGGCGCGTTGAGGTCGAGATTAAAAATTCAGGTCAAGGTCAGGGCAATCTGATAGCACTGACCGTCAACGGTATTGGAGGAAGACGTTGTCTCGCCCGAACTGGTCACGCAGGGCTTGAATCAACGCATCCGCCGGATCGATTCGCCAGCCTTCGCCGAACTGCAACATGGCCTTCGCATCGGGGCTGGTGTAGTCCATGGTGACCGGGCACGCGCCGCGGTGACGCTTCAACAGTTCACCCAGCCAGCGTAGCTGATCGCCCTTGAGGTCCTTGGCATGCAACTTCAGGCGCAGGCTTTCGGCCAGATTGGTGCGCGCATCTTCCATGCTCATCACCCGCTTGACCCGCAATTTCAGGCCACCGGAGAAGTCGTCGTTGCTGACTTCGCCTTCGACCACCACCATCGCGTCGGTCTGCAACAGCGACTGCGCGGAATGGAACGCCTCGGAAAACAGCGAGGCCTCGATCCGTCCGGAGCGGTCGTCGAGGGTGATGAACCCCATCTTGTCGCCCTTTTTGTTCTTCATCACCCGCAAGGCGATGATCATCCCTGCAACCGTCTGGGTATCACGCGCCGGTTTCAGGTCGATGATGCGCTGGCGGGCGAAGCGACGGATTTCACCTTCGTATTCGTCAATCGGGTGACCGGTCAGGTACAGGCCGAGGGTATCTTTCTCCCCTTTCAGGCGCTCCTTGAGGGTCAACTCCTTGGCCTTGCGATGATTGGCGTAGACGTCGGCGTCCTCTTCGACAAACAGACCGCCAAACAGGTCGGAGTGACCGCTGTCCTGGGTGCGCGCGGTCTGTTCGGCCGCCTTGATCGCCTCTTCCATGGCCGTCAGCAGCACCGCGCGATTGCGGTCGATGTTGGCCTGGTAGGCTTTCTGCTCATCGTGGAAATACGGCCCGAGGCGATCCAGGGCACCGCTGCGGATCAAACCGTCGAGGGTGCGCTTGTTGATGCGCTTGAGGTCGACCCGTGCGCAAAAATCGAACAGATCCTTGAACGGACCGGCCAGACGCGCTTCGGTGATCGCCTCGACCGGGCCCTCACCCACGCCCTTGATGGCGCCCAGGCCGTAAATGATCCGGCCTTCGTCGTTCACCGTGAACTTGAATTCGGACGTGTTCACGTCCGGCGCGTCGAGACGCAGCTTCATGGTCCGCACTTCTTCGATCAAGGTCACGACCTTGTCGGTGTTGTGCATATCCGCCGAGAGTACCGCGGCCATGAACGGCGCCGGGTAGTGCGCCTTCAGCCATGCGGTCTGGTACGACACCAGTCCATAGGCGGCGGAGTGGGATTTGTTGAAGCCGTAACCGGCGAACTTTTCCACCAGGTCGAAAATGTTACCGGCGAGGTCGGCATCGATATTGTTGGTGGCGCAACCTTCAATGAAACCGCCACGCTGCTTGGCCATTTCCTCGGGTTTTTTCTTACCCATGGCTCGACGCAGCATGTCCGCACCACCGAGGGTGTAGCCGGCCATGACCTGGGCAATCTGCATCACCTGTTCCTGATACAGGATGATGCCGTAAGTCGGTGCCAGTACCGGCTTGAGGCCTTCGTACTGGTAGTCCGAGTGCGGATACGCCAGCTCGGCACGACCGTGCTTACGGTTGATGAAGTCGTCCACCATGCCCGATTGCAGCGGGCCCGGACGGAACAGTGCCACCAGTGCGATCAAGTCTTCCAGGCAGTCGGGCTTGAGCTTTTTGATCAGCTCCTTCATGCCCCGGGATTCAAGCTGGAACACCGCCGTGGTTTCGGCTTTTTGCAGCAAGGTGTAGGTCGGTTTGTCATCCAGCGGGATGAACGCGATATCCAGCGGCGGTTCGTTGACCTTGGCGCGGTCGCGGTTGATGGTTTTCAGCGCCCAGTCAATGATCGTCAGGGTCCGCAGACCGAGGAAGTCGAACTTCACAAGGCCGGCCGCCTCGACGTCGTCCTTGTCGAACTGGGTTACCAGGCCATCACCGGCCTCGTCGCAATAGATCGGCGAGAAGTCGGTCAGCTTGGTCGGCGCGATCACCACACCACCGGCGTGCTTGCCGACGTTACGCACAACGCCTTCGAGCTTGCGGGCCATCTCCCAGATTTCCGCGGCCTCTTCATCGACCTTGATGAAGTCGCGCAGGATCTCTTCCTGCTCGTAGGCCTTTTCCAGGGTCATGCCGACTTCGAACGGAATCATCTTCGACAGACGATCCGCCAGGCCATAGGACTTGCCCTGCACCCGCGCCACGTCGCGGACCACAGCCTTTGCCGCCATGGAACCGAAGGTGATGATCTGGCTCACGGCGTTGCGGCCGTACTTCTCGGCCACGTAGTCGATTACCCGGTCGCGACCGTCCATGCAGAAGTCGACGTCGAAGTCGGGCATGGATACCCGTTCCGGGTTGAGGAATCGTTCGAACAGCAGGTCATATTCCAGCGGATCGAGGTCGGTGATCTTCTGTACGTAGGCCACCAGCGATCCGGCACCCGATCCACGGCCAGGGCCCACCGGTACGCCGTTGCTCTTGGCCCACTGGATAAAGTCCATCACGATCAGGAAGTAACCGGGGAACCCCATCTGGATGATGATACCCAGCTCGAAATTCAGCCGGTCGACATAGACCTGACGCTTGGCTTCGTAGTCTTCGGTGGTGTCTTTGGGCAGCAGAACGCTAAGCCGCTCCTCCAGACCGTCGAAGGACACCTTGCGGAAGTACTCGTCGATGGTCATGCCATCGGGGATCGGGAAGTTGGGCAGGAAGTGCGTGCCCAGCTTCACTTCGATGTTGCAGCGCTTAGCGATTTCGACGGTGTTTTCCAGCGCTTCGGGAATATCGCTGAACAGCTCGGCCATTTCATCGGCGCTTTTGAGGTACTGCTGATCGCTGTAATTCTTCGAGCGCCGCGGGTCGTCGAGGGCTCGGCCCTCACCGATGCACACACGGGTTTCGTGGGCGGCGAAGTCTTCCTGCTTGATGAAGCGCACATCGTTGGTCGCCACCAGCGGCGCACCGAGCTTCTCGGCCAGAGCCACGGCGCCGTGCAGTTGTTCTTCATCGTTGGGGCGATTGGTGCGCTGGATTTCCAGATAGAAACGATCCGGAAACACTTCCATCCATTCGCGAGCCAGGGTTTCGGCTTCGGCGGGGTTGCCGCTGAGCATGGCCTGGCCGATCTCACCTTCTTTGGCCGCCGACAGCATGATCAAGCCTGAGTTGGCTTCAGCAACCCATTCGCGTTCGATGATGACCGCGCCGTTACGCTGACCGTCGATGAAGCCGCGGGAAATCAGCTCGGTAAGGTTGCGATAGCCTTCGGCGTTCATCACCAGCAGGCTGATCCGGCTCAGGGGGTTGTCCGGATCCTTGTTCGACAGCCACAGGTCGGCGCCGCAGATCGGCTTGATCCCGGCACCCATGGCGTTTTTATAGAATTTGACCAGGGAACACATGTTGTTCTGGTCGGTGACCGCTACGGCAGGCATGTTCATGCCGACCAGGGTCTTGACCAGCGGTTTGATCCGCACCAGACCGTCGACCAGGGAGTATTCAGTGTGCAGGCGTAGGTGAACGAATGAAGCCGGCATAGTGATCCTGTCTATAAACATGAAGACAACAAGGCCCGGATTGTACCGGGCCTTGGTAAAAAAAATCAGCCTCGCGATCAGGGGGCGTTCTCAACTAGTTTCCCCACCGCGTTGTCGCCTTAAAGCGGGCCAGGCAAGGCGCAGGCCGCTGGGAATGGTTGCTCCCTTTCCAAGGCCTGCAACGCAGCCTGGCCCGCTTTAAGGCACAACCCGAAGGGCCGGGCCTGCTCTTGTGCAGGGCTGCGTTGCTCGAAGCTTATTTGGAATGACCAAACTACGCTTCTCGCGCCTTGCCCTGCACAAGAGCAGGCCCGGCGCGGTGGGGAAACTAGTTGAGAACGCCCCCTAATTCTCGATCAGGCTTTCCCGCGCCTCATACGCCAGACGCACCGGAGCAAACGAACGCCGGTGAATCGGGGTCGGCCCAAGACGGGCGAGCGCTTCCAGATGAACGGGTGTCGGATAGCCTTTATGCCCGCCGATGCCGTAACCCGGGTAGATCAACTCGAACGCAGCCATTTCACGATCACGGCTGACCTTGGCCAGAATCGATGCGGCAGCGATGGCGGGAACCTTGCTATCGCCCTTGACCACGGCTTCGGAGCGCATCGGCAGTTTCGGGCAACGGTTGCCGTCAATCATCGCCAGCTTCGGCTGAACGTGCAGCCCCGCGACCGCGCGCTGCATGGCCAGCATGGTGGCGTGCAGGATATTCAGTTCGTCGATTTCTTCGACTTCAGCGCGAGCGATGCACCAGCTCAGGGCTTTTTCGCAGATTTCGTCGTAGAGCTTTTCACGGCGGGCTTCGGTGAGTTTCTTCGAGTCGTTCAGGCCGAGGATCGGGCGGCTCGGATCAAGGATCACTGCCGCTGTCACCACCGCGCCACAGAGCGGGCCGCGACCGACTTCATCGACGCCGGCAACCAACTCTTCGACTTCAGCCACCAAGGTGAAATCCAGCCCCATCTGCATATTCGTTTTACTCATTTTACTTGGCCGATCAGGTTCAGCACTGCGTCCGCAGCCTGGTTGGAGGCATCCAGTCGCAGGGTCCGGTGAATTTCGTCAAAGCCGCGGGTCTGCTCTTCCCCACCCTCGATCAGCGGCGACAAGGTCTGGGCCAGCGCTTCGACCGTGGCATCGTCCTGCAATAGCTCGGGCACCAACAGACGCTGGGCCAACAGGTTCGGCAACGAAATGTAGGGGCTTTTCACCATGCGTTTGAGAATCCAGAACGTCAGCGGCGCCAGGCGGTAGGCGACCACCATCGGTCGCTTGTACAGCAGCGCTTCAAGCGTTGCGGTGCCGGAGGCAATCAACACCGCATCGCACGCGGCCAAGGCCAGATGAGATTTGCCATCGAGCAAGGTCAGCGGCAGATCGCGACCGGCCAACAGTTCTTCGATCTGGGTCCGGCGCTGAGGACTGGCGCAGGGCATGACAAACCGCACACCCGGACGCATTGCCCGCAGGCGCTGGGCCGTATCGAGAAACAACGCACCGAGCCGGCCAACTTCACCGCCACGGCTACCGGGCATCAACGCCACCAGCGGCCCGTCGGGCAAACCGAGTTCGGCCCGCGCAGCAGCGCGATCGGCCTGGAGTGGAATGGCATCGGCCAGGGTATGGCCGACGAATCGCACCGGCACGCCTTTCTCTTCGTAGAATCTGGCTTCGAACGGGAACAGCGTGAGCATCAGGTCGCAGCCTTCGCGAATCTTCAGCACGCGTTTCTGCCGCCAGGCCCAGACTGACGGGCTGACGTAATGCACGGTCTTGATCCCGGCCTGGCGCAGCTTGAGTTCGATATTGAGGTTGAAGTCCGGCGCATCGATACCGATGAACACATCAGGCTTCGCATCGATCAGGTCCGCGACCAGTTTTTTGCGCCGCGCCAGCAACTCGCGCAGGCGGCCCAGGACTTCCACCAGCCCCATGACGGACAGACGTTCCATCGGGAAATACGGGGTCAGGCCTTCAGCCTGCATCAACGGACCACCAACACCGATGAACTCGACAGCAGGGTGACGAGCCTTGAGCGCGCGCATGAGACCCGCACCCAGAATGTCACCGGAAGCCTCACCTGCTACCAGCGCAATACGCAGATTGGCCATGATTAGCGGGTGATGCCGCGGGTCGAAGACTGGATGGAGTCGCGGAACACCGCTACTTCCGGGAACTGCGCAGAAGGCTCGGCCAGTTCGACGAGCGCCTGTTCCACGGTCAGGCCCTGGCGGTACACCACCTTGTAGGCACGACGCAGCGCGTGGATCGCATCTTCGCTAAAGCCCCGACGGCGCATGCCCTCGAAGTTCATGCTACGGGCTTCGGCAGGGTTACCGAACACCGTGACATACGCAGGAACATCCTTGCCGATCGCCGTACCCATGCCTGAGAAGCTGTGGGCGCCAATGTGGCAATACTGGTGAACCAGGGTAAAACCGGAGAGGATCGCCCAGTCTTCCACATGCACATGGCCCGCCAGTGCGGTGTTGTTCACCAGGATGCAGTGGTTGCCAATGACGCTGTCGTGGCCAATGTGGGCATAGGCCATGATTAGGTTGTGATCGCCCAGGGTCGTTTCCGAACGGTCCTGGATGGTGCCACGGTGAATCGTCACGCCTTCACGGATGACGTTGTGATCACCGATCACCAGGCGGGTTTCCTCGCCCTTGTACTTCAGGTCGGGTGTGTCTTCGCCCACCGAGGAAAACTGGTAGATGCGATTGTGCTTACCTATTCGGGTCGGGCCCTTGAGAATCACGTGTGGCCCGATGACTGTCCCCTCGCCGATTTCCACACCTGCGCCGACGATCGACCACGGGCCGACCTCGACGCCGTCAGCCAGAACGGCTGTCGGATCGATGATTGCACGAGGGTCAATCAAACTCATAGCTTGCGTTCCGCACAGATGATTTCAGCCGAGCAGACAGGCTTGCCATCGACCGAAGCCTGGCATTCGAATTTCCAGATCTGACGCTTGCAGCTGATGAACTTGGCTTCAAGGATCAACTGATCGCCCGGCAATACCGGCTGGCGGAAGCGCAGCTTGTCGGAACCGACGAAGTAATAGAGCGTGCCGTCGGCCGGTTTCACGTCGAGCATTTTGAAACCAAGGATCCCGGCAGCCTGAGCCATTGCCTCGATGATCAATACGCCCGGCATGATTGGATGCGCAGGGAAGTGACCGTTGAAGAACGGTTCGTTGATGCTGACATTCTTGTAGGCACGAATGCGCTTGCCTTCAACATCCAGCTCCACTACCCGGTCCACCAGCAGGAACGGGTAACGGTGAGGCAGGTATTCGCGAATCTCGTTGATGTCCATCATTTCGGGGGGAAGCCTATGTAAAGATTGGGAGCGCGCGACTGACGCGCACCCCTCTAGCAAATCAAGGAGGCAGTCTAGCGGCTGTGCACACTTGATATGGAAATGGTATCAGCCATCTGATGAAGCATTACCGTCAGGGGTCACTTCCCCTACTTGCTTTTCCAGCTGGCGCAGACGTCGCGCGATGTCATCGAGCTGACGAATACGTGCCGCGCTTTTGCGCCACTCGGCAGCCGGCTGCATGGCTGTACCGGAAGAATAGGCGCCTGGCTCGGTAATCGAGTGGGTCACCATGGTCATCCCGGTAATGAAAACGTTGTCACAAATGTCGATGTGTCCCACCAGCCCTACACCACCGGCGAGCATGCAATGCTTGCCGATTTTGGTACTGCCGGAGATCCCGACGCACGCCGCCATGGCGGTGTGATCCCCCACTTGAACGTTGTGGGCAATCTGAATCTGGTTATCGAGCTTCACGCCGTTACCGATGACGGTATCGGCCAACGCACCGCGATCTATAGCCGTGTTCACGCCGATCTCAACATCATCGCCGATCAGCACACCACCGATCTG
The DNA here is from genome assembly GCF_019956275.1 of Pseudomonas sp. GL-RE-26. Taxonomy (NCBI): domain Bacteria; kingdom Pseudomonadati; phylum Pseudomonadota; class Gammaproteobacteria; order Pseudomonadales; family Pseudomonadaceae; genus Pseudomonas; species Pseudomonas sp. GL-RE-26. The sequence goes on from NZ_JAHBDI010000044.1 coordinate 49,643, forward strand.
GGCGATTTTCTGCCAGATACCCTTCTCATTGGCAAAGCCGAAGCCTTCGCCGCCGAGCACTGCACCCGACTGAATGACAACCCGCTTGCCGACGCGAACGTCGTGATACAAGGTCACCCGCGGCGCGAGCCAGCCACCCTCACCCACCACGCTGCGAGCACCAATGAAGCAATGCGCGCCGACAGTCGTACCGGCTGCCACCTGCGCTCCGCTTTCGATCACCACAAAAGCGCCGATACTCGCCGCAGGGTCGACAACCGCATCCGCCGCGATCACCGCCGTCGGATGAATCCCGACTGTGGCCTTGGGCTTGGGATCGAACAGGTGAGAAACACGTGCGTAGGCTGCGTACGGATCCGGTACCACCAGCACATCCCCGCAATGACCTTCGGCGTCAGCAGCTTTGAGCAACAGGGCTGCAGCCTGACTGCCTGCCAGGTACTTACGGTATTGGGGGTTTGCAAGAAAGCTCAACTGAGCTGGGCCAGCCTCCTGCAAGGTGGCTAGCCCAGTAATTGCTTTCTCGGGGTCGCCACGTAGGGTGGCGCCGAGGAACTCGGCCAGCTGGCCGAGCTTAATGGTCACGGTCATGGGTTACTTCAGCTGATTCATGCGCTCGATAACCTGGCGAGTGATGTCGTACTGAGGCTTGACATCAATCACTGCGCCACGCTCGAAGACCAGGTCAAAAGCACCTTTCTTGATGACTTCTTCCACAGCGCTGTCCAGTTTCGGCTTGAGCTGCTTCAGCATTTCACGGTCGGCAACGGCTTTGGCTTCGTTCAGTTCCTTGGACTGGAACTGGAAGTCACGGGCCTTTTGCTTGAATTCAAGCTCCAGACGCTCGCGCTCGCCCTGCTGCATTTTGTCGCCACCGGCCATCAGGCGGTCCTGAATGCCCTTGGCGCTGGTTTCCAGCGCCTTGAGCTTGGTCAGCTGAGGACCGAACTTCTTCTCGGCATCCACGGCGTATTTCTTGGCCGCGTCGGACTCCAGCAAAGCCATCTGATAGTTCAGAACAGCAATTTTCATGTCGGCGAACGCCGGACCTGCTACCAGTACGGTCGCCAGGAGAACCAATTGAGTCAACTTACGCACGATGCACTCCTACAAAAGCCATTGTCGTTATTTTGGGACAGACGCTTAGAACGTCTGCCCAAGAGAGAATTGGAACACCTGGGTTTCAGCGTTATCCGGTTCTTTTACTGGCATGGCCAACGCAAAGCTCAGAGGACCCAGCGCGGTGACCCATGTCACACCTACACCGACGGAACTGGCCAGGTTGCTCAGACTGACATCGTTACACTGCGTATTGGACTTCGAAGTTGGGTCAGTGTTGGAAAACTGAGTGCACTTGGAGTCGAACACGTTACCCACGTCCCAGAATACCGAAGTCCGCAGCGAGCGCTGATCCTTGACGAATGGCAGCGGGAACAGAATCTCAGCACCACCTTGAATCAGGACGTTACCACCGAACGGCAGTGGATCCTGGTCCGGGTCAGCAAGAGTACCCGGGTTGCCAGTACTGAGTACGCCGCGGCTCGGAGTACTACGCGGCCCCAATGTACTGTCCTTGAAGCCACGAACCGAGTTGAAACCACCAGCATAGTAGTTTTCATAGAATGGCAAGCCATCGGTCGAACCGTAACCGTCGCCATAACCCAATTCGGTGTGCAGGCGCATGGTGTAGTTTTCGCTCAGTGGCTGGAACAGCTGGCCACGGTAATCGAGCTTGAAGAACGACAGGTCGCTACCCGGTACGGTGACTTCCGCCGTCACGCTTTGAGAATGACCACGGGTCGCCAATACACCTTTGTTCAGGGTGGATTCGGACCAGCCGGCCGAAGCCTTGAAGTTCAGGTACTGATCGCCTTCACGGTTAACGAAGTCGAAAATTTCGTCGACGGTGTATTGACCGGTCTTGATCTTGTCCTCTTGCGCAGTCAGGCCGAAGGTCAGACGCGAAGTCTCGCTGATCGGGTAGCCGACGCTCACGCCTGCACCCAGACTGTCCACGGCATAGCTCGCTACATCGACGTCGAGGTCGTTGTAGTCGGTGGTGCGGTAGAACGCGTTGTAACCCAGGCTCACGCCATCAGCCGTCCAGTAGGGGTCGACAAAACCAAAGTTGTAACGCGTCTGGTATTGGCTTTTGGTCAAGCCGACGCTGACCTTGTTACCGGTACCCAGGAAGTTGTTCTGAGTGATCGAACCACCAAGGATCAGACCGGCGCTCTGGGCAAAACCGACGCTGGCGGTAATCGAACCGGAGGCTTGTTCTTCAACGCTGTAGTTGACGTCCACCTGGTCATCGACACCTGGCACGGCCGGGGTCTCAACGTTGACTTCCTTGAAGAAGCCCAGACGCTCCAGACGGGTCTTGGATTGGTCGATCAGGTAGGTCGAAGCCCAGCCGCCTTCCATCTGACGCATTTCACGACGCAGCACTTCGTCTTCGGACTTGGTGTTGCCACGGAAGTTGATGCGGTTCACATAGGCACGCTTGCCCGGATCGACCGCGAACAGGATGTCTACGGTGTGATCTTCATCGTGCGGTTGAGGCACGCCGTTGACGTTGGCGAAGGTATAACCTTCGTTACCCAGGCGACGGGTGATCAGTTCGGAGGTGGTGGTCATCAGCTTGCGCGAGAACACCTGGCCTTTTTGCACCAGCAGCAGGGACTTGACCTGGTCTTCAGGGACTTTCAGGTCACCGCTGAGCTTGACGTCACGAACGGTGTACTTCTCGCCTTCGTTGACGTTGACGGTGATGTACACGTGCTTCTTGTCTGGCGTAATGGAGACCTGGGTCGAAGCGATATCCATGTTGATATAGCCACGATCCAGGTAATAGGAACGCAGACGCTCCAGGTCACCGGACAGTTTTTCACGGGCGTACTTGTCGTCGTTCTTGAAGAACGACAACCAGTTGGTGGTCTTGAGTTCGAACAGGTCGATCAGGTCTTCATCAGGGAAGACCGTGTTGCCCACCACGTTGATGTGCTGGATAGCCGCAACGGTGCCTTCGTTGATGTTGACCTTCAGGCCGACGCGGTTACGCGGCTGTGGCACCACTTCGGTGTCGACGGTAGCCGAGTAGCGACCCTGGGCGACGTACTGGCGTTGCAGCTCGTTACGCACACCTTCAAGGGTGGCACGCTGGAAAATCTCGCCTTCGGCCAGACCGGATTGCTTGAGGCCTTTCATCAGGTCTTCGGTAGAGATCGCCTTGTTGCCTTCGATCTCGATACTGGCGACCGACGGGCGCTCGACTACCGTGATGACCAGGACGTTGCCATCGCGGCCCAGCTGGATATCTTGAAAGAAACCGGTTTTGAACAACGCACGAGTGGATTCCACCAGGCGACGATCATCCGCCTGTTCACCGACGTTCAACGGCAAAGCACCAAAGACGCTACCCGCGGAGACCCGCTGGAGGCCATTGACGCGAATATCAGAGATAGTGAAGGACTCGGCGTGAACTTCGGCGATCATCAATACGGTGAGAACCGCAGTTAGCAGCAGACGTTTCATGAAGTCCTTTCTTATTCCAACTGGCAATAAACAAACTGCCGCAAAATGCGGCAGATTCGCAATTCAGCGAAGCGTTACAGTCGACCCAGATCATTGACCAGAGCAAGCAACATCACCCCGACCACCAAACTGATGCCGATCTGTATCCCCCAACCTTGCACCCGATCTGACAAGGGACGACCACGCGCCCACTCGATCAGATAAAACAACAAATGCCCCCCATCCAGTACCGGAATGGGCAACAAATTCAGAACGCCCAAGCTAATACTCAGATAAGCAAGGAAATTCAGGAAATCAGCAACACCCGACTGGGCCGAAGCGCCCGCCACTTTAGCAATGGTTATCGGTCCACTCAAGTTTTTTACCGAGAGCTCGCCGAACAACATTTTCTTCAGTGAATCGAGGGTCAGCACGCTCATGGTCCAGGTGCGTCGAGCCCCCTCGCCAATTGCTGCCAATGGCCCGTAACTGACCTCGCGGATCATCTCCGGTGGCCAGTCGATCGCCTTCACCCCAGCCCCCAAATAACCGCTGGGTGACTTGCTCTCGCCGCGAGCGGCAAGCGTCACAGGGACGTCGATTTGAGCACCGTCGCGCTCAACCCGCAGCATGATTTTGGTAGCAGGATGCATACGGACGGTATCGACAACCTGCTGCCAGTCATCCAGCGTACGACCATCGAGCGCCAGCAACCGGTCTCCGGTCTTCAGGCCGGCAGCCTGAGCCGGCCCCTTTGGATCGAGTTCGGCCAGGACAGGCGGCAATGCCGGACGCCACGGACGAATCCCCAACGAATGGATAGGGTCAGGCTCGTCAGCCCCTTTGAGCCATTTGTCCAGCGCAAGTTCACGAGGAGAATCGGCCGTGGAACCTTGTTCGCGCACCATTATCTGCAACGAACCGCTTTCGCCCAGGCGACGCACAAGCTGCAGGTTCACCGCCGCCCAGCCGGAAGTTGCCTCGCCATCAATGGCCACGATTTCCTGGCCGGGGCTCAAACCTGCCTTGGCCGCAATACTGCCGGACTCGACAGCGCCGATGACCGGACGCACCTGCTCGCTGCCGAGCATCGCCAATACCCAGAAGAACGCGAATGCCAGCAGGAAGTTGGCAATCGGCCCCGCTGCTACGATGGCAATGCGCTGACGAACGGATTTACGATTGAAGGCTTGATCAAGCTGATCGAGCGGTACTTCACCTTCGCGCTCGTCGAGCATTTTGACGTAGCCGCCCAACGGAATGGCGGCGACGACAAATTCGGTGCCCTGCTTGTCGTGCCAGCGCAGCAAAGGCATGCCGAAGCCTACGGAGAAGCGCAGTACTTTGACCCCACAGCGACGCGCGACCCAAAAATGGCCGAACTCGTGGAAGGTAACCAGCACACCCAGTGCGACCAGGGTGCCGACAATCATATAGAGCGCGCTCATCTACTTTCTCCGCATTCCTATCCGCTGCTGCCTGGGCCAACTATCCGCAGCATTTACCGCCCGTGGCGGCTCAACCATTGTCCGGCCAGCAATCGCGCCTTCGCGTCTGCCGTGAACACTGCATCGAGATCATCCACTGCCACTACGGGCTCCAGACTCAGTACTTCTTCGATGATACTCGCGATTTCCGGGTAACGAACCCGTTCGTCGAGAAATGCTGCCACCGCCACTTCGTTCGCCGCATTGAGCATGGCCGGCGCGCTGTTACCCGCTTCGGCCGCCTGACGGGCCAGACGCAGGCAAGGGAAACGCTCTTCATCGGGCGCCTGGAAGTCCAGCCGCGCAATGGCAAACAGATCCAGCGGCGCCACACCAGAATCGATCCGCTCAGGCCAGGCCAGGGCATTGGCGATGGGCGTGCGCATATCCGGATTACCCAGCTGCGCCAGAACAGAACCATCGACGTAGTCGACCAGCGAATGGATCACACTTTGCGGGTGAATCACCACCTCGACCTGGGATGGCCTGGCATCAAACAGCCAGCAGGCCTCGATCAACTCAAGCCCCTTGTTCATCATGCTGGCCGAGTCAACGGAGATTTTTCGCCCCATGGACCAGTTCGGGTGAGCACACGCCTGATCGGGAGAAACATGCGCCAGCTCAGCCATTGGCGTCTGTCGGAACGGACCGCCGGAAGCCGTCAGCAAAATCCGACGTACGCCGACTGCCTCAAGGCCACGGGCATAATCCAGCGGCATGCACTGGAAAATGGCGTTGTGCTCGCTATCGATCGGCAGCAATACCGAACCGCTCTTGCGCACCGCCTGCATGAACAGCGCACCGGACATGACCAGCGCTTCTTTATTAGCCAGGAGAATCTTCTTGCCGGCCTCGACTGCCGCCAGTGTCGGGCGCAATCCCGCTGCACCGACGATGGCCGCCATGACTGTATCGACTTCCGGATCGGAAGCGACCTGACACAAACCTTCCTCACCCACCAGAACACGGGTCGAAAGACCCGCCGCGCGCAAATCATCCTGCAGGGTGCGGGCAGCTGCGACTTCAGGCACTACGGCAAATCGCGGCACATGGCGCACGCAGAGCGCCAGCAATTCACTCAAGCGGGTGAAGCCAGTCAAGGCAAAGACCTGATATCGATCAGGGTGACGAGCGATGACGTCGAGCGTACTCAGGCCAATCGAGCCGGTCGCGCCCAGAACGGTAATCTGTTGCGGGCGGCTCATGGGGCCGCCATCCACAGCAGCACCGCAAACACCGGGATCGCTGCCGTCAGGCTGTCGATTCGATCCAGCACGCCGCCGTGACCGGGAAGCAGATTGCTGCTGTCCTTGATCCCGGATTGACGCTTGAACATGCTTTCAGTGAGATCACCCACCACCGAAATGAACACGATCAGCGCGGCACCGATCAACCCTTTGAACAATTCGGCCACCGTCCAGTCGCGTACCAGAGCAACGATTGTGGTAATCACCAGGCTCAGCGCCAGACCACCGTACACGCCTTCCCAGCTTTTGCCCGGACTGACCTGCGGTGCGAGCTTGCGCTTGCCGAAAGCACGACCGGAGAAGTAGGCACCAATATCGGCACCCCAGACCAACACCATCACCGCCATGATCAGCCAGTTACCCAACGGGTGTTGCTTGATCTGCACCAGACCTTGCCAGGCCGGCAGGAGAATCAACAGGCCGATCACCAATTTGGTCGCCGCAGTGGACCAATGCTCGCTCGAACGCGGATAGGTCAGCACCAGATACGTCGCCACAGCCCACCACAACACTGAAGCACCCAATACCCAAGGTGCGAGGCCGGGCAGGATGTACATGAGGAGCAGCGCCAAAGCGACCACAGCGGCATAGCCAACGCGGAACGCTTGACCGGCGAAACCCGCCAGACGCGCCCATTCCCAGGCACCAAGGGTCACGACCAGCCCGATGAACAGTGCAAAACCGGAACCTTCGAGCAGGAAAAACCCGCACAGGGCAATCGGTAGCAGGATCAGTGCGGTGATGATTCGTTGTTTAAGCATTAAACCCGGGCTCCAGCCTCGACCTGCTCGCTCGTTTTACCGAAGCGGCGCTGGCGGGAAGCGTAATCGGCCAGCGCATTGCGCATGGCATCGTGTTTGAAGTCCGGCCAGAACAGGTCGGAGAAATACAGCTCGGCATAGGCCAGCTGCCAGAGCAGGAAATTGCTGATGCGGTGCTCGCCACCGGTGCGGATACACAGGTCCGGCAGCGGCAGGTCGCCCGTGGCCAGGCAGGTCTGCAGCAGATCAGGCGTAATGTCTTCCGGACGCAGGTGTCCGGCCTGGACCTCTCGTGCCAGTCGCTGCGCAGCTTGCGCGATGTCCCACTGCCCGCCGTAATTGGCGGCGATCTGCAGCACAAAACGATTGGCGCCGGCCGTCATGGCCTCGGCTTCACGCATGGCTGCCTGCAGCTCGGGATGAAAGCGCGAGCGGTCCCCAATGATCCGCAGGCTGATGTTGTTGTCGTTGAGGCGCTTGGCCTCACGACGCAGCGCCTTGAAGAACAGATCCATCAAAGCGCTGACCTCATCGGCCGGACGCTGCCAGTTCTCGCTGGAAAAGGCGAACAGAGTCAGCACTTCGACCTTGGCCTCGGCACAAACTTCAATGACGGCACGTACCGCATCCACGCCCGCTTTATGCCCGGCGACACCCGGCATAAAGCGTTTTTTCGCCCAGCGATTGTTACCATCCATGATGATCGCGACATGGCGCGGCACCGCGGACGGTGCAGACTGCTTGGTCTTTTCCATGAAAACGCGACCCTTATACGGCCATCAGGTCTTTTTCTTTCTGCGCCAGGTCCGCGTCGATTTTAGCCACGAACTTCTTGGTCAGATCGTCGATCTCGCCAGTCGCACGACGCTCTTCGTCTTCGCTGATCTCTTTTTCCTTGACCAGATCCTTGAGCTGGCTGTTGGCATCGCGACGGATGTTGCGCACGGCAACACGGGCATCTTCAGCGACGTCACGAGCCTGCTTGGTGAAGCCCTTGCGGGTTTCTTCGGTCAGGGCAGGCATGGAGATCAACAGCAGCTCGCCGAGGTTGGTCGGGTTCAGGTTCAGACCTGCGCTACCGATCGCCTTGTCGACGGCACCCAGCATGTTGCGCTCGAAAGCAACGACTTGCAGGGTACGGGCGTCCTTGACGGTGATGTTGGCCACTTGCTTGATCGGGGTGTCGGAGCCGTAGTACGGCACCATCACGCCTTCCAGAATGCTCGGGTGCGCCTGGCCAGTACGAATGCGGCCGAAGTTGTGCGCCAGCGACTCCACGGACTTCTGCATGCGCTCTTGAGCGTCTTTCTTGATTTCGTTGATCATTGTTGGCCTTCCTCGATCAGGGTTCCTTCAGCGCCGCCATGTACGATGTTCAGCAGGGCGCCGGGCTTGTTCATGTTAAATACGCGTAGCGGCATCTTGTGGTCGCGGCACAGGCAAATGGCCGTCAGATCCATCACACCCAGCTTGCGATCCAGCACTTCATCGTAGGTCAGATGATCGAACTTCTCGGCATGCGGGTCTTTGAACGGGTCAGCGGTGTAGACGCCATCGACCTTGGTCGCCTTGAGCACGACATCGGCATCGATTTCGATTGCACGCAGGCAGGCTGCCGAATCCGTCGTAAAGAACGGGTTGCCGGTACCGGCCGCGAAAATCACCACGTCCTTGGAATTCAAGTGGCGCATTGCCTTGCGACGATCGTAGTGATCGGTCACGCCAACCATGGAAATAGCGGACATCACGATGGCCGAGATGTTGGCGCGCTCGAGGGCGTCGCGCATGGCCAGGGCGTTCATCACAGTGGCCAGCATGCCCATGTGGTCGCCGGTGACACGGTCCATGCCAGCCTTGCTCAGCGCTTCACCACGGAACAGATTGCCACCACCGATAACCAGACCGACCTGAACACCGATGCCGACCAGCTGGCCAACTTCCAATGCCATGCGATCCAGAACTTTCGGATCGATCCCGAACTCTTCCGAGCCCATCAGGGCCTCGCCGCTAAGCTTGAGTAGAATGCGTTTATAGCGAGCCTGATAACCACTGCCCTGCTGAGCCATTGCGAATCTCTCCTGCGGCGTATTTTAAAAATTCTTTGCGAGCTGTTTACAGCTGGCGCTCACTCTAGCTTGGCGCTGCTTCAGCGCCATCGGAACATGGCTTTGTAAGCCAGTTCCAAAGGGAAACCAAATAAAAATTGATACCCCATCTGAAAAGAGGCTGCGCGCGTGAGCGGGCAGCCTCTTCTGGGCGACAGTCAAAAACCGTCTTATTGCTTGGCGGCAGCCAGCTGGGCAGCAACTTCTTCTGCGAAGTTGTCCACTGGCTTCTCGATGCCTTCGCCTACTTTGAAGTAAGTGAAGGAAACGATTTCAGCGCCGGCTTTCTTGGCCAGGGCACCTACGGTGACTTCCGGATTCATGACGAAAGCTTGCTCAACCAGGCTGGCTTCAGCCAGGAACTTGCTGATGCGGCCGGCGATCATCTTCTCGACGATTTCAGCTGGCTTGCCTTTCATCTTGTCTTCGTTCAGGGTCAGGAAAACGCCCTTCTCGCGCTCGATGGCTTCTGGCGAAACCTGCGATGGCAGCAGGAATTCAGGGTTGCTTGCCGCCACGTGCATGGCGATCTCTTTGGCCAGCTGAACATCGCCGCCCTTGAGAACAACAGCAACACCGATCTTGTTACCGTGCAGGTAGGTGCCGACAACGTCACCCTCTACACGTACCAGACGACGAATGTTGACGTTCTCGCCTACTTTGGCAACCAGAGCTTCACGAGCCGTTTCCTGAGCGGCGATCAGCGGAGCTGCGTCGGTCAGTTTTTCGTCGAAGGCTTTTTCTACGCTGGCAGCAACGAAGTTCTTGAAGTCGTCTTGCAGGGCCAGGAAGTCGGTCTGCGAGTTAACTTCCAGCAGCACGGCTACCTTGTCGTCAGCCTTGATGGCGATAGCGCCTTCAGCGGCAACGTTGCCGGCTTTCTTGGCGGCCTTGATGGCGCCCGAAGCACGCATGTCATCAATGGCTTTCTCGATGTCGCCGCCAGCCTTGGTCAAGGCCTTTTTGCAATCCATCATGCCTTCGCCAGTACGCTCGCGCAGTTCTTTGACCAACGCTGCAGTAATCTCTGCCATTTCAAAATCCTCTTGGATAGGTTTTCAACCATTCCACCCGATCGAACGGGCGATCAATTCTTCCCGAACCACCCTTGTTAGCTGCCGCACGTTACAGATAGAGCAGTGGGCGCCGACAAATGGTTTTCGAGGTGGCAAAAAGGGGGCCAAGCCCCCTTTTTGCTTACTGAGTCAACGCCAAGGCGTCAATTACTCAGCTGCAGCCTGAGTTTCTTCAGCTGCGAACTCTACAGTGCCGCCGGCAACATTGTTGCGACCACGGATAACAGCGTCAGCCATCGAACCCATGTACAACTGGATAGCGCGGATTGCGTCATCGTTGCCTGGGATGATGTAGTCAACGCCTTCCGGGCTGCTGTTGGTATCGACTACGCCGATAACAGGGATGCCCAGCTTGTTGGCTTCGGTGATCGCGATGCGCTCGTGATCAACGTCGATAACGAACAGAGCGTCTGGCAGACCGCCCATGTCCTTGATACCACCCAGGGAACGATCCAGCTTTTCCAGGTCACGAGTGCGCATCAGCGCTTCTTTCTTGGTCAGCTTGGCGAAAGTACCGTCTTCGGCTTGAACTTCAAGGTCACGCAGACGCTTGATGGAAGCACGGATGGTTTTGAAGTTGGTCAGCATACCGCCCAACCAGCGGTGATCGACGTACGGCGAACCGCAACGTGCTGCTTCTTCAGCAACGATCTTGCCAGCGGAACGCTTGGTGCCGACGAACAGAATCTTGTTTTTGCCCTGGGCCAGACGCTCTACGAAAGTCAGAGCTTCGTTGAACATTGGCAGGGTTTTTTCAAGGTTGATGATGTGAATCTTGTTACGCGCGCCGAAAATGTACTTGCCCATTTTCGGGTTCCAGTAACGGGTCTGGTGACCGAAGTGCACACCGGCCTTCAGCATATCGCGCATGTTGACTTGGGACATGATAGTTCCTTAATAAGTCGGGTTTGGCCTCCACGTATCCCAATGACCAACCAGCAGCATCAGCTGAAGGCACCCAGGTCATCGTGTCGACACGTGTGTGGATTTAGGCTTTACGGGACATCCCCGGAAAGCGGCGCATTTTATACCACAAGGCAGGGCAAAACGGAACCCGGATTCTGAAATCCTGGCGAGCGTTTTGCTCCATCCCTTGGAATCCGCCAAGAATGCACCATTCTATAGAGAGAAGCGATGCACACAGGCGCAGATTTGCACTGATCGTCTGGTAGAATCGCATTTTTCAGGGCTGCGAAAATCCATCGCGAAACGCCCTTTCCGTTTAGAAAGCGCCGCCTGGCGCAGAGAGAGCCTGTATGACCGTCACCCTCAAAACCCCCGAGGATATTGCCAAAATGCGTATCGCCGGCAAACTGGCCGCCGATGTGCTGGAAATGATTGCCGAATACGTCAAGCCAGGCGTTACCACCGATCAACTGAACCAGATCTGCCATGACTACATCGTCAATGAGCAGAAAGCCATCCCTGCCCCGCTCAACTACAAGGGCTATCCGAAGTCGATCTGCACCTCGATCAACCATGTGGTCTGCCACGGCATCCCGAACGACAAGCCGCTCAAGGATGGCGACACCCTGAACATCGACGTCACCGTCATCAAGGACGGTTTCCACGGCGACACCAGCCGCATGTTCCACGTCGGCAACGTGCCGGTCTGGGCCGAACGCCTGTCCCAGGTGACCCAGGAATGCATGTACAAGGCGATCGAGATCGTCAAACCCGGCTGCCGCTTGGGCGACATCGGCGAAATAATCCAGAAGCACGCGGAAAAGAACGGTTTCTCGGTGGTTCGCGAATTCTGCGGCCATGGTATCGGCAAGGTATTCCACGAAGAACCGCAGATCCTGCACTACGGCCGCGCGGGCACCGGCATGGAACTCAAGGCTGGCATGACCTTCACCATCGAGCCGATGATCAACCAGGGCCGTGCCGACACCAAGGTACTGGGCGACGGCTGGACCGCAATCACCAAGGACCGCAAGCTCTCGGCACAGTGGGAACACACCCTGCTGGTGACCGAAACCGGCTACGAGATCTTCACCCTGCGCAGCGATGACACCATCCCTCGCGTTTCGGCCTGATCCCGTTACCGTACATCGCCTATAGAAAGGAAAGCCAATCGATGCCGCAGGTGGATCCCGAACTCTTCGACCGCGGCCAGTTCCAGGCTGAACTGGCCCTGAAGGCAAGCCCGATCGCGGCCTTCAAGAAGGCGATCCGCCAGGCCCGCGAAGTGCTCGACACGAGGTTTCGCAACGGCCGGGACATTCGCCGGCTGATCGAGGATCGCGCCTGGTTCGTCGACAACATCCTGCAAAAGGCCTGGGAGCAGTTCAGCTGGAGCGAGGACGCCGACATCGCGCTGGTCGCGGTCGGTGGCTACGGCCGTGGCGAATTGCACCCTTATTCCGATATCGATTTGCTGATCCTGCTGGACAGCGCCGACCACGAGGTTTTCCGCGATTCCATCGAGCGTTTTCTGACGCTGTTGTGGGACATCGGCCTGGAGGTCGGTCAGAGTGTTCGTTCAGTCGATGAATGCGCCGTCGAGGCCCGCGCCGACCTGACGGTCGTCACCAACCTGATGGAAAGCCGCACCATCGCCGGCCCCGAGCATCTGCGCCAGCGCATGCTGGACGTCACCGGCACCGGGCACATGTGGCCGAGCAAGGACTTCTTCCTGGCCAAGCGTGCCGAACAAAAGGCTCGCCACCACAAGTACAACGACACCGAATACAACCTGGAACCCAACGTCAAAGGCTCCCCCGGCGGCCTGCGGGATATCCAGACGATACTGTGGGTGGCCCGTCGCGAGTACGGCACCCTGAACCTGCGGGCACTGGCTGGCGAAGGATTCCTGGTCGAGAGTGAAAACGCCCTGCTCGCCTCCTCCCAGGAGTTCCTGTGGAAGGTTCGCTATGCCCTGCACATGCTGGCCGGCCGCTCCGAAGACCGCCTGCTGTTCGATCACCAGCGCACCATTGCCGGGCTGCTGGGCTTCAAAGGCGACGACGCCAAGCAAGCCATCGAAAACTTTATGCAACAGTATTATCGGGTGGTGATGAGCATCGCCCAGCTCAGTGACCTGATCATCCAGCACTTCGAGGAAGTCATCCTCGCACCGGAAGACGAATCACCACCGCAGCCGATCAACTCGCGCTTCCAGTTGCATGACGGCTACATCGAGGCACGCAACGACAACGTCTTCCGCCGCACCCCATTCGCCATGCTCGAAATCTTCGTGCTGATGGCCCAGCAGCCGGAAATCAAGGGCGTGCGCGCCGACACCATTCGTCTGCTGCGGGAACACCGCCACCTGATCGACGACGACTTCCGTAACGATATTCGCAACACCAGCCTGTTTATTGAATTGTTCAAATGCAAGATCGGCATCCACCGCAACCTGCGGAGAATGAACCGTTACGGCATCCTTGGACGCTATCTGCCCGAATTCGGATTCATCGTCGGGCAGATGCAACACGACCTGTTCCACATCTATACGGTCGATGCCCACACACTGAACCTGATCAAACACCTGCGTAAGTTGCAGTACACCCAGGTGTCGGAAAAATTCCCGCTGGCCAGCAAAACCATGGGCAAACTGCCCAAACCCGAGCTGATCTACATGGCCGGCCTGTACCACGACATCGGCAAAGGCCGGCATGGCGATCACTCGGACATCGGCGCCGTGGATGCCGAGGCCTTTTGCCAACGACACCAACTGCCCACATGGGATAGCCGCCTGATCGTTTGGCTGGTGCAAAACCACCTGGTGATGTCGACCACCGCCCAGCGCAAGGACTTGTCCGACCCGCAGGTGATCCACGATTTCGCCCAGATCGTCGGCGACGAAACCCGCCTCGACTACCTGTATGTGCTGACCGTCTCCGACATCAACGCCACCAACCCGACCCTGTGGAACTCCTGGCGCGCCAGCCTGCTGCGCCAGCTCTACACCGAGACCAAGCGCGCCCTGCGTCGCGGCCTGGAGAACCCGGTGGATCGCGAAGAGCAGATCCGCCAGACACAGAGCGCCGCCCTGGATATCCTGGTGCGCGGCGGCACCGACCCGGACGATGTCGAGCAGTTGTGGGCGCAGTTGGGTGATGACTATTTCCTGCGTCACACCGCCGGCGACGTCGCATGGCACAGTGACGCGATCCTCCAGCAACCGGCCGACGGCGGGCCACTGGTGCTGATCAAGGAAACCACCCAGCGCGAGTTCGAAGGCGGTACACAGATCTTCATCTACGCCCCGGACCAGCACGACTTCTTTGCCGTGACCGTGGCCGCGATGGACCAGCTCAACCTGAACATTCACGACGCCCGGGTCATCACCTCCAGCAGCCAGTTCACCCTCGACACCTATATCGTGCTCGACACCGACGGCGACTCGATTGGCGATAATCCGGCGCGGGTCAAACAGATCCGCGAAGGCCTGACTGAAGCCCTGCGCAACCCGGACGACTACCCGACCATCATCCAGCGTCGGGTGCCGCGTCAGCTCAAGCATTTCGCCTTTGCACCACAGGTGACGATCCACAACGACGCCCAGCGCCCAGTGACGGTTCTGGAACTCACGGCGCCCGACCGCCCGGGCCTGCTGGCGCGGATTGGCACGATTTTCCTGGAGTTCGATCTGTCGTTGCAGAACGCCAAGATCGCCACCCTCGGCGAGCGCGTGGAAGACGTGTTCTTCATTACCGACGCCAACAATCAGCCGTTGTCCGACCCTCTGCTGTGCAGCCGCCTGCAGGACGCGATCGTCGAACAACTGAGCGTCAACCAGGAACCTGATATCAAACTGTCGCGCATCAGCATCTGAATCAACACATATCCCCCCTGTGGGAGCGCCTGTGGCGAGGGGGCTTGCCCCCGTTTAAGTGCTTAGCACTCACAAGATCTTTGGTAAATCAGAGAATTTGGGGCAGCTTCGCAGCCCAACGGGGGCAAGCCCCCTCGCCACAAGCCCGCTCCCACATTGAACGAGGCCCCCGATGAACAACGCTCTGTCCCAGCTCCAGCCCTACCCGTTCGAGAAACTCCGCGCCCTGCTCGGCAGCGTGACGCCGAACCCGGACAAGCGTCCGATCGCGCTGTCCATCGGCGAGCCGAAACACCGTTCGCCAAGTTTTGTCGCCGAGGCCCTGGCCAGCAATCTGGAAAAAATGGCCGTGTACCCGACCACCCTCGGTATCCCGGAGCTGCGTGAAGCCATCGCGGCCTGGTGCGAGCGTCGTTTCGATGTCCCCAAGGGCTGGATCGACCCGGCGCGCAACGTGCTGCCGGTCAACGGTACCCGCGAGGCGCTGTTCGCCTTCACCCAGACCGTGGTCAACCGTGGCGATGACGCGCTGGTGGTCAGCCCGAACCCGTTCTACCAGATCTACGAAGGCGCGGCGTTCCTCGCCGGGGCCAAGCCGCATTACCTGCCTTGCCTGGACGAAAACGGCTTCAACCCTGATTTCGACGCCGTGTCGCCGGACATCTGGAAACGCTGCCAGATCCTGTTCCTGTGCTCGCCAGGCAACCCGACCGGCGCCTTGATTCCAGTGGAAACCTTGAAAAAGCTGATCGCCCTGGCCGACGAATACGACTTCGTGATTGCCGCCGATGAGTGCTACAGCGAACTGTACTTCGACGAACAAACCCCGCCGCCAGGCCTGCTCAGCGCCTGCGCGGAACTGGGTCGAAAGGACTTCAAGCGTTGCGTGGTGTTCCACAGCCTGTCCAAGCGCTCGAACCTGCCGGGCCTGCGCTCGGGCTTTGTGGCCGGTGATGCCGACGTCCTCAAGGGCTTCCTGCTCTACCGCACCTACCATGGCTGCGCGATGCCGGTTCAAACCCAACTGGCCAGCGTTGCTGCGTGGAATGACGAAGTGCATGTGCGCGCCAATCGGGCGCTGTACCGCGAGAAGTTCGATGCGGTGCTGGAAATCCTCAGCCCAGTCATGGACGTACAGCGTCCGGATGGCAGTTTCTACCTGTGGCCGAATGTCGCCGGTGACGACGCGGCGTTCTGCCGTGACCTGTTCGAACAGGAGCACGTGACCGTGGTGCCGGGTTCTTACCTGTCGCGGGATGTCGATGGCGTCAATCCGGGTGCCGGGCGCGTGCGCATGGCATTAGTTGCACCGCTGGCAGAATGTGTCGAGGCTGCCGAGCGTATTCGCGCGTTCATCCAGCGCCGGTAACAGCCAGGTTTACTTCACCTGGCCAAGCTTGGCCTCACTCAGATCCAGCTCCCCCAACACCTCACGCAACACGTCATCACCAATCTGGTGATGACGACTGAGGCTATACAACTCAAGGCGTTGCGCCCGCAGCGCCTTCAAGCGCAAACGCCGTTCCAGCAAGTCCATCTGAAACGCCAGGGCTTGCGCCTCAGCGGAATCGTTGAATACCTCCAATTGATGCCGATACTCGGACATGATTCGCGCCTTGAGCTCAGCGGCCAGCGCGGATTGAGCTGCGTCCTGCGGGTTGACCTCTTCTGTCTCAAGCGCATGAATGGCCGCCTCGGCGGTCTTGCGCCAGGCGTCGCGCACTTCATTGCGCCGCTTGTCGTCCGGGCTGGCTTCTATGCCACGCAACAACAGTGGCAGCGCGATGCAGGCCGCAATCAACGACAGCAGAATCACCCCGGCAGCAATAAAGATCAGCAAGTCGCGTTCGGGAAATGCATCGGAGCCCATCAATATCGGCACCGACATAACTCCCGCCAGCGTCACGGCCCCGCGCACGCCGCCGACAGTCAGTAACCAACAGGAACGCGCGCTGGGCACCCGGGTTATCTCAGCCTTGCCACGCCAACGCCGCACAAAAATGGACAGCCGCCAGATGCTTTGCACCCAGACGAACCGCAAAGCCAGCAGCACCAGGAAAATCGCCACCACGTCCAGCCCGCGATACAGCAACGTCGGCCATAGTGAGGTTTCGTGACTTGCCACCGCCTTGATGATGTCCGGCAACTGCAAACCCAACAGCAGGAAGATCAAACCGTTGAAGGCGAACTCCAGCAGCGACCAGACACTTCGATTGAGCAAGCGCGTGTTGGTCTGGCGCGGCAGCAGGTCGAGCCAGCTCTGCATCATCCCCGCCGCCACCGCGGACAGGATGCCCGACACTTCCATGCGCTCGGCCAGCACATAGGCCGCAAACGGCAGCAGCAACATGAACACCACATGCGTCGCCGGATCATCCCAGCCCCGCGCGATCATCCACGCCCGCAGACGGCCGACCAGCCAGCTCAGGGCCACCCCGACAGCCAGGCCACCCACCGCGACCAGTACGAACGTCAGGCTGGCATTGGCCAGCGAGAACACGCCGGTCACCGCCGCCACCAGGGCAAATTTGAATGTCACCAGGCCTGATGCGTCGTTCATCAGCGCCTCACCCTGCAGGATGTGCATCAAAGGCGTGGGCAGTCGATTGCGGGAAATGGCCGACACCGCCACCGCATCCGTCGGCGACAGCACGGCCGCCAGGGCGAACGCCACCGGCAACGGCACACCGGGCAGCAGCCAATGAATGAAATACCCGGCGCCGACCACGGTGAACAGCACCAGGCCCACTGCCAGGGTCAGGATCGGGCCGCGCAAGTGCCAGAATTCGCGCTTGGGCATGCGCCAGCCGTCGGAGAACAACAGTGGCGGCAGGAACAGAAACAGGAACAGTTCGGGATCGAGGGCTACATGCAGGCCGAGCGTCGGCCAGGCAAGCAAGGCTCCGGCGGCAATCTGCACCAACGGCAACGGCAGCGGAACCACCCGTCCGATCAGGCGCGAAACGCCGACCAGCATCAACAGGATCAGGACGGTGTAGGCGGTTTGCATAAAGCGGGATTCCCGGGCAATCGACAGCATTGAAGTGCCATATTAGCCGCTTAGACTACCGGTGGCCCTTGCACCTATGTCGCACCCTGAACGCGCCAATCCCTGCGGGAGCGAGCTTGCTCCCACAGGTTTTGCGTTTTAACTCAATGCACATGGCATAATCCGTCACCTTTACATTTACGGCACCTGCAAAGGGGGCAATTCCTTGACCGTTTCAAGCAAAACGTTGCACCTTTTCGGCATCAAAGCCTGCGACACCATGAAAAAGGCGCGCACCTGGCTCGATGAACACGCTGTCAGCTATGACTTTCATGATTACAAATCGGTCGGTATCGACCGTGAACACCTGACCCAATGGTGCAGCGAGCACGGTTGGGAAGTGGTGTTGAACCGTGCAGGCACGACCTTTCGCAAGCTCGACGACGAACGCAAAGCCGATCTCGACCAGACGAAAGCCATCGAACTGATGCTCGCACAACCCTCGATGATCAAGCGCCCGGTGCTCGATCTCGGTGACCGAACCCTGATTGGCTTCAAGCCAGATATCTACGCGGCCGCGCTCAAGTAAGCAGCCCGTTCAATTTTGTTAGAGGTATACACATGTCCACTACCCTGTTCAGCCTGGCCTTCGGCGTCGGCACTCAAAACCGTCAAGGCGCATGGCTGGAAGTGTTCTACGCCGCCCCGGTACTCAAGCCATCGGCTGAAGTCCTCGCCGCTATCGCACCGATCCTGGGCTACACCGAAGGCAATCAGGCCATCGCGTTCAGCACCGCCCAGGCCTCGCAACTGGCAGAAGCGCTGAAAAGCGTCGACGCTGCCCAGGCTGCCCTGCTGACCCGCCTGGCCGAGAGCCACAAGCCGCTGGTTGCCACCTTGCTGACCGAAGACGCCCAGCTGTCGTCCACCCCTGAGGCCTACCTCAAGCTGCACCTGCTGAGCCATCGCCTGGTCAAGCCGCACGGCCTGAACCTGGCCGGCATCTTCCCGCTGCTGCCAAACGTGGCCTGGACCAGCCAGGGCGCGATCGACCTGAGCGAACTGGCCGAACTGCAACTCGAAGCCCGCCTGCGCGGCGAGCTGCTGGAAGTGTTCTCGGTGGACAAGTTCCCGAAAATGACCGACTACGTGGTTCCGGCCGGCGTGCGTATCGCTGACGCTGCGCGCCTGCGCTTGGGCGCTTACGTGGGCGAAGGTACCACCGTGATGCACGAAGGCTTCATCAACTTCAACGCCGGCACCGAAGGCCCGGGCATGATCGAAGGCCGCGTATCCGCTGGCGTATTCGTCGGCAAGGGTTCGGACCTGGGCGGCGGCTGCTCGACCATGGGCACCCTGTCGGGCGGCGGCAACATCGTGATCAAGGTTGGCGAAGGCTGCCTGATCGGCGCCAACGCCGGTATCGGTATCCCGTTGGGCGACCGCAACACCGTCGAGTCGGGCCTGTACGTGACCGCTGGTACCAAAGTGGCGCTGCTGGACGAGAACAATCAGCTGGTCAAAGTGGTCAAGGCCCGTGAACTGGCTGGCCAGCCGGACCTGCTGTTCCGTCGCAATTCGGAGACCGGTGCCGTGGAATGCAAAACCCACAAATCGGCCATCGAACTGAACGAAGCGCTGCACGCTCACAACTAAGCGTTACACGATCACCTGTGTAGGAGCGAGCTTGCTCGTGAAAAACGTAAGGGCAACGCGGTTATTCAGATAATGCGCGTTTTCGTTCACGTCCATCGCGAGCAAGCTCGCTCCTACAGGGGTCTGGCGTACGCCCGCCCATGTTCACCAGGGCCGAACAACATGATGATTCTCTCTCCATGGCGTGCCGATTTTCCGGCCATCGCCGCCCTGCAACGGCAAGACCAGACCTATCTGGACAACGCCGCCACCACGCAAAAACCTCAAGCCCTGCTGGATGCCCTGGCGCACTACTACGCCAACGGCGCGGCCAACGTGCATCGGGCGCAGCATTTGCCCGGCGCCCACGCCACCCAGGCGTTCGAGGACAGCCGCCGCAAAGTCGCACAATGGCTCAATGCTGGTGATTGCGGGCAGATCATCTTTACCCACGGCGCGACGTCCGCGCTGAATCTCCTGGCCTACGGCCTGGAACATCTTTTCAATCCGGGCGACGAGATTGTCATCAGCGCCCTGGAGCATCACGCCAACCTGCTGCCCTGGCAGCAACTGGTGCACCGTCGCGACCTGAAACTGGTGATCCTGCCGCTGGATGCCGACGGCGTGATCGACCTTGAAGCCGCCGCCGGTTTGATCGGCCCACGCACGCGTCTGCTGGCCGTCAGTCAACTGTCCAACGTGATTGGTGCGTGGCAGCCGCTGCCTGAATTACTGGCACTGGCCAAGGCGCACAACGCCCTGACCGTGATCGACGGCGCCCAGGGCGTGGTCCATGGCCGTCACGACGTGCAAGCGTTGGGCTGCGATTTTTACGTGTTCTCCAGCCACAAACTCTACGGCCCCGATGGCCTGGGCGTGCTGTTCGGGCGCAATACCGCGCTGCAACAACTGCGTCCCTGGCAGTTCGGCGGCGAAATGGTGCTCGATGCCAATTACCACGACGCACGCTTTCGCCCGGCACCGTTGGGTTTCGAAGCCGGGACACCGCCGATTGCCAGTGTGATCGGCCTGGGAGCGACCCTGGATTACCTCGCCGGGCTCGATCAGAACGCCGTGTCCGCCCATGAAGCGGCGCTGCATGCCTGCCTGCTCAAGGGCCTTGAGGCGCGCAATGGCATTCGCCTGTTGGGCAAACCACAAGTGGCACTGGCCAGTTTCACCGTCGAAGGTGTGCATAACTCCGATCTTGCGCATTTGCTGACTGAACAAGGGATCGCGGTGCGTGCCGGCCATCACTGCGCGATGCCGCTGCTCAAACGCTTTGAGCTGGCCGGAGCGATTCGGGTGTCGTTGGCGCTGTACAACGACTCCGAAGACCTGGAGCGGTTCTTTGAAGCCCTGGATCAGGCGCTGGAGCTATTGCGATGAACCTGCCCGTCGATGCCGTGACAGCACTGGACACCTTTCAGAAAGCGGCCGGCTGGGAACAACGCGCACGCCTGCTGATGCAATGGGGCGAGCGCCTGCCGGCGTTGAGTGATGCGCAGATGTGTGATGCCAACCGGGTGCACGGCTGTGAAAGCCAGGTGTGGCTGGTGGGCGAATTGCGCGATGGCCACTGGCAATTCAGCGCCAACAGTGATGCACGGTTGATTCGCGGGTTGGTGGCGTTGCTGCTGGCGCGGGTCAACGGCTTGTCCGCAGCCGAGTTGCAGCAGGTGGATTTGCCGGACTGGTTCAATCAGTTGGGGCTGGGGCGGCAGTTGTCCGAGTCTCGTAGCAATGGCTTGAATGCGGTGCTTCAGCGGATGCGGGAGTTGGCTCAATAAAGGGGCTGCTTCGCAGCCCATCGCGAGCAGGCTCGCTCCTACAGGGGAACGCATTCCAATGTGGGAGCGAGCCTGCTCGCGATGGGGCCATCAGCCTTACAGATCAGACCTGCGGTTTGACCCGCTCCGCCGGCCGCCGCACACCCGCCACAATCTTGTCCACAGCCTTGGTCGCTGCGACCATGCCAAACGTCGCCGTCACCATCATCACCGCGCCAAACCCGCCGGCACAGTCGAGCTTCACCCCATCACCGACAAAACTCTTCTGCAGGCAAATGCTGCCATCCGGTTTCGGGTAGCGCAGTTGCTCGGTGGAAAACACGCACGGCACGCTGTAGTGGCGGGTCACGGTGCGTGAGAAGCCGTAGTCGCGGCGCAGCGTAGAACGCACTTTCGACGCCAACGGATCGTTGAACGTGCGATTGAGGTCGCAGACCTGGATCAACGTCGGGTCAATCTGCCCGCCCGCGCCGCCGGTGGTGATGATCTGGATCTTGCGGCGCTTGCACCAGGCGATCAGCGCGGCCTTGGCGTTGACGCTGTCGATGCAGTCGATCACGCAGTCGATGTTCGGCGTGATGTACTCGGCCATGGTGTCGCGGGTAACGAAGTCCGGCACCGCGTGCACCGTACAGTCCGGGTTGATCCCGCGCAGACGCTCGGCCATCACCTCGACCTTGGGCTTGCCCACCGTGCTGTCCAGCGCGTGCAACTGGCGGTTGGCGTTGCTGACGCAGACGTCATCGAGGTCGAACAACGAAATCTCGCCCACACCACAACGAGCCATGGCTTCCGCCGCCCAGGAACCGACGCCACCGACGCCGACGATCGCCACATGGGCCGCTTTCAGGCGCTCAAGGCCTTCGATGCCATACAAACGGGCGATGCCAGCAAACCGCGGATCTTCTGTACTCATGACCATTACCCCAAAAACCGGCGCGCATTATAGGGCTGTCGGCGCCCAAGAGCATCATTGCGCTATGAACGGGCAACATCCACGAAAACCACGTCGAACAAAGATTTGCCTTACACGCTCTAACGAAAGAACTTAAACCGACTTGGATTGCCCAATGTCCGGCAATTCCCTGTCCGCTGTACGACCAGAGAATGCCCGGTGTAGGATGCGCGCCCCTTGGCGACCGCCAACCGTTCCTTCGTTCCACAGTCTTTGGAACCCGAAATAACTATGTCATCGCGTAAATTTGGACTCAACCTGGTCGTGGTGCTCGCCATCGCTGCCTTGTTTACCGGCTTCTGGGCGCTGATCAACCGCCCGGTCACCGCCCCCAACTGGCCTGAACAGATCTCCGGCTTCTCGTACTCGCCATTCCAGCAGGGTCAGTTCCCGCAGAAAGACCAGTACCCGACCGACGATCAAATGCGTCGCGACCTGGAGATCATGAGCAAGCTGACGGACAACATCCGCATCTACTCGGTCGATGGCACCCTGCAAGACATCCCGAAACTGGCGGAAGAGTTCGGCTTGCGGGTCACCCTGGGGATCTGGATCAGCCCGGACCAGGAACGCAACGAACGGGAAATCACCCGCGCCATTGAAATCGCCAACTCCTCGCGCAGCGTGGTTCGTGTGGTGGTCGGCAACGAAGCGATCTTCCGCAAGGAAATCACCGCCGCCGAACTCAGCGTGTTGCTCGACCGTGTACGTGCCGCCGTCAAAGTACCGGTCACCACGTCCGAACAGTGGCACGTCTGGGAAGAGCACCCCGAACTGGCCAAGCACGTCGACCTGATCGCCGCGCACGTCCTCCCGTATTGGGAATTTATCCCGGTGGACAAGGCACAGCAGTTCGTTCTGGACCGTGCCCGCGACCTGAAAAAAATGTTCCCGAAAAAGCCGCTGCTGCTGTCCGAAGTGGGCTGGCCGAGCAACGGCCGCATGCGCGGTGGCGCCGACGCCTCACCGGCAGACCAGGCGATCTACCTGCGAACCCTGGTCAACAAGCTCAACCGCCAGGGCTTCAACTACTTCGTGATCGAAGCGTTTGACCAGCCGTGGAAAGCCAGCGACGAAGGTTCCGTCGGCGCCTACTGGGGCGTGTTCAACGCCGCGCGCCAGCAGAAGTTCAACTTCGAAGGCCCGGTGGTCGCGATTCCGCAATGGCGCGTGTTGGCCATTGGTTCGGTGGTATTGGCGCTGTTGTCGCTGACCCTGCTGATGATCGACGGCTCGGCCCTGCGCCAGCGTGGCCGTACCTTCCTGACCTTCACTGCGTTCCTGTGTGGTTCGGTGCTGGTGTGGATCGGTTACGACTACAGCCAGCAATACAGCACCTGGTTCAGCCTGACGGTGGGCTTTTTGCTCGCCCTTGGTGCGCTCGGGGTGTTTATCGTGCTGCTGACCGAAGCCCATGAACTGGCCGAAGCGGTGTGGGTGCACAAGCGCCGGCGCGAGTTCCTGCCGGTGGAAGGCGATTCCAGCTACCGCCCGAAAGTGTCGATTCACGTGCCCTGCTACAACGAGCCGCCGGAGATGGTCAAACAGACCCTCAACGCCCTGGCCAATCTCGACTATCCGGACTTCGAAGTCCTGATCATCGACAACAACACCAAGGACCCGGCGGTCTGGGAACCGGTGCGCGATTATTGCGAAACCCTCGGCCCGCGCTTCAAGTTCTTCCACGTGGCACCGCTGGCCGGCTTCAAGGGCGGCGCGCTGAACTACCTGATCCCGCACACCGCCAAAGATGCCGAAGTGATCGCGGTGATCGACTCCGATTACTGCGTGCACCCGAACTGGCTCAAGCACATGGTGCCGCACTTCGCCGACCCGAAAATCGCCGTGGTGCAGTCGCCGCAGGATTACCGCGACCAGAACGAAAGCACCTTCAAGAAGCTCTGCTACGCGGAATACAAAGGCTTCTTCCACATCGGAATGGTCACTCGCAACGACCGCGACGCGATCATCCAGCACGGCACCATGACCATGACCCGTCGCTCGGTGCTCGAAGAACTGGGTTGGGCCGACTGGTGCATCTGTGAAGATGCCGAGCTTGGCCTGCGGGTATTCGAGAAAGGCCTGTCGGCGGCGTATTACCACACCAGCTATGGCAAGGGCCTGATGCCCGATACCTTCATCGACTTCAAGAAGCAGCGTTTCCGCTGGGCCTACGGTGCGATCCAGATCATCAAGCGTCACACCGCCAGCCTGCTGCGCGGCAAGGACACCGAGCTGACCCGTGGCCAGCGCTACCACTTCCTCGCGGGCTGGTTGCCGTGGGTGGCAGACGGCATGAACATCTTCTTCACCGTCGGCGCGCTGTTGTGGTCGGCGGCGATGATCATCGTGCCGCAACGGGTCGATCCGCCGCTGCTGATCTTCGCAATCCCACCATTGGCGCTGTTCGTGTTCAAGGTCGCCAAGATCATCTTCCTCTACCGTCGTGCGGTTGGAGTGAATCTGAAGGATGCCTTCTGCGCGGCGCTGGCCGGTCTGGCGTTGTCCCACACCATCGCCAAAGCGGTGCTGTACGGCTTCTTCACCAGCAGCATTCCGTTCTTCCGTACACCGAAGAATGCCGACAACCACGGCTTCTGGGTGGCGATTTCGGAAGCCCGGGAAGAGATGTTCATCATGCTGCTGTTGTGGGGCGCTGCCTTGGGGATCTTCCTGGTGAACGGCATGCCGAGCAACGACATGCGTTTCTGGGTGACCATGTTGCTGGTGCAGTCGTTGCCATACTTGGCGGCGCTGATCATGGCGTTCCTGTCGTCGCTGCCGAAACCGACCGCCGAGCCTGAAACGGCACCTGTCGTCTAAATCTGCGCGGATGCACTAAACGGCGGCCAATGGCCGCCGTTTTGCTTTAAGATAAGCGCCATTTTGCGGGGCTTGGCTTAAGGGCCAGACCCAATACCTGTGGGAGCGAGCCTGCTCGCGATGAGGCCGTCACATTCAACCATTATGTTGACAGTGACATTGCTATCGCGAGCAGGCTCGCTCCCACATTTACAGCTTTCGGAGTTCTCCATGACGGCCCACGCCGACCTTTCGCCGACCCTCCAACTCGCCATCGACCTGATCCGCCGTCCGTCCGTGACGCCGATCGACGCCGATTGCCAGAAGCAGATGATGCAGCGCCTGGGCGATGCCGGTTTCACCCTGGAACCGATGCGCATCGAGGATGTGGATAACTTCTGGGCCACCCACGGCCAGGAAGACGGTCCGGTGCTGTGCTTCGCCGGCCACACCGACGTGGTCCCGACCGGCCCGGTGGCGGCCTGGCAGATCGAACCGTTCAACGCGCTGATCGACGAACACGGCATGCTCTGCGGCCGTGGCGCCGCCGACATGAAAGGCAGCCTCGCCGCCATGACCGTCGCCTCCGAGCGTTTTGTCGCCGACTACCCGAATCACAAGGGCAAAGTCGCCTTCCTGATCACCAGCGACGAAGAAGGCCCGGCGCACCACGGCACCAAGGCAGTGGTTGAACGCCTCGCCGCGCGCAAGGAGCGTCTGGACTGGTGCATCGTCGGCGAACCGTCGAGCACCACCCTGGTCGGTGACGTGGTCAAGAACGGCCGTCGCGGCTCCCTCGGCGCCAAGCTGACCGTACGCGGCATTCAAGGTCACGTGGCTTACCCGCACCTGGCGAAGAACCCGATCCACCTCGCTGCCCCGGCCCTGGCCGAACTGGCCGCCGAGCACTGGGACCACGGTAACGATTTCTTCCCGCCGACCAGTTTCCAGATCTCCAACGTCAATTCCGGCACCGGTGCGACCAACGTGATCCCGGGTGACCTGGTGGCGGTGTTCAACTTCCGCTTCTCCACCGAATCGACGGTCGAAGGTCTGCAAAAGCGCGTCGCCGACATCCTCGACAAGCACGGCCTGGACTGGCACATCGACTGGGCGCTGTCCGGCCTGCCGTTCCTCACCGAACCGGGCGCGCTGCTCGATGCGGTGTCGGCGAGCATCAAGGACATCACCGGTCGCGAAACAAAAGCGTCCACCAGCGGTGGTACCTCCGATGGCCGCTTCATCGCGACCATGGGTACCCAAGTGGTTGAACTGGGCCCGGTCAACGCGACCATCCACCAGGTCAACGAACGCGTGCTGGCCGCCGATCTCGACGTGCTGACCGAGATCTACTACCAGACCCTGATCAAGTTGCTCGCCTGATGCTTGCGTGCCCGATCTGCAGTGAGCCGCTGAACGCGGTGGACAACGGCGTGGCCTGCCCCGCCGGGCATCGTTTCGACCGTGCGCGCCAGGGTTACTTGAACCTGTTGCCGGTGCAGCACAAGAACAGCCGCGACCCTGGGGATAACCAGGCAATGGTCGAAGCCCGCCGCGACTTCCTGAACGCCGGGCACTACGCCCCGGTGGCCAAGCGTCTGGCGGAGCTGGCGGCCGGCTACGCACCACAGCACTGGCTGGACATCGGTTGTGGTGAGGGTTACTACACCGCGCAAATCGCCGAGGCCCTGCCAGATGCCGAAGGTTATGCCCTGGACATCTCCCGCGAAGCGGTCAAACGCGCCTGCAAACGCAACCCGCAGCTCACCTGGTTGATCGCCAGCATGGCGCGGGTGCCGTTGGCCTCCGGCAGTTGCCAGTTCCTGGCCAGTGTCTTCAGCCCGCTGGATTGGGAAGAAGCCAAACGCCTGCTCAGTGTTGGCGGCGGCCTGATGAAAGTCGGGCCGACCAGCGGCCACCTGATGGAATTGCGTGAGCGGCTGTACGACGAAGTCCGCGAGTACATTGACGACAAGCATCTGGACCTGGTGCCGGAAGGCATGGCACTGGCGCACAGCGAGACGCTGACGTTCAAGCTGACGCTGGACAAGCCGCAGGACCGCGCCAACCTGCTTGCGATGACGCCCCACGGCTGGCGTGCCAGTGCCGAGCGTCGTGCGGCGGTGATCGAGCAGACCGAGCCGTTCGAGACCACCGTGTCAATGCGCTACGATTATTTCGTTCTTCAATAACCTTTTGGTTTCGGGCGAGTGCCCGAGACCGGCTAAATCCGCGAATGGATTTTTCAGACCCGCAGTGAGGACATCCATGCGCCAACCCGATATCGAGATTTACCTGAAAGACGCCGACGTCGACCACAAGGCCATTTCCGCTTGGCTCGGCGCGGCATTGGGCCCGTGCACGGATTGGGTCCAGAAGGGCCAGACCTACAAGTGCAAGGCCGGCAACGTGCCGGTGACCTGGCTGCCAAAAGCCGTCGGCAAGTGGAACAGCCTGTACCTGGAAAGCGACCAGACCCCGTGGGACGACGACATCGCCTGCGCCCGCGCCGCGTTTGCCGCTCTGAACGTGGAAGTGCGTTGCGCACCGGGCACCTGGGTCGAGGAAGAAGGTGAAGAGACGGCGGACCGCTGGATTCGCATCAGCGCCGATGGTGAAGAAGAGATCACCTGGAAAACCGCGTAAAAGCCTACACACCGAACCTGTGGGAGCGAGCTTGCTCGCGATGAGGCCCTTTCAGTCAACTTCCATGTTGAATGTCAGTCCGCTATCGCGAGCAAGCTCGCTCCTACAGTGTTTTTGGGTGTTCTGAAGATTTGGTTTACAGACCTACAACATCCTCAGCCTGCAACCCCTTTTGCCCTTCCACCACCGCGTATTCAACCTGCTGGCCTTCGGTCAGCGAACGGTGGCCTTCACCGCGAATCGCGCGGTAGTGCACGAACACGTCCACCCCGTCCTCGCGCTGAATGAAGCCGTAGCCCTTGGCGTCGTTGAACCACTTCACATTACCGGTTTCGCGTGTTGCCATTTGTTCATACTCCCTTTTTATTATTGGTCGGGCTTTTCGCAGGAAAGCCTCGGGAACGTCAGCCTGCGCATACCGGTCCCATGAGGGCAACGGCGACAGAGCACCGAGTATATGACAGACGTTAAAACTCTCAACAGGAGTTTACTTCGCCGCTTTTTTGCCGATTTTAAGCGAATCCGGCACACTATCGGCCGCCCAAGCAATTGCTTGGTTTTATTCACTCACGCAGAAGCCGTATGACCCGCTCCCCGTTCCGCCGTCTTGTGTTTGGCACCCTGCGCCGACTGTTGTACCTCTGGGTTCGCTCCGAGACGATCAACCAGTCGTCGTTCACCCTCAACCTCGACCGCAGTCGTCCGGTGTTCTACGTCCTGCAAAACCCTTCGCTGACCGACCTCGCCGTGGTCGACACCGAGTGCAGCAAGGCTGGCCTGCCACGCCCGGTGCTGCCGGTATCGGTGGGCAACCTGCTGGAACCTGCCGCGTTCTTCTACCTGACGCCGGACCCGGACTGGCTCGGCCGCCAGGACAAGCGCGGTGCACCGCCGACACTGACCCGCCTGGTCAGCGCCCTGAGCCAGAACGCCGCCGAAGACGCACAGATCATTCCGGTCAGCGTGTTCTGGGGCCAATCGCCGGACAGCGAAAACAGCCCATGGAAACTCCTGTTCGCCGACAGCTGGGCCGTTACCGGGCGCCTGCGTCGCTTGCTGAGCATCATTGTGCTGGGACGCAAGACCCGCGTGCAGTTCTCCGCGCCGATCCACCTGCGCGAACTGATCGAGCACGACAAGGGTCACGAGCGCACCGTGCGCATGGCCCAGCGCATCCTGCGGGTGCACTTTCGCAACCTGAAGGCCGCAGTGATCGGCCCGGACATTTCCCACCGCCGCAACCTGGTCAAGGGCCTGCTCAACCAGCCACAGGTCAAACAAGCAATCCTCGACGAAGCCGAGCGCGAGAACATCTCGCCGGAGAAAGCCAAAGCCCAGGCGCTGCGCTACGGCAACGAAATCGCCTCGGACTACACCTACACTGCGATCCGTTTTATGGAAGTGGTGCTGAGCTGGTTCTGGAACAAGATCTACGACGGCATCAAGGTCAACCACATCGAAGGCGTGCAGAAGGTCGCCCAGGGTCACGAAGTGATCTACGTACCGTGCCACCGCAGCCACATCGACTATCTGCTGCTGTCCTATCTACTGTTTCGCAACGGCCTGACCCCGCCGCACGTTGCCGCAGGCATCAACCTGAACATGCCGGTGATCGGCGGCCTGCTGCGTCGCGGCGGTGCCTTCTTCATGCGCCGCACGTTCAAGGGCAACCCGCTCTACACCTCGGTGTTCAACGAATACCTGCATACCCTGTTCACCAAGGGCTTTCCGGTGGAGTACTTCGTCGAAGGCGGCCGCTCACGCACCGGGCGCATGCTGCAACCGAAGACCGGGATGCTGGCGATCACCCTGCGCAGCTTCCTGCGTTCGTCGCGCATGCCGATCGTGTTCGTGCCGGTATACATCGGCTACGAGCGCGTATTGGAAGGTCGAACCTATCTTGGCGAGTTGCGTGGTGCGGCCAAGAAAAAAGAGTCGATCTTCGATATTTTCAAAGTGATTGGTGCGCTCAAGCAGCGCTTTGGCCAGGTGGCGGTGAACTTCGGCGAGCCGATCAAGCTGGCGGAATTCCTCGACGGCGAACAGCCGGACTGGCGCCAACAGGAACTCGGTCCGCAGTTCAGACCGGCCTGGCTCAACGAAACCACCAACCGTCTTGGCGAAAAAGTCGCCCGGCATCTGAACGAAGCGGCGGCGATCAACCCGGTCAACCTGGTGGCACTGGCGCTGCTGTCGACCACCCGCCTGGCGCTGGATGACCGGGCCATGGCGCGGGTGCTGGACCTGTACCTGGCGCTGCTGCGCAAGGTCCCGTACTCGCCGCACACCACCTTGCCGGAAGGCGATGGCCGGGCGCTGATCGAGCATGTGAAAGACATGGACCTGCTGTCCGAGCAGAGCGATGCGTTGGGCAAGATTCTCTATCTGGACGAACAGAACGCCGTCCTGATGACCTACTACCGCAACAACGTGCTGCACATCTTCGCGCTGCCGGCGTTGCTCGCGAGCTTCTTCCAGAGCACCTCGCGCATGAGCCGCGAACAGATCCTGCGCTACACCCGCGCGCTGTACCCGTACCTGCAAGCGGAACTGTTCATTCGCTGGTCGCTGGACGAACTGGATGCGGTGATCGATCAGTGGCTGGAGGCGTTCGTCGAGCAAGGCCTGCTGCGTTTCGAGAATGACCTGTACCTGCGCCCGGCGCCGAGCTCGCGGCATTTCGTGCTGCTGACCCTGCTGTCGAAAAGCATCGCCCAGACGTTGCAGCGCTTCTACATGACCGTGTCCCTGCTGCTCAACAGTGGCCAGAACAGCATCAGCGCCGAAGAACTGGAGGACTTGTGCACGGTCATGGCCCAGCGCCTGTCGATCCTGCATGGCCTGAACGCCCCGGAATTCTTCGACAAGAGCCTGTTCCGCCACTTCATCCAGACGATGCTCGACCTCGACGTGCTCAAGCGCGATGAAGCGGGCAAGCTGAGCTATCACGAACTGCTCGGTGAACTGGCCGAAGGCGCGGCCAAACGTGTCTTGCCGGCGGAGATTCGTTTGTCGATTCGTCAGGTGGCGTTGCATCGCAGTGAAGATGCCGCCGACCAACCCACTCCACCGGTCGAAACCGTCTAGATTGATCAGGGCGCCAGTCGGTTCTGGCGCCCTCGATACGGAGATCTTTCAATGAAAAAACTGCCCCTGATCGTAGCCGCCTTGCTGTTGACTGCCTGCCAGCATCCGACACCGGCGCCCAAGGCCTCCCTCGATGGAGAAGTCTTCTACCTGCAACGCATCGCCCTGCCACCGACGGCGGTCCTGAGCATCAGCCTGCAGGACATTTCACTCGCCGATGCCCCGGCGAAGGTCATCGACGAACAACGCGGCCAGGTCAAAGGCCAGGTGCCTCTGGCCTTCCACCTCAGCTACGACCCGCTGAAGGTAGAGCCCAACCACCGATACTCGGTGAGCGCGCGCATCGAAGTCGATGGCAAACTGATGTTCATCACCACCGAGAATCATGCCGTGCGCCTGGACGGCTCCGATCCACAACCACTGAAGGTCCGTGTCGATCCGGCCCGCTAAGTGTCTTTTTCGAAAAAGGAAGTTGTTATGCTCCGCCCTACCCTTCGCTTTGCCGGCCTGTGTGCAGGTTTGATGATCTCCGCCAGCGCCCTGGCGCTGTCCCTCAGTGACCTGTCGCAGAAAGACGCCACTGGCGGACTCAAGGACGCGCTGACCCAAGGCGCGCAACTGGCCGTGAAACAACTTGGCACCCCGGGGGGGGTTCAGCAACAACCCCGATGTGAAAATCGAACTGCCCGGCAAACTGGGCAAGGTCGCGAGCAAAATGAAACAGTTCGGCATGGGTGACCAGGTCGATGAACTGGAAGCCAGCATGAACAAAGCGGCGGAAACTGCCGTGACCCAGGCCCAGCCCATCCTTGTCGATGCCGTGAAGAAAATGACCGTGGAAGATGCCAAGGGCATCCTCAGCGGCGGCAACGACTCGGCCACCCAATACCTGAACAAGACCAGCCGCGAACAGATCCGCGCCAAGTTCCTGCCCATCGTCAAGCAGGCCACCGACAAGGTTGGCCTGGCCCAACAGTACAACTCGTTCGCCGGGCAAGCGGCGACCATGGGCGTAGTAGATGCGAAAAATGCCAACGTCGAAAACTACGTCACCGAGCAGGCGCTGAATGGCTTGTTCGAGATGATCGGCAAACAGGAAGAAACCATCCGCCAGAACCCGGCGGCTGCGGCGACCAGTTTGGCGAAGAAGGTGTTTGGTACGCTCTAAGCCGCGACACAAAACCTGTGGGAGCAGACTTGCTCCCACAAAGGTTCAAGCCGCTGATACGGGTCTTAGAAAGAACACCCACTCGCACCCCATCTTGCGCTTCTCGAACAACTTCAACGCGACCAGCCCATTTAGCGTGGCTGACGCCGTGTTGTAGGAACAACCCAGATTCTCCTTCACGTTGACCACCGTGAACTCCTTGGCCATCCCGCTTCTGGCCACTTGAAACAACGCCCGCTGTTTCTCGGTGAGTTGGTCGAGAAAACCACTTTCACGTAGCCAGCAATCAAATTGCTGCGCATCGTCCAGACTTTTCCGATACGTCCCGGTAAAACTGCCCACAGCCCGCAATACCACCGAACACTGGAAATCGATGAAGTAGGTCAGATCCAGGTCATCGGCCTCGGTATTCAAATACGACCGCCCGTACTTCAACGGCGCATTGCGCAACAAAACACTGATGGCGATGTAGCGAAACGCCGAGTAGTCATTTTTGAACATGAACCAGTAAAACAACGCGCGCGCTACCCGACCGTTGCCGTCGCGAAATGGATGCTCGTAACCCAGGACAAAATGCAGCGCGATGGCTTTGATCAGTGGATGAAGATAGTCCGCTTGATGAGGGTTGTTGTGGGGTTGATTGATCCACTTCGCCAGCACCTGCAAACGTGACACGAGCCCTGTTGCAGGCGGCGGCGAATGCACGGTGTTGCCCTCGCCATCCTGGACGACGACGTCATCGTTGGTCCTGAACGCTCCAGGCGAGTACTGCGAATCGTCGATGCCCTCGACGCCAACCCGATGCATGGCTGCAATCAGCTCAATGCTCAGTGGCTCGTAACGCTGCTCCCAGGCGAAATTCATCATCTTGAAGTTACCGATGACCATTCGCTCATCCGGTGTGCGCGGCGAGCGATGGCGCTTAAGCATGTCCTTGGCCACCCGCGTCGTGGTGGCCGCACCTTCGAGCTGGCTACTGCTGATAGCCTCGTCTTCGATCAGATCATTGAGCAAATAGCTGAAATGAGCACGCTCGCCGATCTGGCCGGTCATGTATTCCAGCACTGCGGTTGTCGCCTGACGATCCACTACGGAAATGGCTTTTTGCGCCTGCGGCGTCAGCATGAATTTCAGCCAGCACGCCGGTTCACCCAATGGCAAAAGGTTCGAATACTGTGCAGTCCGCGCTTTCTTGACCAAGGCCCAGCACAGCTTCGAATCCAGCCCAGGCGCCCAGCGGTAGCGCAATGAATCGAACGGCAGGTAACGCCCCTGATCGTCCAGAGGCTTGAGCAAAGCGAGGTATTGCGAAAGACGTTCCTTGTGAGGCGATCGCAACAGCCGATCAAACACCGGATCGGACCGGCCCCTCAAAGTGGGTGGATTTTTCATGGTGCTGTCTCAAACATGCGTGAAACCGGGCACTGAGTACAACACCTGAGCTTTTTAGCCTCAATATCAGACGGGTCCGAGATAGATGTAGGAACAATGAATGCCCGCTGGTTGGTACAGGTTCTTGCAGTCACGGTTGCTGAAATGGCAACGACGGTTTTGACTGATAAGCCGCCATCGCGAGCAGGCTCGCTCCCACATTTTGAATTGAGCACGGTCAGGAAAATCAGGCCGGCCGGTAGGCCGCCATCGCAGGCAAGCCAGCTCCCACAGGTGCTGAGTACATCTGCAAGGAATTGGTCGGCTGTCAGGCCGCCATCGCGAGCAAGCTCGCTCCCACAGAAGAGCAAAGGCAGGTCGGCGTACACCCACGCTCCACACCACTCATCAGGCCGAGCGTTAGCTCGCCTGCAGCTTTTGATCTTGATCCACCCGCCCCCTCGGAAGGCTGAGTGGAGGTGTTCATCCGGGGATTGGCGCGCAGCGCCGTTCGACGCAGTCGAACTCATTGCATGTAGGTCGAAGCGAAGCCGACCGGAGGGCAATGCCCCCGGATGAATACCGCAGCGAAGGAACGCCGAGCCTAAGCGAGGGGCCGTACGTAAGGGGCGAGACCTTTGGTTCCTTTGGGGCGTTTGCCAAAGGGACTCGCCGTAAGGGCGAAACCATAAGCCGCCGTTACCGCAGAAACGGATATGTACTCAATCAAAAAAGCAGCCTGGTCGGCCCGAAGGCCGCCAAGGTCAAACCCTCAAACCGACTCTTTGCGAACCCGAAACCAGGCAGCATAAAGGGCAGGCAAAAACAGCAGCGTCAACGCCGTAGCCACAATCAACCCCCCCATGATCGCCACCGCCATCGGCCCGAAAAACACACTGCGCGACAACGGAATCATCGCCAACACCGCCGCCAGCGCCGTCAACACAATCGGCCGGAACCGCCGCACCGTCGCCTCGATGATCGCCTGCCAGGGCTTGAGTCCCGCCGCGATATCCTGCTCGATCTGATCCACCAGAATCACCGAGTTACGCATGATCATCCCGGACAAGGCGATGGTCCCCAGCATGGCCACAAAACCGAACGGCTGACGGAACACCAACAGAAACAGCGTCACCCCGATCAACCCCAGCGGCGCGGTCAGGAACACCATCGCCGTGCGCGAAAAACTTCGCAGCTGCAGCATCAGCAAGGTCAACACCACCACGATGAACAACGGCACGCCGGCCTTCACCGAGTTCTGTCCGCGCGCCGAGTCTTCCACCGTGCCACCGACATCCAGCAAGTAGCCATCCGGCAATTCAGCGCGGATCGGATCGAGGGTGGGCATGATCTGCTGCACCAGCGTCGCCGGTTGTTCCTTGCCGTAGATGTCGGCGCGAACGGTCACGTTGGGCAGGCGATTGCGATGCCAGATGATGCCCTCCTCGAAACCGTATTCCAGGGTCGCGATCTGCGACAGCGCGACACTGCGACCGTTATCGGTCGGGACCGCCAGGCTCGGCAGCAATGACAGCTCGGTGCGCTCATGCAAGGTGCCGCGCAACAGGATCTCGATCAACTCGTTGTCTTCACGGTACTGGCTGACGCTGGAACCGGTCAGGGAGCTTTGCAGGAACCTCGACAGGTTTGCCGTGCTCACACCCAGCGCCCGCGCACGGTCCTGATCGATGTTCAGGTACACCACCTTGCTCGGCTCTTCCCAATCCAGGTGGACGTTGACCACATGCGGGTTCTCGCGAACCTTGGCCGCGACTTTACGCGCCAGTGCCCGCACTTCCTCGATGTGCTCCCCGGTCACGCGGAACTGCACCGGATAGCCAACTGGCGGGCCGTTTTCCAGGCGCGTGACCCGAGAGCGCAGAGCCGGGAATTGCTCGTTGAGGGTTGAGATCAACCAGATGCGCAGGGTTTCCCGTTCTTCGATGGTTTTCGCCAGAACGACAAACTGGGCGAAGCTCGCCGCCGGCAGTTGCTGATCGAGCGGCAGGTAGAAACGCGGCGAACCTGTGCCGACGTAGGCCACGTAATTGTCGATCCCGGCCTTGTCCTTGAGCAGCGCTTCAAGGCGCTTGACCTCGTCGGCGGTGTTGCTCAGCGAAGCACCTTCGGCCAGTTTTAGGTCGACCATCAATTCCAGGCGACCCGATGCCGGAAAGAACTGTTGCGGCACAAAACGGAACAGCACGATGGAGCCGATGAACAACAGCACGGTCGCCAGGATCACGGTTTTGCGCCAGCGCACGCACCATTCCACCAGACGCCGGACGCGCTGATAAAACGGCGTGCCATACGGATCGGGCTGGCCGGCACCATGCTTGGCTGCGTGAATCTTCGCCAGGTCCGGCAGGAGTTTTTCCCCAAGGTACGGCACGAAGACCACCGCGGCCACCCACGACGCCAACAGCGCGATAGTGACCACCTCGAAGATCGAACGGGTGTATTCGCCAGTGCCCGACTGCGCCGTGGCAATCGGCAGGAAGCCGGCCGCGGTGATCAGCGTACCGGTGAGCATCGGGAACGCGGTACTGGTCCAGGCATAGCTCGCCGCTTTGACCCGGTCGAAGCCCTGCTCCATTTTGATCGCCATCATTTCCACGGCGATGATCGCGTCGTCCACCAGCAAACCCAGGGCCAGTACCAGCGCGCCGAGGGAGATCTTGTGCAGGCCGATACCGAGGTAATACATGCAGGCGAACGTCATCGCCAGCACCAGCGGAATCGCCAGGGCCACCACCATGCCGGTGCGCACGCCGAGGGAGAAGAAGCTCACCAGTAACACAATGGCCAGCGCCTCGACCAACACTTGCACGAACTCGCCAACACCGGTTTTCACCGCCGCCGGTTGGTCGGAGACTTTGCGCAGCTCCATGCCGGCCGGGAGGTTTTTCTGGATGCGGGCGAACTCGATTTCCAGTGCCTTGCCCAGCACCAGGATGTCACCGCCGTCCTTCATCGCCACCGCAAGGCCGATGGCGTCTTGCGCCATGAAGCGCAT
Organism: Pseudomonas sp. GL-RE-26; assembly: GCF_019956275.1. Taxonomy (NCBI): domain Bacteria; kingdom Pseudomonadati; phylum Pseudomonadota; class Gammaproteobacteria; order Pseudomonadales; family Pseudomonadaceae; genus Pseudomonas; species Pseudomonas sp. GL-RE-26. The sequence continues at coordinate 86,074 of NZ_JAHBDI010000044.1, forward strand.
GCGCGGCGCCGGTGGATCGTTGAAACCACGGCGCACGTCGGCCACGTCGGAGATGCGGAAGGTGCGATCACCGACGCGGATCGGGAAATTCTTGATCTCGTCGACCGTCTGAAAATTCCCCGTCACCCGTAGCTGCAATCGTTCGCTGCTGGTTTCGAAGAATCCTGCCGTGGACACCGCGTTCTGTTCTTCAAGGGCTTGCTGGACCGCCGCCAGCGGCAAGCCGAGGGTGGCGAGCTTGACGTTGGAGAGTTCGATCCAGACTTTCTCGTCCTGCAACCCCAGCAATTCGACCTTGCCCACATCCTTGACCCGTTGCAGCTGGATCTGGATGCGGTCGGCGTAATCCTTGAGCACGGCGTAGTCGAAACCCGCGCCGGTCAGGGCGTAGATATTGCCGAACGTGGTACCGAATTCATCGTTGAAGAACGGCCCCTGGATCCCCGGAGGCAAGGTATGACGGATGTCGCTGATCTTCTTGCGCACCTGATACCAGAGCTCCGGGATCTCCACCGAGTGCATGGAGTCGCGCGCAATGAAGGTCACCTGGGATTCGCCGGGACGGGAGAACGACACGATGCGTTCGTATTCGCCGGTTTCCATCAGTTTCTTTTCGATGCGTTCGGTGACCTGGCGCGAGACTTCCTCGGCGGTCGCCCCCGGCCAGTTGGTGCGAATCACCATGGCCTTGAAGGTGAACGGCGGGTCCTCACTCTGGCCGAGCTTGGTGTAGGAAAGTGCGCCGACGATGGCCAGCAACAGCATCAGGAACAGGACGATCTGGCGATTACGCAGCGCCCATTCGGAAACGTTGAAGCGCATCGGGGCTTACTCCTTGTCCGCCAGATTGACCACGCGATTGGAGCGATCCACCGGGCGCACCTGCTGCCCTTCGAGAAGCACATGGACACCGGCGGCCACCACCCAGTCGCTGGCGTTAAGCCCTTCAAGCACCGGTACGGTTTTTTCGCCAAAGGCACCGATTCGCACCGGGGTTTTCTTCAAGGTGTTGTTGGCACTGACGACCCAGACATAGGTCACGCCGTTTTCCGCCGTCAGCGCAGACAGCGGAACGGATAGCGGAACCACGTCGGCGGCCTGCACGAACACTCGGGCGCTCTGGCCCAGTTCAACAGGAACCTTGCCGGAACTGAAGGCAATGCGGGCCGCGAAGGTGCGAGATTTTGGATCAGCCGACGGCGACAGTTCACGGATACGCCCTTCGAATCGCTGATCGGGCTGGGTCCAGAGTTCCACCGACACCGGTTCACCGACCTTGAAGCGACCGAAGTTCTGCTCCGGCAGGCTGATCAAGACTTCACGCTCGCCATCGGTTGCCAGTGTGAACACCGTTTGCCCGGCAGCCACGACTTGCCCGACTTCCACCAGACGCTTGGCCACGACGCCGTCCTGTGGCGCACGCAGTACGGCATAGCTGGCCTGGTTATTAGAAACGTTGAATTCGGCTTTGATCTGCTTGAGCCGCGCTTCGCCTGAGCGGTAGAGGTTTTCGGCGTTGTCGTATTGCGAACGACTGACCAGTTGGCGCTCCATCAGGGTCTTGTAGCGATCACGCTCGGAACGCACCAGGTTCAGATTGGCTTCAGCGGCTGCGACCTGGGCCCGGGTGGCCTCCAGTTGCAGGCGCACGTCCTGGGGATCGAGCTCCGCCAAGGCTTGATCAGCCTTGACCCGCTGCCCTTCCTCGACCAGTCGTCGGCTGACTTTGCCGCCGATACGGAACGCCAGGTCCGGCTCATACCGCGCGCGAACTTCACCGGGATAGCTTTCCATGGCCTGCGCCGAAGGCTCTGGCTGGACCACCATGGCCGGGCGCACGCTGACCTGCGGCGCCTCTTCATGACCACACGCAGACAATAAAAAAGCCAGGGTGACTGGCAACGCGAGGGGCAAGGCATAGCGGAACATGGTGAAGGACCTTTCGCTAATGGTGCTTTGAATAATTATACTGAGCAGTATGTTATTAATAGCAAACTCACCAGTCCAGTAATAAAAACGAATATGCCAAACAATCTTTCAGCACCCAATGGCCCAGGCAGACCCAAGGACCTGGTCAAGCGCCAGGCAATTCTCGATGCGGCGAAAGCGCTGTTTTTGAGTAAGGGGTATGCCAATACCAGCATGGATGCCGTCGCGGCCGAGGCCGGTGTGTCGAAGCTGACGGTCTATAGCCACTTCAACGACAAGGAAACGCTGTTCTCCGCCGCGGTGATGGCCAAGTGCGAGGAGCAGTTGCCACCGCTGTTCTTTGAACTGCCGGAAGGCGTGGCCGTGGAAACCGTGCTGCTGAACATCGCGCGCGGTTTTCATCACCTGATCAACAGTGATGAATCGGTGAACCTGCACCGCTTGATGATGACCCTGGGCAGCCAGGACCCGAAACTCTCGCAGATCTTCTTCGAGGCCGGGCCGGAGCGCATGCTGCACGGCATGGAGCGCTTGCTGAGCAAGATCGATGAAAGTGGCGTGCTAAGCATCGACAAGCCGCACAACGCGGCCGAGCACTTCTTCTGCCTGCTCAAGGGTGCGGGTAATTTCCGCTTGCTGTACGGCTGCGGCGAGCCGCCGGTTGGCGAAGAGGCAGAGAGCCATGTGCGGGAAGTGGTGGGGTTGTTTATGCGGGCTTATCGGCCTGAGCAGATCTGATGGATTTGCAGTATCGGGGCTTAAGCTATCGCGAGCAGGCTCGCTCCTACACTGGCTCTATGCAACACCATAGATCCCTGTAGGAGCGAGCCTGCTCGCGATGGGAGCAACTCGGTCTTACGGCTTGAGCGCCTTCTTCGGATAGATGTCATACCGACTGGACTTGCCATCCAGCGCATGACTCGGCTTAGGCCCCTCAATGCACGGTGCTTTGCGCGGACGCTTGACCACCACCCGGTGGCTGGCCAGGGCCAACGCGGCCTCAAGCAGTGCCGGCGCATCCGGGTCATCGCCCACCAGCGGCCGGAACAGGCGCATTTCCTTCTTCACCAGCGCGGTTTTCTCACGATGCGGAAACATCGGATCGAGGTAGATCACCTGGGGCGGTTCGCCCTCCCAGTTGCGCATGACCTCAATCGAATTGCCCTTGAGCAAGCGCATGCGCGCCACGATCGGCGCCACGTCGAAATCTTCCGCGCCACGGGCCAGGCCGTCTTCCAGCAAGGCACCAATCAGCGGCTGACGCTCGATCAGGCTCATCTCGCAACCGAGGCTGGCCAGCACAAACGCGTCCTTGCCCAGCCCTGCCGTGGCGTCCAGCACCCGCGGGCGCACGCCTTGGGCGACGCCGACAGCCTTGGCAATCATCTGCCCGCTGCCACCACCATACAACCGGCGATGGGCCGCACCGCCCTCGACGAAGTCCACCCGCACCGGCCCCGGTGCATCCGGCCCCAGTTGTTGCAACTGCAAACCCTGGTCGCCCACCTGCAAGGCAAATTCGCCGTCCTCCACTTGCATTGGCAAGCCCAGGCGCTCGGCCCATTGCTCGGCTTGTGGCTCGAAAGCCGCGTCGAGGGCCTGGACATGGATGCGGCAGGCCGCAGGTTGATCAATCATCGGAAAACACGCTCAAAAAATTAATGATCGGCAAAAACTGCCGATAACAAAACTATCGAGCATTTTGCCAGAGCTGAGCGTCGACCGAGAGAAATGTCAGACATTCAACCCACATTCACAGGTTTTATCTCGCCCTACGGCGACTACAACCTGCGAAACACCCAGACACTGAGCGGCGTCAGCCACATCTGGCAGGATTTCTTTGCCCGAGCGCTGGCCGAACAGTCGGGTGAAGTGCTGCCTGAATCGCTGAATTTTCCACCGGTCGATCTCGAAAGCCCGGTTGAACCCACGGTCGGCAGCGACCTGCTGGCGCACATCGTGTCCCAGCGTGAATGCGACGTGAAGGACAACGAAATCCGCCCGCCCGAGCCGCTATTCCTGCCAATTGCCGAATTCGAAATGGACCTGGCCGACAAGCCGTTCCCACCATTCCCGGCGGACGAAATCGTCGCCCAGCAAAAACAGCAGGACTTCGAAAGCGGTTGGGTTCGCCCGATCGTATTGAACGCCGGTCAGCCGGTGCCAGAAGCTGGCCCTGCCCCGCAACCGCGTTCGCTGCACCTGCCCATCGCCGAGTTCGAACTCGACCTGCTCGACAAGCCGTTCCCGCCGTTCTCGCCGCAAGAACGGGTGGAGCAGCAGAAACAACTCGATTTCGACAATGGCTGGGCGCGCCCGATCATCTTGCAGAACCTGCGCATCGCCGCTTGACCCTCCGCCGCGCCCTCTTCCCTCAGCCTTTGAAAAACTGATTGGCCTTCTGATACGGCATCGACCGGGACGTGAAACCGAACGTGCCTGACGTCTGGATTTCTTCGGCAGCGCGGAAGAATTCGCCATAGGCCGCCAATGCCAGCGCCGAACCGACGCTGATGCGTTTAACGCCCATCTCACCCAACTGCGCGACCGTCAGCTTCAAGCCGCCCGACATCAACACATTCACCGGTTTTGGCGCCACGGCACGCACCACCGCCAGCACATCCTCGGCGCTACGCAGGCCCGGCGCGTAGAGCACATCGGCACCGGCCTCGGCGAATGCCTGCAAACGGCGGATGGTGTCGGCCAGATCGGGATTGCCGTGCAGGAAGTTTTCCGCCCGGGCAGTCAACGTAAAGTGGAACGGCAGACTGCGAGCGGCAGCCACAGCGGCTTCGATGCGCGCCACAGCGTGTTCGAAACAATAGATCGGGCCTTCTTCGCGGCCGGTGGCATCTTCGATCGAACCACCGACCGCGCCGACCTCTGCCGCGCGCAAGATACTTTTGGCGCAATCGGCCGGGTTGTCGGCAAAACCGTTTTCCAGGTCGACGGCAACCGGCAGGTCGGTGGCGGCGACAATGGCTTGAACGTTCATCAGGGTGTCGTCGAGGGTCAATCCGCCATCGGCACGGCCCTGGGAAAAGGCATAACCGGCGCTGGTGGTCGCCAGCGCCTCAAAGCCGAGGCTAGCGAGCATTTTCGCTGAACCGGCATCCCACGGATTGGGAATCACAAAAGCCCCGGGGCGGTCGTGAAGGGCTTTGAACGCCTGGGCTCGAAGGGTTTGCGCATCCATTGGGCAGGCTCCTGAAGAGGGGAAAGAATCCGCCTCAGAGCAGGCCAAGTTGCTCGGCGACGGGTTCTCTGTATAGCTCAGGCAGCGCCGGCAAGCCAGGCAAACGCAGCATCAGCCGGGCATGAAAACGCTGCGCCAGCTTCGCCGCCAGCAGGTTGTCCGCCGTGTGCAGGAAGATATACGGCGTTCGGCCTTCTTCGATCCATAGCGCGATTTTCTCGACCCATGGCTCCAGGAACGTATCGTTGGCTTCAAGCGTCGGGTGGCCGATAAAACGCACCTGCGGGAATTGCGTGAACGCCGCAGGGCGCGGCGGCACCCGGGGTTTCTTCGATTGGGCGTGGAGCACCGAGGGCTCGGTCGAGGTGCAACTGAACAGCGCACGGGGGTCGAGACAGATGCGTTCGACACCGCGATCCAGCAGCAAACGGTTGAGCATTCGCTCGCTATCGCCCTTGGCGAAAAACTCGTCATGCCGCACCTCCACAGCCAGCGGTCGCTGCAGGGCATCAATAAATCCAGCCAGCTCAGGCAAACGTTGGGGTGTGAAGCTTTTCGACAGCTGCAACCACAGTGGCGACACCCGCTCACCCAGCGGGCGGAGCAATTGCACGAAGGTTTCGGCTGCGGTCAGTTGCTCGCGCAGATCGCCTCCGTGGCTGATCTCGCCGGGAAACTTGGCGGTGAAGCGAAAGTGCTCGGGCATGGTCTCGGCCCAACGCTGCACGGTGCTGGCAGCCGGGCTCGCGTAGAAGGTCGTGTTGCCTTCCACGGCATTGAAAACCCGGGAATAGAGATCAAGAAAATCGGCGGGTCTGGCGTCCGGCGGATACAGGTAGTCGCGCCAGGCGTTTTCGCTCCAGGACGGACAACCGAGGTAATACGGCAGCAACATCAGATGTACAGGTCGAGACCCAGCACATCCGCTTCCCAATCGACGAAACCGGCGGTGCTCAGGTAGCTGGCCAGGGCTGTCGCCACGCTTTTGCTCATGGCACGGTGGTAAATCATGTCTTGCTGACGGGCGGGGAGATTGCTCAGTTTTTGCGCAGAGGCTTTGGCGGCGCGGGCAGCCAGTTGCTCTTCAGTCGGGAACTCCAGCTCGCCTTCGATATCAATGGCGTCGTCTTCCACCACACGGCCTTTGCGAGGCTTGCGCTTGATGGGGTAGGACTGAGAGGAAAGGCCGTCTATACGCATACATGCATACTCGGAATCAGTGATGGCAGTTTAGTGGCGCAAAACCCACTTCGCAAACCGCCGAGTGATAACTAGAACACATAAAAGGCAAAAGGTTTAAAAGCTGGGGTTAGAAACTGATGATTGGCTGTATCTGGAATGCTTACTGTGGCGAGGGGGCTTGCCCCCGTTGCACTGCGAAGCAGTGCCAAAACAATAGAATCCGATTCGCCTGTTACACCGCATCAGTTGATCTGCGACTGCTGCGCAGCCGAACGGGGGCAAGCCCCCTCGCCACAAAGCTCCCTTGCCACAGAATTGCGCGTATCAACGCGCTTTAGGCGTCGCCACCTTGTCACGCAGATAAACCGGCTGCGCCTCATCGGCCACGATCCCCTCGCCGCGTTCCCAGGCAAACCGCGCCAAAGTCAGCAAGTCTTGCGCATGGGGCAACATGCCCGCGTCCTGCCCGCTCAGGCTGACGTCAATACGCTCGGCATAACCCCAACCGGTGCCGGCGCCGAACCATTCGCCGCTGGCATCGACCGGCAACCCAGCGGACTCCGGCGGCAGAACCGCTTCGGCACCCACCAGGCGCATCTCCCCGGCCGTTTCGCGGTAGCAACCCCAATACACTTCATCCATGCGCGCATCGATGGCGGCGGCGACCTGAGTGGCGCCGTGTTCGCGCAGCGCACGTTGCGCCAGCACGGCCAGGTTCGACACCGGCAGCACCGGGCGCTCCAGGGCAAACGCCAGGCCTTGCACCACGCCGATGGCAATGCGCACGCCGGTGAAGGCGCCCGGGCCACGGCCGAACGCGATGGCATCGACCGCTTGCAGCGTGGTGCCCGCATCGGCCAGCAATTGCTTGATCATCGGCAACAGCTTCTGTGCGTGCAGGCGCGGGATCACCTCGTAATGGCTCGTGACCTTGCCGTCATGCAGCAAGGCAACGGAGCAAGCTTCAGTCGCGGTGTCCAGGGCCAGCAAGGTGCTCATCGATGTATCCACAAGAGAGATCAGAAAAAAGTGCGTCAGTATAAACAACTACGGCCCGCAAGCGGGCCGTGGATGATGCAGCGGATCAGACTTTTCAGCTCAGGGCTGCAAGCACCTTGGCGGTGATCGCTTCAACCGAACCGACGCCTTCGATGTGGCTGTACTTCGGCTTGCCATTGGCAGCCGACAGCTTCTGGTAGAAGTCCACCAGCGGCTTGGTCTGGGAGTGGTAGACCGACAGGCGATGACGCACGGTTTCTTCAGTGTCGTCCTTGCGCTGTACCAGCTCTTCACCGGTGACGTCGTCTATGCCAGCCACTTTCGGCGGGTTGTAGACGATGTGGTACACGCGGCCGCTGGCCTCGTGAACACGGCGACCGGCGATACGCTGGACGATTTCTTCGTCTTCAACGGCGATTTCAACCACGGCATCCAGTTCGACGCCTGCAGTCACCAGGGCTTCAGCCTGGGGAATGGTGCGCGGGAAACCGTCGAACAGGAAACCGTTGGCGCAGTCGGACTGGGCGATGCGGTCCTTGACCAGTGCGATGATCAGGTCGTCGGACACCAGGCCGCCGGCATCCATGATGCTCTTGGCCTTGATGCCCAGCTCGGTGCCGGCCTTGACCGCTGCACGCAACATGTCGCCGGTGGAGATTTGCGGAATGCCGAATTTTTCGGTGATGAACTTAGCCTGAGTACCTTTACCGGCCCCGGGAGCTCCCAGCAGAATGACGCGCATCGATGTGCTCCTCAATTTTTTATATGGATAACGTCAGATTCGCCTCGTGGGGCCAATCTCAAAAATAGGGTCGTGACCGCCCAAACGGTCAAAGGCTGATCAAGATACACAGCAGGCTGCGCCCACACAAGACGCCAAAAGTCGGAGAAACCGCTGCCTCTTGCGACCATTGCGCGCAGTTTCCCAAGTCGCAACCCCATCATTAACTGTCGCCTGACAGCACTTTTGCACCCGTCAAACGGCGGCATCCGGCTCACCTGCCGGATGCCTGATCCCACGGCAAAAACCTTAGCCGGTGTTACGCAAACCGGCGGCAATCCCCGCCACAGACACCAGCAAGGCCTGTTCTACCGGGCTGCCCTGCGCCACGTCCTGCACTCTTGAACGGGCCAGCAACTCGGCCTGCAATAGATGAAGCGGGTCGAGGTAGGTGTTGCGCAAGCGGATGAACTCAAGGGTCGCTGGGCTATGTGCCAGCAGCTGCGACTGCCCGGTCAGGCCCAGAACGATGGTGCACGCCTGCGACAATAGGTCGCGTAAGTGCGCACCCAATGGCAACAGTTTCGGCTCCACCAGACGCTCATCGTAGGACTGTGCAATGTCGGCATCGGCCTTGGCCAGGACCATTTCCAGCATATCGATGCGGGTGCGGAAGAACGGCCACTGCTCGCGCATTTGCCCCAGCAGCTCACCTTCGCCACGTTCCAGTGCCTTGCTCAGGGCCGCCTCCCAACCCAGCCAGGCCGGCAGCATCAGGCGCGTCTGGGTCCAGCCGAAGATCCATGGAATCGCCCGCAGGCTTTCGATCCCCCCGGCCCGGCGCTTGGCCGGACGACTGCCCAGCGGCAAACGACCGAGTTCCTGCTCCGGCGTGGACTGGCGGAAATACTCCACGAACTGCGGGTTTTCCCGCACCACGGCGCGGTAGGCACTGACACCGTCTGCGGCCAGCTCGTCCATCAAATGGCGCCACTCGGGTGTAGGTGGCGGCGGAGGCAGCAAGGTCGCCTCCAGCACGGCGGCCAGGTACAGATTGAGGTTTTGCTCGGCGATGTCCGGCAGACCGAACTTGAATCGAATCATTTCGCCCTGTTCGGTAGTGCGGAAACGCCCCGCCACCGAACCCGGTGGCTGCGACAGGATCGCCGCGTGGGCCGGGCCACCGCCTCGCCCCACGGTGCCACCACGACCATGGAACAACAGCAGTTCGACGTCGTGCGAACGGCAGATATCCACCAGCCGCTCCTGCGCCCGGTACTGCGCCCAGGCCGCCGCGGTGGTGCCGGCGTCCTTGGCCGAATCCGAGTAGCCGATCATCACTTCCTGCGGCCCTTGCAGGCGCGCGCGATAGCCCGGCAACAGCAGCAGCTTCTCGATCACCGGCCCCGCGTTGTCGAGGTCGGCCAGGGTTTCGAACAGCGGTACCACGCGCATCGGCCGCAACACGCCGGACTCTTTGAGCAGCAATTGCACGGCGAGTACATCGGAAGCCGCACCGGCCATGGAAATCACATAGGAACCGAGGGATGCCGACGGCGCAGCGGCAATTTCCCGGCAGGTCGCCAGCACCTCGGCGGTGTCGGCGGAAGGTTTGAAGTACGTCGGCAACAAGGGCCGACGATTGCTCAATTCGCGCATCAGGAAGGCGATGCGCTCTTCCTCGCTCCAGTCCTCGTAGCGACCCAGGCCGAGGTAGTCGGTGATTTCGGTCATCGCGGCGGTGTGCCGCGACGAGTCCTGGCGTACATCCAGACGAACCAGGAACAGACCGAATGTCACTGCCCGGCGCAGGCAATCGAGCAACGGCCCGTCGGCGATCACGCCCATGCCGCACTCGTGCAAGGAGCGGTAGCAAAGCTCCAGTGGATCGAGCAGTTCGCGGTTGTCTTGCAGTACATCGATCGGTGCCGGTGTTGGTGTCGACAACGCAGCGTGTGCCCAGTTACGCGTTGCCCGCAAGCGATCGCGCAGCTGCTTGAGCACTGCCCGGTACGGTTCGGCGCTGTCTCCCGCCTTGGCCTTCAATTCATCGCTGGCCTGCTGCATCGACAGCTCGGCGGCCAGGCGATCGACATCGCGCAGGTACAAATCGGCCGCCATCCAGCGCGCCAACAGTAAAACTTCTCGGGTCACCACCGCCGTCACGTTCGGGTTGCCGTCGCGGTCGCCGCCCATCCACGAGGCAAAGCGAATCGGTGCAGCCTCCAGTGGCAGGCGCAGGCCGGTGGCAGCGTGCAGGGCCTGATCGGCCTTGCGCAGATAATTGGGAATGGCCTGCCACAGCGAATGCTCGATCACCGCGAACCCCCACTTGGCTTCGTCCACCGGCGTAGGGCGCGTGCGGCGGATTTCCTCGGTATGCCAGGCTTCGGCGATCAGGCGTTGCAAGGTGGTCTTGATCTGCTCGCGCTCGGCACTGGTCAGGTCACGGTGATCCTGAGCCGCCAGTTGCGCGGCGATGGCGTCGTACTTCTGGATCAGTGTGCGGCGTGCAACTTCGGTCGGGTGCGCGGTCAGTACCAACTCGATTTCCAGCCGGCCAAGTTGCCGGGCCAGCGCGTCGGCGCCATGCCCTTCGGCGCGCAGGCGCGCGAGCAACTCCGGCAGCACCCGGGCTTCGAACGGCGCCTCCCGGGATTCCTCGCGGCGGTGAATCAACTGATATTGCTCGGCGATGTTGGCCAGGTTGAGGAACTGGTTGAACGCCCGCGCCACCGGCAGCAACTCGTCTTCGCTCAGCTGGTTGAGGCTGGCGCTGAGTTCGGCGTCCATGGAGCCGCGTCGGTCAGCCTTGGCGCCCTTGCGGATCTGCTCGATCTTGTCGAGAAAACCGTCGCCATATTGCTCACGAATGGTGTTGCCCAACAGCTCACCCAACAGGTGAACGTCCTCGCGCAAGCGTGCATCAATATCGGTCATCAGCAGGTCTCCAGCAAAAAATCCGGGCGGCTAAGAAACAAGAGAGTGCCGCCCCAGACAGGTTCTTACAAGCAAGACGACGAAGGGCCTGTAAACCCTGCCTGTTGAGGCTAGTCTGAACGGTAAGCCGTACAACGGTTGTCACCGGCCAGTGCCGGACACTCACTCTGCCTGCCACGAGCGGGAGCGCAATGAGGTCAATATGAAAATCCGCGAGCTTGCCCACCACTGGGAAGAAAACGCCAAGGGTCGCCTGACCGACACCGGCTACTCGATTCATCTGGACGTGGAGTCTGCCGCACGGCTGGCTGCGCTCGTCGAGATGTACCCCAAGCGGCATCCCGAAGAACTGCTCGGCGATCTGATCGGCGCCGCACTGGAAGAACTGGAAAGAAGCTTCCCGTACGTCAAAGGCACGACCGTGGTCGCCACCGATGAAGAAGGCGATCCGCTGTACGAAGACATCGGGCCGACCCCGCGCTTTCTGGCGCTGTCCCGTCGGCATTTGCACGATTTGTCGGTGCCGGACGACAAACAGAAACACTGATTTCCACAGAACCTGTGGGAGCGGGCTTGCTCCGGGCGGCGTTCCGACGAAAGCGGTGTATCAGTCAACATTATTGTTGAATGTTAAACCTCATTCGCGAGCAAGCCCGCTCCCACATTGGATCGTTGTTGTTAGTTAGAACCGGGTTACTGCTCCAGCTTCTGCGGCGTCTCCTGCCCCATGCAGCGCACGGCTTTTTTCTTGCTGTCGACCAACACGCCGGTCAGACCTTTTTGTTCCATGTCGAACAGCACCAGCACGCCATCGATGCACTGCGCCACTTGGGCGGCCGGTTCCAGTGAGACTTTGTAGTCTTCACCCGGCACGGTCTTGAGCATGGTGAATTCGTTGAGCAGCAACGCATCCTCAGGCTTGGCGAAGTGCAGGTAGCCGTACCACCACAGGGCACCGACGGTGCCGAGGATGCTGCAGATACCGGTGATGATCAGCGGGATGGCGTTACGTTCTTCACTCATTGCGGACTCTCTGGTGGTTCATCTTCTGAATTCGGGGGTGCCGGGTAGTTGGGGATTTCACCCAGGCGGCGCAGGCCGTTGAAATGCTGCGGATCATCGAGATAACGCAGCATGACCTTGCGCCAGACCGGGTCGGCGAACGTCTGCACATGACCGCCACGGGTCAGTTGCAGCACCCGTGGCGGCGGCGCAGCTTGATACAGTCGGATGCCGTTGGAAAGAGGCACGATCGGATCGTCGATGCTGTGGTAGAGCAGTTTCGGCACATCTTTAAGCTGCGCCATGGAGTTGATCGCGCTGTCGCCGTCCGGCACCAGCCACGACAACGGCACCTGGAACGGCCAGGTCATCCACGAATTGCTCAGGGCAAACTGACCGATGCTTCGGTAACTGGCGGGCACACCGTCGAGGACAATAGCCTTCAGTTGTTTCTGCCGTTCCGGGTGCTGAACCAGATAATGCACGGCCATCGAGCCACCGAGGCTCTGGCCGAGCAGGATCAGCGGCTTGCCTTTGACCTCCGGCGCCTGGTCGAGCCATTTGTAGGCCGCGTCGATGTCCTGATAGATCGCCGGCAGGCTTGGCTCGCCTTCGGACAGGCCATAACCGCGATAGTCCACAAGCAACACCTGGTAACCATTTTTCGGCAACCAAAAGCTCCCGCCGAGGTGCATGGGCAGATTTCCGCCGTTGCCGTGCAGGTGCAACACCGTGCCTTTGACCTCGACACCCTGCTTCGCCGGCAGCCACCAGGCATTCAGCTTGAGGCCATCGGCGGTGATCAGGGTGACGGTGCGGTATTCGAGCCCGGCCTTTTCCGGGGTGAACAACTGGCCGGGTTCGGGGTAGAACAACAGTGAGCTGCAACCGCTCAAGACCAGGAGAAGGCAGAAGATGCCGAGGATTCTCATCCGTTGAAACCTCGCGAAAAATGGCATTGGAATGCGTCTCCCTGTAGGAGCTGGCTTGCCAGGCCCTACAGGGAATATCACCAGGATTACAGGATGTTGGAGTAATCCGCCTCGATCCGGTCCAGGCTCAGGTGGTTGAGGAAGTTGGAGAAGCACATCCACGCCGACAACGCGTTCATGTCGCGGAACTGTTCCGGCAGGTACTTGGGCGGCACTACCAGGCCTTCGTCCACCAACTGGCGCAAGGTACGCATGTCTTCCAGGGTGGTCTTGCCGCAGAACAACAGCGGTATCTGCTCCAGCTTGCCTTTGCGCACAGCCAGCTGAATGTAGTTGTAAATCATGATGAAGCCCTTGAGGTAGGACAAGTCTTTGGTAAATGGCAGACCTGTCGGCACCGAGCCGCGGAAAACGCGACTGGCGTTGCTGTAGCTCTCGGGCATTTCGAAGCCTTGCTCACGGAAGAACTCGAACACCTGCAGGAAGTCGGCGCCCTCCTCCACCATGTGAATGGCGCGGGTGCGGTTGGTGAGTTTGCGCAGGCGGCTCGGGTACGAGGCGAAGGTGATGATTTCCATCAGGATCGCCAGGCCTTCCTGGGTCACCGTCGACGAGGGCGGGCCCTTGGCGAGGAAGGTGCAGATCGGCTGGTTCAGGCCGTTGAGCGTGGTGCCGACATGCACCAGCCCTTCATGAACTTCCAGTGCCCGCACGTCGCGGTCGTTGAACATCGCGTCGGCGCGGATCTTGATGTAGTCGGCACCCGCCGCCGCATCGGCGACGATGCCGTCGGACTCGAACACCCGGATGGTTTCCTCGGCCTCGCCGAACACCTTGTTCAAGCGGTGTTGCAGCAGATTGACGGCATCTTTGGCGGTCAATGTCTTCGGCTCATCCTTGAGGTCGCCACGGCCGTCGATGTTGTTCAGGTATTCGGACAACATCATGCCCAGGTCGGACAGCGTCGGGTCACCGGCGTGGAACGCGTCGGACGCGGCGCCATACAACTCCTGGGAAATCAGGCCGAAATCCTCGGTGCCGCGCGCTTCGAGCATGCGCACCACCATGCGGTATTCCTTGCACATGCGGCGCATGATCTGGCCGACCGGGTTGAACTGGCCGAGCTGGCGGGTGATGTCGCGCTCGATGTTCTGAAACTCCAGCTTCACTTTGCTGGAGTCGAACGCCAGCGGCCGGTTGAGATAGTAGTCGCGATCCACCGCCGGCATTTCCTTGCCCTTGGCCTTGAGGAAACCCTTACGAATGTTGTCGTCCCACTTGACCGCATCGAGGACACGGATCGGTGTCTGCGCCAGCACGATGCGATCGGACAAAATGCGTATCGACTGTTGGTAATCGTCCACCCGAAACTCCTGTAGAAACCTGTTGGTGCTGCTTATTTGGCTTTGGCCTGACGCTGGTAGCGTACGGCTTCGACGAACACATCGGAATTGGCCGGGTCGTCGAGATAGGCGGTGACTTGATCCATGTGGTTGTCAATCAATACGCCATCGCCGTCGTGAGTCTGGAAGCTTTCGCCGCTCAGGGCTTTTTGCTTGATGGCCTGGTTGATCTGGTCGAGGTCGAGGTTGTAGACCACCAACTCATGTTTGTCGGTCAGCTCAAAACCGGCCAGGGTGAAGTGCCCGCCGAACTGCGCCGGCACCTTCGCCGACAGGTACCAGCGGTTGCCATGGCGCGTCACTGTAAAGGGATAGGCCTCCCGCTCCTTGGGCCTGGCCCGGTAATAGCTGACGGCCTGATAGCGGTTGTCGCCGATACGGGTCAGCTCGAGGTTGAGCGGCTCGCCCCAGGCATTGGTGCTGGTCCATTTGCCGAGCAATCCCTTGGGCGCGGGTTCGCTTGCAGGCAGCGGTTCCTTGAAGGCCACCAGACAGCCACTGAGCAGCAGGAACGACAAGGCGATCACAACGACACGCCAGGCTTTCATTCAAAACTCCCTATGAACATACCGCTGACCTGTAGGAGCGAGCCTGCTCGCGATGAGGGTGTGCCAGACAACCTCTATGTTGAATGTTAAGCCGCCTTCGCGAGCAGGCTCGCTCCTACAGGGATAACTCCGCCCGGAATCACACCGACGCCAGCACCAGGTGCATGTAGCGCGTCAGGATGCCGAGCATTTCCTCTTCGGCGGCGGGCTCGTCTACATTGAGCAGGCCCTGATATTCCATCCGGCCGATTATCGCCGTCAACACCTTGGCATCCTGATGCGGCTCGCGCGAGCCCAACACCTGGAACAGCTGGCAAGAGCCCTGCAACAGGATTTGCTGATGCGAGCGCACCAGTTCGGCCAGGCGCGGGTTGAGCAATGCCTCCTGACGGAACGCCTGCTCGGCCATCAAGTGTTCGCGGCGATTGACCAGTTGCCGGTGAACGTAATCGGTCATCAGCCGTGCAATGTCGTCCGCCAGTTTCGAGCGCGCCTGCGGGCTGCCGTCGCCACTGTCGATCATCTCGCGCAGCAGGCCCTCGTTGTTCACCCACAGTTTGCCCATGTACGCCGCACTGCGTTCCACGTATTGGGCGAAGGTATCGGTGAGCAGGTCATCGATATCCTTGAAATAGTAAGTGGTCGCCGACAACGGCACTTGTGCCTCGGCGGCCACCGCACGGTGCCGTACGGCCCGTACGCCGTCACGCACGACAATGCGCATGGCGGCATCCAGGATTTCCTGTCGTCGCTGTTCGCTGCCCTGTCGGCTGGCCTTGCGGCCCTGGTACTGAACACTTTCAGCGACCGCAGTGGCGATACCCGCTGCACCTTCTTGAGCCATTGCACGAATCACGACAGGTATTTCCTCTCAGATGAAAGTAACAAGTTGATACGTTTGTACCAGACAGGCAATAAAAAGCCGCCTCAAAGGCGGCTTTTTAATTGAAACACTTACGCTTGCGGCCGCATGTGCGGGAACAGGATCACGTCGCGGATCGACGGGGAGTTGGTCAGCAGCATCACCAGACGGTCGATACCGATGCCTTCACCCGCCGTTGGCGGCATGCCGTACTCCAGCGCACGAACGAAGTCAGCGTCGTAGTGCATGGCTTCGTCGTCGCCGGCGTCCTTGTCGGCCACCTGGGCCATGAAGCGCTCGGCCTGGTCTTCCGCGTCGTTCAACTCGGAGTAGGCGTTGGCGATTTCGCGACCACCGATGAACAGCTCGAAACGGTCGGTGACGTTCGGGTTGTCGTCGTTACGACGGGCCAGCGGCGACACTTCGAACGGGTACTGGGTAATGAAGTGCGGCTGTTCCAGCTTGTGCTCGACCAGCTCTTCGAAAATCATCACCTGCAGCTTGCCCAGGCCTTCGAAGCCCAGCACCTTGGCGCCGGCCTTCTTCGCGATGGCACGAGCCTTGTCGATGTCGTTCAGGTCGTCAGCGGTCAGCTCGGGGTTGTACTTGAGGATCGAGTCGAACACCGACAGACGCACGAACGGCTCGCCGAAGTGGAACACCTTGTCGCCGTACGGCACGTCGGTGCTGCCCAGAACCAGCTGCGCCAGTTCGCGGAACAGTTCTTCGGTCAGGTCCATGTTGTCTTCGTAGTCGGCGTAGGCCTGGTAGAACTCCAACATGGTGAATTCAGGGTTGTGACGAGTCGAAACGCCTTCGTTACGGAAGTTGCGGTTGATCTCGAACACTTTCTCGAAGCCGCCAACAACAAGGCGCTTGAGGTACAGCTCCGGCGCGATACGCAGGAACATGCCCATGTCCAGCGCATTGTGATGGGTTTCGAACGGCTTGGCTGCCGCGCCGCCAGGAATGGTCTGCAGCATCGGCGTTTCCACTTCCAGGAAGTCACGCTTCATCAGGAAGCTGCGGATGTGCGCGATGACTTGCGAACGCACGCGGAACGTCTGGCGCACGTCTTCGTTGACGATCAGGTCAACGTAGCGCTGGCGGTAGCGCTGTTCGGTGTCGGTCAGGCCGTGGTGCTTGTCCGGCAGCGGGCGCAGGGATTTGGTCAGCAGGCGCACGTTGGTCATTTCAACGTACAGGTCACCCTTGCCGGAACGGGCCAGGGTGCCTTCGGCGGCAATGATGTCGCCCATGTCCCAGGTTTTCACCGCGGCCAGGGTTTCTTCGGACAGGGTCTTGCGGTTGACGTAGACCTGGATGCGACCGGTCATGTCCTGGATCACCATGAACGAGCCACGGTTGAGCATGATACGACCGGCAACCTTGACCGGGATCGCAGCCTCTGCCAGCTCTTCCTTGGTCTTGTCCGCGTACTGTTTCTGCAGTTGTTCGCAGTAGTTTTCGCGGCGGAAGTCGTTCGGGAAGGCATTGCCCTTGGCGCGCTCGGCAGCAAGCTTTTCCTTGCGCAGGGCGATCAGGGAGTTTTCTTCCTGTTGCAGGGCTTGCGGGTCGAGTTCTAGGTCGCTCATGTCTTTAAAAATTCCATCAGGTTCGTTGTCCCCAGCCTGCGGCTGGGGATCGCGGGCAAGCCCGCTCCTACAAGGATCGCGCTGAGTCAGCCGATCCTGTATTGCATTGCTTACAGCCCGGACTTCAGGCTCGCTTCCAGGTATTCGTCGATGTCGCCATCGAGCACCTTGTCACAGTCGCTGCGTTCAATGTTGGTACGCAGATCCTTGATCCGCGAGGCATCGAGCACGTACGAACGGATCTGATGACCCCAGCCGATATCGGACTTGGTGTCTTCCAGCGCCTGGGACGCCGCGTTGCGCTTCTGTATTTCCTGCTCGTACAACCTGGCCCGCAGCATTTTCATGGCGGTGTCTTTGTTGGCGTGCTGGGAACGTTCGTTCTGGCAGCTGACCACGGTGTTGGTCGGTACGTGGGTGATACGTACGGCCGAGTCGGTGGTGTTTACGTGCTGACCACCGGCACCCGAGGAACGATAGGTGTCGATCCGCAAGTCTGCCGGGTTGATTTCGATTTCCACCTTGTCATCGATCTCAGGCGAGACGAACACCGCGGAGAACGAGGTGTGGCGACGGTTGCCGGAATCGAACGGGCTCTTGCGCACCAGACGGTGCACGCCGATCTCGGTCCGCAACCAGCCAAACGCGTATTCGCCCTTGATGTGCACGGTCGCGCCCTTGATCCCGGCGACTTCACCGGCGGACAGTTCCATGATGGTCGCGTCGAAACCGCGTTTGTCGGCCCAGCGCAGGTACATGCGCAGCAGAATGTTGGCCCAGTCCTGGGCTTCGGTGCCGCCGGAACCGGCCTGGATGTCCAGGTAGGCGTTGTTCGGGTCCATTTCATGGCTGAACATGCGGCGGAATTCCAGCTTGGCCAGACTTTCCTCGAGACGGGCCAGTTCGGCGACGACATCGCCCACTGCGCCTTCGTCGTTTTCTTCGACGGCCATGTCCAGCAGGTCGCGGCAATCGGCCAGACCGGTGTTCAATTCGTCCAGGGTATCGACGATCTGCGCCAGCGCAGCGCGCTCACGGCCCAGTTCCTGGGCGTATTCAGGTTTGTTCCAGACACTCGGATCTTCAAGCTCGCGATTGACTTCGGTCAGACGCTCATGCTTTTGATCGTAGTCAAAGATACCCCCGAATAGTTTCGGAGCGCTCGGACAGGTCCTTGATGGTGTTCAGGATCGGGTTGATTTCCATGACGGGCAGCACTCGTTGGCGAACTTTTGAAAGCCGGCGAGTATACCGTAATCAAGCGCCCCCGGCAGCCCGCATGGCGGGTTTACCGGCGAATGGTTTCAGTCAGCGGCCACCTGCCAACTGCAAATCAAGCAGTCACCACCCACCTGTGGCGAGGGGGCTTGCCCCCGTTCGGCTGCGAAGCAGTCGTAAAACCAGTCAATGCGGTATGTCTGGCAGACATAGGCGGCGGTTTTGGGGCCGCTTCGCGACCCAATCGGGGCGGTGCGGCGATCCGACAAGCCCCCTCGCCACAGGTTCATCACCATCAGGTCGAGCGTTACTCGACCCCCACCTGATTACGCCCATTGTTCTTCGCCGAATACAGCCCCTTGTCCGCCGCTGAAATCAGATCACGGCAGTTGCTGCCCGCTTTCGGCGTGATGGTCGACAGGCCGATGCTGATGGTCAGGCTCGAACCTTCGGTTGGCGAGGTATGCGGGATCTTCAGGGCGGCCACGGTCTGGCGCAGCTTCTCGGCCACCAGCCGTGCACCGCCCTGGGAGGTGTTGGGCAGTACCAGAGCAAACTCTTCGCCGCCGTAGCGGGCCGGCAAGTCCGAAGGACGGGCGCTGGCGTCCTTGATCGCCGTGGCGACCTTGCGCAGGGCTTCATCGCCTTCCAGGTGGCCGAAGCTGTCGTTGTAGGCCTTGAAATAGTCCACGTCGATCATCAGCAACGACAACTGGCTCTGCTCACGCAGCGAACGGCGCCACTCCAGCTCCATGTATTCATCGAAGTGCCGACGGTTCGACAACCCCGTCAGGCCATCGGAGTTCATCAGGCGTTGCAGCACCAGGTTGGTGTCGAGCAATTGCTGCTGACTGACGCGCAACGCGCGGTACGCCGCGTCCCGTTGCAGCAGGGTCATGTAGGAGCGCGAGTGATAGCGAATGCGTGCGACCAGTTCGATGTTGTCCGGCAGCTTGACCAGATAATCGTTGGCCCCGGCGGCGAAGGCCGCGCTCTTGATCAGCGGATCTTCCTTGGTCGACAGGACGATGATCGGAATGTCCTTGGTCGCCGGGTGATTGCGGTACTCGCGCACCAGGCTCAGACCGTCCAGCCCCGGCATGACCAGATCCTGCAGGATCACTGTCGGCTTGATGCGCACCGCGTGGGCGATGGCCTGGTGCGGATCGGCGCAGAAGTGGAAATCGATGTTCTCTTCGTTCGACAGTCCACGACGCACGGCTTCGCCGATCATGGCCTGATCGTCCACCAGTAACACCATGGCGGCGTTTTCGTCGGTCTTGAAGTCGTCGAGCTGTAATTCATTCATGTGCGGTCACCTGAGTACTACCTGAGCCAGGAATGAGGGAAAAAGTGCTCATTTGGCGAAAATCTCCAGCAATCGTGGCGCTATCTTGTCCAGCGGGCGAATCTCCACGGCAGCGTCGATGGCTGCGGCCGCCTTCGGCATGCCGTACACCGCACTGCTGTTTTGGTCTTGTGCGATGGTCAGGTAGCCCTGTTGGCGCATGAGTTTAAGCCCTTGGGCGCCATCACGTCCCATGCCTGTAAGCAAAACTCCTACGGCGTCGCCATTCCAGTAACTGGCCACGCTCTCGAAGAACACATCGATGGAGGGCCGGTAGATCTCGTTGACCGGTTCGGCGGTGTAGGCCAGCGTGCCGTTTTTGAGCAAGCGAATATGATGATTGGTGCCGGCCAGCAACACCGTGCCGCCTTGCGGCGGCTCGCCCTCCTGGGCCAGGCGCACGTCGAGGCCGCTGGCGCTGCCGAGCCACTCGGCCATACCGGCGGCAAACACCTGGTCAACGTGCTGCACCAGCACGATGGCCGGAGAGAAATCACGCGGCAGTCCCTTGAGCAAGACTTCCAGCGCTGCCGGCCCACCCGCGGATGAGCCAATGGCGATCAGGCTCTGGCGAGAGCCCGAACTGCGCAACGGTGCCGGCGTCGAGCGCGGGCTGTTGCCCTTGTCGCCGATCAGCCAGACGATGTTCATGATCTTGCGCAACAACGGCGCGGCCGCTTCCTGGGCATTGCCGGCGCCGAGGGCCGGGGTGTCGACCACGTCCAGCGCACCGTGGCCCATGGCCTCGAACACCCGGTGCACGTTCTGCTGGCGATCCACGGTGACGATGACGATGGCACAGGGGGTCTCGGCCATGATCCGCCGCGTAGCCTCGACGCCATCCATTACCGGCATGATCAGGTCCATCAGAATCAGGTCCGGCGTGTCCAGCGCGCACTGGCGCACCGCTTCGGCACCATTGCCGGCGACCCAGACCACCTCGTGGGCCGGCTCGAATGCCAGGGCGCGGCGCAGGGCCTCCACCGCCATGGGCATGTCGTTGACGATTGCGATCCTCATGCCCGCGCTCCTCCAATGAGCTCAACCACTGCATCGAGCAAGGCGTCGTCATGAAAACTGGCCTTGGCTAGATAATAGTCGGCCCCGGCATCCAGTCCACGGCGCCGGTCCTCTTCACGATCCTTGTAGGACACCACCATCACCGGCAGCGATTGCAGGCGATTGTCCCGACGCAGCAGCGTGACCAATTCGATACCGTCCATGCGCGGCATATCAATGTCGGTGATCAGCAGATCGAAATCCTCCGAACGCAGCGCGTTCCAGCCGTCCATGCCGTCCACCGCAACCGCCACGTCGTAGCCGCGATTGAGCAACAGCTTACGCTGCAACTCTCGCACGGTCAGGGAATCATCCACCACCAGAATTCGTTTGCGGGCCGCCTCGACCACCTGATTGCTGTGGCGGGCAATGCGCTCCAGGCGACCGGTGTTGAGCAGCTTATCCACCGAACGCAGCATGTCTTCGACGTCGACGATCAGCACCACCGAGCCGTCGTCGAGCAGGGCCCCGGCGGAAATGTCTTGCACCTTGCCCAGACGCTCATCCAGCGGCAGCACCACCAAGGTCCGCTCACCGATAAACCGCTCCACGGCCACGCCGTAGATCGCATCGCGCTCGCGAATCACCACGACCTTCAGGGTTTGCCCGCTGTTCTGGCTGGCCGGACGTTGCAACAACTGACTGGCCGCCACCAGGCCGACATGCCGGCCTTCGTGCCAGAAATGCTGGCGGCCTTCGACCTGCACGATATCCGCCGGCTCCAGGTCGCACATGCGCTCAATGTGCGCCAGCGGGAAGGCATAGGCTTCGTCGCCGACTTCCACCACAAGGCTGCGCACCACCGACAGGGTCAGCGGTACCTCGAGGTGGAAACGACTGCCCTCGCCCGCCGTCTGCTCCAGCACCACCGCGCCGCGCAACTGCCGGACCATGTGCTGCACCGCATCCAGGCCGACGCCGCGACCGGACACCTCGGTGACCGTGTCCCGCAGACTGAAACCGGGCAGGAACAGGAACGTCAGCAATTCCTCTTCGCTCAACTGCGCGGCGGTTTGCGCGGGCGACAAACTTCGTTCAACGATGCTGCGACGGACCTTTTCCAGGTCCACGCCGTTACCGTCATCGCTCAGTTCAAGCACCAGCAAACCGGCCTGATGAGACGCGCGCAGGCGAATCAAACCTTCCGCCGGCTTGCCCGCCAGCAGGCGTTGCTCCGGGGTCTCGATGCCGTGGTCGACCGCGTTGCGCAACAGGTGAGTCAGCGGCGCTTCGAGCTTTTCCAGTACGTCGCGATCGACCTGGGTCTTTTCGCCTTCAATCTCCAGCCGCACCTGTTTGCCCAGATCGCGCCCCAGATCCCGGACCATCCGCACTTGCCCGGTCAGCACATCGGCAAACGGCCGCATGCGACAGGCCAGCGCCGTGTCGTATAACACTTGCGCCCGCTGGCTGGCATGCCAGGCGAACTCATCGAGTTCGGCGTTCTTTTCAATGAGCAATTGCTGGGATTGCGCGAGCAGCCGCCGCGCATCCTCAAGGGCTTCCTGGGCCTCCAGGCTCAAGGCGTGATCCTTGAGATGCACATTGAGATTCTCCAGTGCGCGCAGGCTGTTGCTCTGCATGCGCTTGAGTCGCTGCATGGTCGCCAGGTGCGGTTTGAGCCGCAGGGTTTCCACCAGGGATTTGCTCGACAGATCGAGCAGGCTGTTCAGGCGCTCGGCGGTAACACGCAGCACTCGCTCGCCGTTTTCGGTGGTGCGTTTGGTCTTGCGCGGGGTCGGCGCCGATGGCGGTTCGACGGCAGGCACCGGCGGCTCGACCCTTGGCGACGGCGCTTCGAGCTGAAGTTCGGCCATCACCGGTGCGGAAGGCGCAACCAGCGGGGCCGTCGGGTCCAGCAATCGCGCCATCAACGCCACGTAGACCTCGATGTCCGCGGCCTCCGGGTTGTTATTCGGCGTGGCGATACGCATCAGCAAATCAGTGCCTTGCAGCAACGCATCGATGTGCTCGGGGCGCAGCAACAGGCGGCGTTCCTGGGCACTGACCAGGCAATCTTCCATCACATGGGAGACGCTGACCCCGGCGTCGACACCGACGATCCGCGCCGCGCCCTTGAGCGAGTGCGCAGCGCGCATGCACGATTCAAGTTGATCGGCCTGGGTCGGGTCGCGCTCAAGCGCCAGCAGGCCGGCGCTCAAGACCTGGGTCTGGGCTTCGGCCTCCAGGCTGAACAGCTCCAGCAGAGAGGCGTCGCGCATTTGCTCGGGGGTCATGTGAGACTCCGGGTCACGGCGGACAGCAGCTGTTCTTCATCCAGCCAACGCAGGCTGCGACCTTTGAATTGCAACACGCCACGGGTGTATTTGGCACTGGCCTGGGCACCCGAGCGCGATGCGCTATCGAGAATGCGCTCGTCGATGGCGTGAATCCCGTCGACCTCATCCACCGGCACCACCACCGGCCCGCCATCGGCGGCGATGATCAACATGCGTGGCATGACCCGCGTGCCGGACACCGCGTTGCCAGTGCTGTCGAGCCCCAGCAACTCCACCAGCGACAGGCAGGCGACCAGCGCGCCGCGCACATTCGCCACGCCGAGCAAGGCCCGGGAACGTTGATGCGGCAAAGAGTGAATCGCTTGCAGCGGCGCCACCTCTACCAGGCTTCGGGTCGCGAGCCCCAGCCACTCTTCACCCAGACGGAACATCAACAGCGAGCGGGTTTTCACCTCGTTTTCTAGCGCAACGGACACGATCCCGCGATCTTCCTGCTGCAACGCATAGCGATCGAGCAAGCGTGTGGCGGCCGCCGAATACACCGCACAATTGCGGCAATGAATATGCTCGCTGAGTAGCGGGCAGGACTTGTCGCCGTGGATACCGATGCGGTTCCAGCAATCGTCGATGGCCTGGGCATCCCGGGTGACGCTAAAGGTGTCGGAGGCAATCATCGTTTACGCTCACTGTCGGCGAAACGTGCGCTGCGGGCGGCACGCTCCTGCAATCGTCTGGCTCCCATCGCGTCGCCCTGGGCCTGCAGCAACCCGGCAAGGTGCATCAACGCTTCGGGATGTTGCGGTTCGAGGTACAACGCCTTGCGATAAAAACCCTGGGCTTCAAGGGTATTGCCGGCCACATCGCTGAGCAGTCCCAGCCAATAAAAGACCTGGGCCACCGGCTCATGGCTGCGCAAATAGCTTTCACACGCCGCTCGCGCCTCGGCGCTTTTGCCTTCATCGGCCAGCACGGCGATATTGGCCAGCAGCGCGGCAGTGTCGGCGCCGGAGATTGCAGGTGCAGGCCGCAGCGGCGCAACCCGGACAAACGGACGGCTGCGCACTGGCGCAGGCGGCGGATTGCGCAGCGGTTGCGGCACTGGCAATGGCGCTGGAACGAATGCCGGCAAGGGTTCAGGGTCCGCAGTGCCCTGTCGACTGAACGCAAAGGACTGCGGGATGCCGATCGAGCGCATCCCCAAACGCCCCAGCAGACTGCCTTCGGCCGGCCCGATAAACAGCACGCCGTCTACATGGGTCAGGCACTTGAGCACTTCGAAGACCTGCTTCTGGGTCGGCTGGTCGAAATAGATCAGCAGGTTGCGACAAAACACGAAATCAAAGGACGGTTCACCGGCCAGCAAGGCCGGATCCAGCAGATTGCCAACCTGCAGGCGCACTTGCTCGAGCACCCGCTGATCGAGGCGATAGCTCTCGCCTTCGGCAATGAAATGACGGTCGCGAAATGCAATGTCGTCACCCCGAAAGGAATTCTTGCCGTACAACGCCCGCCGGGCTCTTTCCACTGATAACGGGCTGACGTCCAGGCCATCGACCTTGAACTGGTGCGGTTTGAGCCCGGCATCGAGCAACGCCATGGCGATCGAGTACGGTTCTTCGCCGGTGGAGCACGGCAGGCTGAGAATCCGCAGTGTGCGCAGGTTGTTGATCTCGGCCAGACGCTTGCCAGCCAGTTTCACCAGGGTGACGAAGGATTCCGGATAACGAAAAAACCAGGTTTCCGGAACGATCACCGCTTCGATCAAAGCCTGCTGCTCGTCCCGCGAGCCCTGTAAGGTGCGCCAATACTCATCGGCCGAGACTGCTTGCGAAACGATGCTGCGCTGGCGCACCGCTCGCTCGATGATCGCAGGCCCCACCGAGGTCACGTCGAGTCCGATAGTTTCCTTGAGGAAGTCGAAAAAACGCTGGTCGCTGTTCATGGCCGCTCCTGCAGCAGCGCCGAATCCATAGGCGGCGAGGGAAACAACAAGGCGCGCACCTGATCGTCCAGCAGATCGCCGACCCGCACCCATTGCAGCAAGCCCTGCTCGTCCTTGCGCACCGGCCCGAGGTAGGGCGTCTGGCGATTGTCCAGGCCGTAGGGCTGAAAATCCGCCGGATCGCAGCGCAAGGTGTCAGTCGCCTGCTCCAGAATCAGTCCGAGCAGCTGCGTCTCGGCGGTTTCATCCGGGCGATAGTTGACCAGCACCAGTCGCGTGCTGGTACGGGCCTGTGCAGGCATGCCAAAGGTCAGTGCGCTCAAGTCGATCACTGGCACCACCGAGCCCCGATAGGCGAACACCCCGGCGACCCATACAGGCGCATGGGGAACAGGCTTCAACGGCAGGCGCGGCAGCACTTCAGCCACTTCGATAGCCTTCAAGGCATAGCGTTCGTTACCGATGCGAAACACCAGAAACAAGGCTTGCAGCGCCTGCTTCACGGCAGAGCGTTTGGCCGTGATTTCGCTCATCAGACTTTGAATCGCGAAACGCCGCTGCGCAGCCCAACGGCCACCTGGCTCAGCTCATCGATGGCGAAACTGGCCTGGCGCAAAGACTCAACGGTCTGGCTGCTGGCATCACCCAACTGCACCAGCGCGTGGTTTATCTGCTCGGCACCGGTGGCCTGGGCCTGCATGCCTTCGTTGACCATCAGCACCCGCGGTGCCAGCGCCTGGACCTGATGGATGATCTGCGACAACTGCTCACCGACCTGCTGCACCTCGGACATGCCGCGACGCACCTCTTCGGAGAACTTGTCCATGCCCATGACCCCGGCCGATACCGCCGACTGGATCTCGCGGACCATTTGCTCGATGTCGTAGGTGGCCACGGCCGTCTGGTCCGCCAAGCGCCGTACTTCGGTGGCGACCACGGCAAAACCGCGTCCGTATTCCCCGGCCTTCTCGGCCTCGATGGCGGCGTTGAGCGACAACAGGTTGGTCTGGTCGGCGACCTTGACGATGGTCACCACCACCTGATTGATGTTGCCGGCCTTCTCGTTGAGGATCGCCAGCTTGGCGTTGACCAGATCGGCCGCGCCCATCACCGAGTGCATGGTTTCTTCCATGCGCGCCAGGCCCTGCTGCCCGGAGCCGGCGGCCACGGAAGCCTGATCGGCGGCGGTGGAGACCTCGGTCATGGTGCGCACCAGATCCCGGGAAGTGGCGGCGATCTCACGGGAGGTCGCACCGATTTCCGTGGTGGTGGCGGCAGTTTCGGTGGCGGTGGCTTGTTGCTGCTTGGACGTTGCGGCGATCTCGGTCACCGACGTGGTCACCTGCACCGACGAACGCTGGGCCTGGGACACCAGAGAAGTGAGCTCGGACATCATGTCGTTGAAACCGGTCTCTACCGCGCCGAATTCGTCCTTGCGCTCCAGGTTCAGGCGGCTGCTGAGGTCGCCGGTGCGCATGATTTCAAGGATTTTCACGATGCGGTTCATCGGCGCCATGATGGCGCGCATCAATAGCAAACCGCAGAGGCCGGCAGCCAGGACGGCCACCAGCAGGGAAATGCCCATGCTGATTTTTGCCGAAAGCACGGCGTCGTCGATGGCGGCCATTTCGTGGTCGGCCACCAATTTGTTTTCGCGGAGGATTTCGTTGAGCTTCGTGCGACCTGCGGTCCAGACCGGGGTCAGTTGCTCGGTGAACAACTTGACGGCCTCGGCTTCCTGGTTGCGGCTGTGCAGATCGAGCACTGCCGTCAGAATCCTGCTGAACTCCTCGTGCCGTTGTTCGAAAGCGGCAAACTCGACCTTGTCTTCATCGGTCGTGATGGTGTTGCGGTAGTTACCTATCTGCTCCAGCAGACGCGCTTCGAAAGCCTTGAATTCCGCAGCGTCTTCGCTGCTGATGCCCTGCCCTTCTTTCAATCCGAGCAATTCCTGAGTCTGCAGGAAAGTGTCGACCCAAGCGCTGCGAATCATCGAGCTGTAATAAACCCCCGGCAAAGCGTCGTCCCGCACGCTGGCTTCGCTCTCTTCGATCCTCAGCAATCGCGAATAGGAGAGGACCACCATCAGCAACATGATGGCGATAATTACCGCAAAGCTCGCCAAAATGCGTTGGCGTAACGTCCAGTTCTTCACAGTCAATCCTCGGGGCCTGATTCGAAATGCGGGGAGTATAGCCGAGGGCGGTGTTTCATTTATAAGACGGTGCGCACCGCTTCTCATCCCGTTGAAAAAAGGCGCGATGGGCTCTGGGTTGGGACTGTCCGCTAATGAAGGGGATGGGTGCCTGGGGTGATTGGGCAGAAAGGGACCATGCAATGGTCATTGGGGAGGTGTTGTGGCCGAAAACGCCATCGCGAGCAAGCTCGCTCCCACATTGAATATCTAGCGTACACAGAAACTGTGATCACTGAAGATCCCGTGTGGGAGCGAGCCTGTTCGCGAATGCAGTCTGAAGGTTTACAGGGAAGCCTGGCGAACCTGCTTCTCCAGCTCGGCCTTCAACCCCGGCTCCAGCTTGAGCTGGCGCGCCAGCTCATCGAGGTAGGCCTTCTCCATGAAGTTTTCCTCGTCCACCATCATCACGCTGGCGATGTACATCTCGGCGGCGATTTCCGGGGAGCGGGCGGCGCGGGCGACATCGCTCGGGTCCAGTGGCTTGTTGAGCTCGGTGTGCAGCCAGTGTTGCAGCTCCTGGTCGCTGTCGAGCCGGGTGAATTCGCCTTCGATCAAGGCACGCTCACGCTCATCGACATGACCGTCAGCCTTGGCCGCCGCCACCAGCGCCCTGAGAATCGCCTGACTGTGTAGCTCGACTTGCGCGGCCGGCACGCGGTCCAGGGTTTGCGGTTCCGTACCGGCCGCACCGCCCTGCTGCGCCTGCCAGTTACCGTAGGCTTTATAAGCCAGCACGCCCAACGCGGCGAGACCGCCGTAGACCGCGACCTTGCCCCCGACTTTACGGGCCTTTTTGCTGCCGAGCAGCAAGCCCATGGCGCCTGCCGCCAATGCCCCGCCACTCGCGCCGGAGAGCAAGCTGCCGAGGGCACTGGTGCCGCCGCTCGCACCCTTTTGCTGTGAGCTACCGGCCTTGTTCTGCAACAGGTCCTGGCCGGACTTGAGTAGTTGATCGAGCAATCCACGGGTGTTCATTTACCGCCTCCACAAGACGTTTAACCTGAAACCAGAACCACCAGCCTAAAACGAAAGTGCCCACGTCCCGTGGGCGAGAGTGCTTCCAGATGTTGCATTGCCGCTTGCGCCGGCCTATCAGAAAAAAAGATATACACTCTCGCCAATCGATAAAAACAGCCCACCGGGTACTTTCCCATGATGACCTTGCGTCAGATCCGTCACTTCATCGCCGTGGCCGAGACCGGCTCGATCTCGGCCGCCGCGCAAACCGCGTTCATTTCCCAGTCGACCCTGACCCTGGCGATCCAGCAACTGGAGGAGGAAATCGGCGTCAGCCTGTTCAGCCGCCACGCCAAAGGCATGACCCTGACCCACCAGGGGCATCAATTCCTGCGTCAGGCGCACTTGATCCTGGCCACCGTGGATAACGCCAAGCGCAGCCTGCAACAGAGCACCGACCAGGTCGCCGGGCAACTGATCGTCGGCGTGACCAGCCTGGTGGCCGGTTACTACTTGGCGGATTTGCTCACCCGCTTCCAGCGCGCCTACCCCAACGTGGAAATCCGCGTGATGGAAGATGAGCGCCCGTACATCGAGCATTTGCTGGTCAGTGGCGAGATCGATGTCGGCGTGTTGATCCTGTCCAACCTCGAAGACCGCCACGCCCTGCAGACCGAAGTACTGACCCACTCGCCGCACCGGCTATGGCTGCCGGCCCAGCATCCACTGCTGGAACACGACAGCATCAACCTCGCCGACGTGGCCCGCGAGCCATTGATTCAACTGAACGTCGATGAAATGGACCGCAACGCCCAGCGCATGTGGTCGGCAGCCTCCTTGCAACCGCGCATCACCCTGCGCACCGCCTCGACCGAAGCGGTGCGAAGCCTGGTGGCCGCCGGTTTGGGCGTATCGATCCAGCCCGACATGACGTATCGCCCATGGTCACTGGAGGGCGACATCATCGAAGCGCGGCCGATCGCCGACCTCAGCCAGACCCTGGATGTCGGCCTGGCCTGGCGTCGCGGCACCGCGCGGCCGGCGCTGGTAGACCCCTTCCTCACGGTCGCCCGCGAGCAACCCCACGGAGGGCGCAAGCCATCTATTTAATCGAACGCCACCTTCAGTATTTAGTATTTGTTGTCCTCGGGTCTGCGAACTAGTCTTGTTACATCTATATAAGACGGCCGGGCCCCAATTACTGGGAACACCATGGCCACACAAGAAAAGAGAACCCGAAAAATGGCTGGCGCGCAGACCCCGTTGTTCACCGCATTGTTGATTGATGGTGAATTAGTCGCCGGTCAAGGCTGCGTCGAGCCGATTCTCAACCCGGCTACCGGCGAAGTCGTCACGCAGATCGCCGAAGCCAGCACCGAGCAGGTCGAAGCCGCCATCCTCGCCGCCCATCGTGCCTTTGCCGGTTGGTCGCGGACCACGCCACAACAGCGTTCGAACCTGTTGCTGGAGATCGCCAACGCCATCGAAAAGAATGCCGACCTGCTGGCCCGCCTCGAATCCATGAACTGCGGCAAGCCGTTGCACCTGGCCCGCCAGGATGACCTGAGTGCCACGGTCGACGTGTTCCGCTTCTTCGCCGGTGCCGTGCGTTGCCAGACCGGCCAGCTCAGCGGCGAATACCTGCCGGGGTACACCAGCATGGTCCGTCGCGATCCTATCGGGGTCGTGGCGTCGATTGCGCCGTGGAACTACCCGATCATGATGGCCGCGTGGAAAATCGCCCCAGCCCTCGCCGCCGGCAACACCTTGGTGTTCAAGCCGTCCGAACACACGCCGCTGTCGATCCTGGCCCTGGCCCCGGCGCTGGCCGAGATCCTGCCGCGCGGTGTAATCAACATCGTTTGCGGTGGCGGCGAAGGTGTCGGCAGCCATCTGGTAAGCCATCCGAAGATCCGCATGGTGTCGCTGACCGGCGATATCGTCACCGGCCAAAAGATTCTCCAGGCCGCATCGAAGACACTCAAACGCACCCACCTCGAACTCGGCGGCAAGGCTCCGGTGATCGTCTGCAACGATGCCGACATTCAGGCCGTGGTCGAAGGCGTACGCACCTACGGCTACTACAACGCCGGACAGGATTGCACCGCCGCTTGCCGCGTTTACGCCCAGGCCGGGATTCATGACCGTCTGGTGGCCGAGCTCGGCGCGGCCGTCAGCAGCCTGCGCTTCGCCGGCAAACGCGACGCAGACAACGAAATCGGCCCGCTGATCAGCACCCGCCAACGTGACCGCGTGGCCAGTTTTGTCGAGCGCGCCCTCGGCCAGCCGCACATCGAGCGGGTGACCGGCGCGGCGGTGCATTCCGGCGCCGGCTTCTATTACCAGCCGACCCTGCTGGCTGGCTGCAAGCAAAGTGACGAGATCGTCCAGCGCGAAGTGTTCGGGCCGGTGGTCACCGTGACCCGCTTCGAAGAGCTGGAACAAGCGGTGGACTGGGCGAACGATTCGGAATACGGCCTGGCCTCGTCGGTCTGGACGCAGAACCTCGACAAGGCCATGCAAGTCGCGGCGCGCTTGCAGTACGGCTGCACCTGGATCAACAGCCACTTCATGCTGGTCAGCGAAATGCCCCATGGCGGCCTGAAACGTTCGGGCTACGGCAAAGACCTGTCCAGCGATTCGCTTCAGGACTACAGCGTGGTGCGGCACATCATGGCCCGCCATGGCGAACATCTCTGACTACGCTAATAACAAGCCGCCAACGGCATGCTTCACCACGTTCAAAACACTGCCCCGACCATAATTAAAGAAGAGGGAATTCCAATGTTCGTGCACAAGACCGCACTGCTCAGTGCAATCACCACCGCGCTGCTGGCCAGCGCAAGTGTCCAGGCCGCCGAGCCGCTCAAAGCTGTCGGGGCGGGCGAAGGCCAACTGGATATTGTGGCCTGGCCCGGCTACATCGAACGTGGCGAGAGTGACAAGGCCTACGACTGGGTGACCGGTTTCGAGAAAGAAACCGGCTGCAAGGTCAACGTCAAGACCGCGGCCACCTCCGATGAAATGGTCAGCCTGATGGCCAAGGGCGGTTACGACCTGGTCACCGCGTCCGGCGATGCGTCCCTGCGCCTGATCGTCGGCAAGCGTGTGCAGCCGATCAACACCGCGTTGATCCCGAACTGGAAAAACCTCGACCCGCGCCTCAAGGATGGACCGTGGTACGTGGTCAACAAGCAGACCTACGGCACCCCGTATCAGTGGGGCCCGAACGTGCTGATGTACAACACCAACGTGTTCAAGACCGCGCCCACCAGCTGGGGCGTGCTGTTCAACGCGGAAAACCTGCCGGACGGCAAGCCGAACAAGGGCCGCGTGCAGGCCTATGACGGCCCGATCTACATCGCCGACGCGGCGCTGTACCTGAAGACCGCCAAGCCGGAACTGGGCATCCAGAATCCGTACGAACTGACCGAAGCCCAGTACAAGGCCGTGCTCGACCTGCTGCGCGCCCAGCAGCCGTTGATCCACCGCTACTGGCACGACACCACTGTACAAATGAGCGACTTCAAGAACGAAGGCGTGGTTGCCTCCGGTGCCTGGCCGTATCAGGTCAACGGCCTGATGAACGAGAAGCAGCCAATCGCCTCGACCATTCCGAAAGAAGGCGCCACCGGTTGGGCCGACACCACCATGATGCACGCCGAGGCCAAGCACCCGAACTGCGCCTACAAGTGGATGGACTGGTCGCTGCAACCGAAAGTCCAGGGAGACGTAGCAGCGTGGTTCGGCTCGTTGCCAGCGGTTCCGGCGGCGTGCAAAGAGAGCGAGTTGCTCGGCGCCGAAGGCTGCAAGACCAACGGATTCGACCAGTTCGACAAGATCGCCTTCTGGAAAACCCCGCAGGCTGAAGGCGGCAAGTTCGTGCCGTACAGCCGCTGGACCCAGGACTACATCGCGATCATGGGCGGCAGGTAAAAGTCATTCCGGTAGCTACTGCGCGTCGACCAGCCGCGCCCGGGCAGTGCTCGCCTCCTCACGTACTGACGTACGCTCCGGGGGCTGCGCGCTGGCCGGACACGGCTAATCGCCGCTCGCTACGCTCCCGAAACGACTTTATGTGATCGACGCTTTTCAAGAAGCAAAGCTGATTTTCGAATGACTGTTTTTTCAGAAGTCCAGGCAGGGCCGCTGCGACGGCCTTCGCCTTTTTGGAGCACCGCACCATGACGCTTGCAGTCCAGTTCACCAACGTTTCCCGTCTATTCGGTGAAGTGAAAGCCGTAGACCGGGTTTCCATCGACATCCAGGACGGCGAGTTTTTCTCCATGCTGGGGCCGTCCGGCTCGGGCAAGACCACCTGCTTGCGCCTGATCGCCGGTTTTGAACAACCGAGCGCAGGCTCCATCCGCATTCATGGCGAAGAGGCCGCCGGCCTGCCGCCGTACCAGCGCGACGTGAACACCGTGTTCCAGGATTACGCGCTGTTCCCGCACATGAACGTTCGCGACAACGTCGCCTACGGCTTGAAAGTCAAAGGCATCGGCAAGGCCGAACGCCTCAAGCGCGCCGAAGAATCCCTGGAGATGGTCGCCCTCGGCGGCTACGGCGAACGTAAGCCGGTGCAGCTCTCCGGCGGTCAGCGCCAGCGTGTGGCCCTGGCCCGCGCCTTGGTCAACCGTCCACGGGTGCTGCTGCTCGACGAACCCCTCGGTGCCCTTGACCTGAAACTGCGCGAGCAAATGCAGGGCGAGTTGAAGAAGCTGCAACGCCAGCTCGGCATCACCTTCATTTTCGTCACCCACGACCAGACCGAAGCGCTGTCGATGTCCGACCGGGTGGCGGTGTTCAACAAGGGGCGCATCGAACAAGTCGATAGCCCGCGCAACCTGTACATGAAACCGGCCACCACCTTCGTGGCGGAATTCGTTGGCACCTCCAACGTGATTCGCGGTGACTTGGCCAGGCAGCTCAGTGGCAATCCGCAGCCGTTCTCGATTCGTCCGGAACACGTGCGCTTCGCCGAAGGCCCGCTGGCCAGCCACGAGATTGAAGTCAGCGGTTTGCTCCACGACATCCAATACCAGGGCAGCGCCACCCGCTACGAACTGAAACTGGAAAACGGCCAGACCCTGAACATCAGCCAAGCCAACAATCAGTGGATCGACAGCAGCTCGCAACACCAGACCGGGCAGCGCCTGAGCGCACGCTGGGCACGGGAAGCGATGGTCCATTTGCACGACACCCTTGCAGGCGGGGTGTGAGATGAGCACCTTGGCTATTACTCAAACCTCGTCAGGCGGCTCGCCGTTGCGCAGGTTTTCCAACCTGTTGTATCGCCGGCCGAACCTGTACCTGTCGATGCTGCTGGTGCCGCCGTTGCTGTGGTTCGGCGCGATCTACCTCGGCTCGTTGCTGACGCTGCTGTGGCAGGGTTTCTACACCTTCGATGACTTCACCATGGCGGTCACTCCCGACCTGACCCTGGCAAACTTCACCGCGCTGTTCCAGCCATCGAACTTCGACATCATCCTGCGCACCCTGGGCATGGCGATTGTGGTGTCGATTGCCAGCGCCATCGTCGCGTTCCCGATTGCCTACTACATGGCGCGCTACACCACCGGCAAGACCAAGGCGTTTTTCTACATCGCGGTGATGATGCCGATGTGGGCCAGTTACATCGTCAAGGCCTACGCCTGGACGCTGCTGCTGGCCAAGGGCGGCGTGGCGCAGTGGTTCGTGCAGCACCTGGGGCTGGAACCGGTCCTGCAGTTCGTGCTGGGCATTCCGGGCGTTGGCGGCAGTACCTTGTCGACCTCACACCTTGGCCGCTTCATGGTGTTCGTCTACATCTGGCTGCCGTTCATGATCCTGCCGATCCAGGCCTCGCTGGAACGCCTGCCGCCCTCGCTGCTGCAAGCCTCCGCCGACCTCGGTGCCAAGCCGCGCCAGACCTTCACGCAAGTGATTCTGCCGCTGTCGATCCCGGGCATTGCCGCAGGTTCGATCTTCACCTTCTCGCTGACCCTGGGCGACTTCATCGTGCCGCAACTGGTCGGCCCGCCCGGCTACTTCGTCGGCAGCATGGTGTATGCCCAGCAAGGCGCAATCGGCAACATGCCGATGGCCGCCGCCTTCACCCTGGTGCCGATCGTGCTGATCGCCATCTACCTGTCCATCGTCAAACGACTGGGGGCCTTCGATGCACTCTGAGAAAGCCTCAATAGGCCTGAAAATCGCAGCTTGGGGCGGGCTAGTGTTCCTGCACTTCCCGATCCTGATCATCTTCCTGTACGCCTTCAACACCGAAGACGCGGCATTCAGCTTTCCACCCAAGGGCTTCACTCTGAATTGGCTCAGCGTGGCGTTCTCACGGCCGGACGTGCTCGAAGCGATCAAGCTGTCGTTGCAGATCGCCTCGATTGCCACCCTGATCGCCATGATCCTCGGCACGCTGGCGTCCGCCGCGTTGTATCGCCGCGACTTCTTCGGCAAGCAAGGCATCTCGCTGATGCTGATCCTGCCGATTGCCCTGCCGGGGATCATCACCGGGATCGCGCTGCTGGCGACCTTCAAAACATTGGGAATCGAACCGGGGATGTTCACCATCATCGTCGGCCACGCGACCTTCTGCGTGGTGATCGTCTACAACAACGTCATCGCCCGCTTGCGTCGCACCTCCCACAGTTTGATCGAAGCCTCGATGGACCTCGGCGCCGACGGCTGGCAGACCTTCCGCTACATCATCCTGCCGAACCTTGGCTCGGCGTTGCTGGCCGGCGGCATGCTGGCGTTTGCCCTGTCGTTCGACGAAATCATCGTCACCACCTTCACCGCCGGCCATGAACGCACCCTGCCGCTGTGGCTGCTCAACCAGCTCAGCCGCCCACGAGATGTGCCGGTGACCAACGTCGTGGCGATGCTGGTGATGCTGGTGACCATGCTGCCGATTCTCGGCGCCTATTACCTGACCCGTGGCGGCGAAAGCGTTGCGGGCAGTGGTGGGAAATAACCGAATAACCACTGAAGGAACCGAATCTCTGTAGGAGTGAGCCTGCTCGCGATGACTGACTGTCATTCAATAGTGATGTCGACTGTATGACCGCTATCGCGAGCAGGCTCACTCCTACATTTAGATCCGGTTCAGGCAGAAAAATAAAAGTGTTAGTGAGGACAGAACCATGCAAACCAAACTCTTGATCAACGGCCAACTGCAAGACGGCGAAGGCCCCGCCCAACCCGTATTCAACCCGGCCTTGGGCCGTGTGCTGGTGGACATCAACGAAGCCAGCGCAGCCCAGGTCGATGCCGCCGTACGCGCCGCCGACGCCGCGTTCGACAGCTGGTCGCATACCCCGCCGAAAGAGCGTTCGCTGCTGCTGCTCAAACTCGCCGATGTCATCGAAGCCCACGGCGAAGAGCTGGCCAAACTGGAGTCGGACAACTGCGGCAAGCCCTACAGCGCCGCACTGAACGACGAGATCCCGGCGATTGCCGACGTGTTCCGTTTCTTCGCCGGCGCCAGCCGTTGCATGAGCGGTTCGGCCGGTGGCGAATACCTGCCAGGGCACACCTCGATGATCCGTCGCGATCCGGTGGGCGTGATCGCCTCCATCGCGCCGTGGAATTACCCGCTGATGATGGTCGCCTGGAAAATCGCCCCGGCCCTGGCCGCCGGTAATACCGTGGTGCTCAAGCCGTCGGAACAAACCCCGCTGACCGCCCTGCGCCTGGCCGAGCTGGCGTCGGAGATCTTCCCGGCCGGTGTGCTCAACCTGGTGTTCGGCCGTGGTCCTACCGTCGGCAGCCCGCTGGTGAACCACCCGAAAGTGCGCATGGTGTCGCTGACCGGTTCGATTGCCACCGGTTCGAACATCATTTCCAGCACCGCCGACAGCGTCAAACGCATGCACATGGAACTGGGCGGCAAGGCCCCGGTGATCATCTTCGACGACGCCGACATTGACGCCGCCGTCGAAGGCATCCGCACCTTCGGTTTCTACAACGCCGGGCAAGACTGCACCGCTGCCTGCCGCATCTATGCCCAGGCAGGCATCTACGACAAGTTCGTCGAGAAACTCGGCGCCGCCGTCAGCAGCATCAAGTACGGCTTGCAGGATGATCCATCGACCGAACTCGGCCCGCTGATCACCGCGCAACACCGCGACCGCGTGGCCGGTTTCGTCGAGCGCGCCATCACCCAGCCGCACATTCGTTTGATCACCGGCGGCAAGGCGGTTGAGGGCAATGGCTTCTTCTTCGAACCGACCGTGTTGGCCGATGCACAACAGGACGACGAAATCGTCCGTCGCGAAGTGTTCGGGCCAGTGGTGTCGGTGACCAAATTCAGCGATGAAGCGCAGGTGCTGGGTTGGGCCAACGACTCGGTCTACGGCCTGGCCTCCTCCGTGTGGACCGCCGACGTCGGCCGCGCCCATCGCCTGGCAGCGCGCTTGCAGTACGGCTGCACCTGGGTCAACACGCACTTCATGCTGGTCAGCGAAATGCCCCACGGCGGTCAGAAACTGTCCGGCTATGGCAAGGACATGTCCATGTACGGGCTGGAGGACTACACCGTTGTGCGGCATGTGATGTTCAAGCACTAAAAACCTTTCAGGCAAACCCGATCCCTGTGGGAGCGGGCTTGCTCGCGAAGGCGTCACCACGGTTCCAAGGAAGAAGCCGGTACCCAGCACCACCAGGCTCCACCCCAAAGAAGACAAAACAATAACCACCGATCCGGGCGGCGCTCCCAAAGCCCCGTCACGGTTTCGGACATCCGAAATCTGCCGATTTTCCGGAGCAATCACACATGAGTGCATCACCCGATCTCTCTGCAGCCCTTGCCGACAGCGATGCCGAGCAACTGCGCAAACTCGGTTACACCTCCAACTTCAATCGCAGCATGAGCCTGTGGGAAAACTTCGCCCTGGGCTTCACTTATCTGTCTCCGGTCGTAGGGGTTTATACCCTCTTCGGCCTGTGCCTCGCCGCCGGCGGGCCACCGATGTTCTGGGCTTACTTGCTGGTCGGTTGCGGCCAACTGCTGGTGTGCCTGATCTTCGGCGAAGTGGTTTCGCAGTTCCCGATTTCCGGCGGTGTGTACCCCTGGGCTCGCCGCTTGGTGGGCAAACGCTGGGCGTGGATCGTCGGCTGGATCTACTCCATCGCCCTGTGCGTCACTATCGCGGCGGTTGCAGTGGGTGCCGGTCCGTACCTCGCCGCCATGATGGGCTTTGAGCCGAGCAACAACACCAACATCATCATCGCCCTGTTCCTGACGCTGTTCGCCACCCTGGTCAACCTCAGCGGCACCAAAGTGCTGGCGCGAATCGCCATGTTCGGCTTCCTCTGCGAACTGGTGGGCGCGGTGATCGTCGGCGTTTACCTGCTGATTTTCGAGCGCCATCAACCCATCAGTGTGTTGTTCAACACCTTCGATATCAGCGTCGACGGCTCGTACCTGCCGGCCTTCCTCACCGCCTCGCTGGCGGGGATGTTCCTGTACTACGGCTTCGAGGCTTGCGGCGACGTGGCCGAAGAAACCCCGAACCCGAGCAAGAAAATCCCGGTGGCCATGCGCATGACCATCTACATCGGCGGCATCGCGGCGATGTTCGCCTGCCTGGCGCTGATCCTGGCCGTGCCGGACATGCAAGCGGTGATCAACGGTACCGACAAGGACCCGGTCACCACCATCCTCAACAACGCCTTCGGCCCGGTCGGTTCGAAAGTGGTGATGGGCGTGGTGATGATTTCCTTCATCTCCTGCGTGATCAGCCTGCAAGCGGCGGCCAGTCGTCTGCTGTATTCCTACGCCCGTGACGAAATGGTCATCGGCAGCCGACTGCTGAAGAAGATTTCCCCTACAACTCAAGTTCCAGTTGCCGCGCTGTTCGTGTCCGGTGTCCTGCCGGCACTGATCATCATCCTCGGCTTCTTCCTGCAAGACGCGGTCGCCACCATCGTCAGCTTCGCGGCCATTGGCATCTACCTGGCGTTCCAGATGATCGTGCTTGCGGCCCTGTACGCCCGCATGAAAGGCTGGAAACCGAGTGGCAAATTCACCCTCGGCGCCTGGGGCTGGGCGGTGAACATCGGCGCGCTGGTCTATGGTGTCGGTGCCATCATCAACATGGCCTGGCCACGCACCCCGGATGCCGCGTGGTACATCAACTACGCGATGGTGCTGAGCACTGCCATCGTGATTGGTCTGGGCCTGCTCTACATGTGGATCGCCAAGCCGTATGACCACGGTACGGCACCTGCGGGGGATGCGTGGAAGGTTAGTCACTAATGAAAATCGCCCCGGGATCAAGTGCGATCTCGGGGCGAGTTCTGCCCAGTGCAGACACAAGACATTCCTACAGGCGCAGCCTTCCTGAAAAACCCTCGTTTCCTACAACAAGTGTCGCCAGAGTAGACTTGGCGCCGCGAGCGCCTGACCGATAGGCTTTGCTCCGTCGCTGCCAAATCAGCGGCCCGGAGTCGAAGCCGGAACAAGTCAAAACGGTGCTCGTGTGCCCCCATAGAACTGTGGCTGCTTTATGCCTTCAGTTCTGCTTTATGGCGGGCCGTGTGGCGCGGGCCTTCCGGCTTCCGTTTTGATTGGAAGTGTCCCGGCTTCGAACGTCACTCGGTCCGCCACCCAACCTGTCGAAGGGTTGGTGGCGACTTTCCAAGCCAAAACGGAAATCACGCCATGCCAATGCATCCTCAAAGCTCGCCTCTTCCCTATTTCGATCCCTCCGTCTTCACCCGCCACAACCGTTTCCTCCACGCCTTCATGCAAAACAACCAAGCTTGGTTCTGTGCCCAGGATCTGGGTCGCTTGATGGGCAAACCACTCAATGAACGCCTGACCCTGAAACTCGACCCCGACCAACGTCGCACCGTCTGGCTGCGCAAAGACGGCAAAACGGTCGAAACCCTGATGGTCAGCGAATCAGGCATGTACGCCTTGCTGGTCCACCACTTCGTCCCGGAAAACCGCAATCTGCGCCAGTGGTTGAGCAACGAAGTCATTCCCTCGCTGCGTGATGCGAAATCAGAGCCTGTGGAAAACCTGCCAAGCCTGAGCTCCTTGAATTGGGCCGGAGTTTCGGTGCCCTTGCTGCATTACCAACATCACGCCTGGATCAAGTGGCGAGACATGCCTGAGCTGATGCAGGTACAGCGCCCCTTCCCAATCGCGGGCACTTGCCGTTGAAGGGATAAATCGAGCTGATCAAAAAGGGACAGACTTCACAGTCCGTCCCTTTGGTTTGAGTCCTCTCAATTAATTGTCCTGCTGAATGAGTTACATCCACATGAACGAGACTCGCAGCGACAAACGAAACATCATCGAAATGATTCCATGTGATAGCTCGTTTGCAGAAGCGTATCTCCATAAGCTCGACCAGCAATCTGTCCGACAGCCAGCAATAGACGCTGGCATAGCCGACGCTGATGCAGGCAGGTTAACCAGCCTGGCCACCGTGAAGGCCAAATGGCTCTCACGGTAACCCGCCCTGCTCAAAACCGCGAAACACTCCTCATCGCATCCACCAGATACCTCATCGCGATCCTGTCGCTCTCCGACAGTTCCCGATAGCGTTCCACCAGTTTCATTTCCTCGCTATTGAGCCGGCGTCTTCGTCGCCCCAGGGCCAGACACGGAAAGATTCCCAACATTTCGGTGATGCCTTGTACTTTCGACATGGACGATGTCCTTCTAAACGTCAAAGAAAACTGCAAAAAAAACGCATCGCCCTCCCCCTTTTCAGCAGCCGCAATGTGCCGACTGAACCGCACCGGTCTTTCGGGCATAAACCGGTCATGTGTACAGAATAGAAATATTCCGGGCGCTGAAAAGCGGTTTTTAGAGTAATTAGTCGAAAAAAGCAGAAATGCCCTGTAAATCAGAAGCCCCTGTCGGAATTGTTTCCCGACATGTCTTGTTTCATTGCCGAGCCGGCGCAGTGCCATCAATCAATTTTGCTCTGCAATCGAACGGTTTAAGCTGTCGGGCATCTGTTTAAAAGTCCGTTGCGTTTGGCCGAAGGCATGTCCGAACCGATATTTCTGATCCAGCACGTGCCAGGAACGGCGCGGGATTGTTCACGACAGGTTGTATTTATGCACCGCAGGAACTTGCTCAAAGCCTCCATGGCCATCGCGGCCTACACCGGTTTGTCCGCCACGGGCCTGTTGGCCGCCAAGGCCTGGGCCGCCAGCGGCGGCACCGCTGATGGCGAGGCCACCGCGTTCGATTTCGAGGCGCTCAAGCTCCAGGCCAAACAGCTCGCCAGCAATCGCTACCAGGACACCAAGCAGCAGTTGCCGCCGACCCTGGCGACCATGACGCCGCAGAACTTCAATGCGATCCGCTACGACGGCAATCATTCGTTGTGGAAAGAGCTCAAGGGCCAGTTGGACGTGCAGTTCTTCCATGTCGGCATGGGCTTCAAGCAGCCAGTGCGCATGTACAGCGTCGATCCGAAAACCCGCATGGCCCGCGAGGTGCATTTCCGCCCGTCGCTGTTCAACTATGAAAACACCACGGTCGACACCGCGCAGCTCAAGGGCGACTTGGGTTTCTCCGGCTTCAAGCTGTTCAAGGCCCCGGAACTGGACAAGCACGACGTCGTGTCCTTCCTCGGCGCCAGCTATTTCCGTGCGGTGGACGCCACCGGCCAGTACGGCTTGTCGGCCCGCGGACTGGCCATCGACACCTACGCCAAGAAGCGCGAAGAGTTTCCCGACTTCACCAAGTTCTGGTTCGAGACGCCGGACAAGGACAGCACCCGCTTCGTGGTCTACGCCTTGCTCGACTCGCCGAGCGCCACCGGTGCCTACCGCTTCGATATCGACTGCCAGGCCGAGCGCGTGGTGATGGAGATCGATGCCCACGTCAACGCACGCACCGCCATCGACCAACTGGGCATCGCGCCAATGACCAGCATGTTCAGTTGCGGCACCCACGAGCGCCGCATGTGCGACACCATTCACCCGCAAATCCACGACTCCGACCGCCTGGCCATGTGGCGCGGCAATGGCGAGTGGATCTGCCGCCCGCTGAACAACCCGGCCACCCTGCAATTCAATGCCTTCGCCGATACCGACCCGAAGGGCTTCGGCCTGGTGCAGACCGACCACGAGTTCGCCAGCTATCAGGACACCGTCGACTGGTACAGCCGCCGCCCGAGCCTGTGGGTAGAACCGACCACCGCGTGGGGCGAAGGCTCAATCGATCTGCTGGAGATCCCGACCACCGGCGAGACCATGGACAACATCGTCGCTTTCTGGACGCCGAAGAAACCGGTGGCTGCGGGGGATTCGCTGAACTACGGCTACAAGCTGTACTGGAGCGCATTGCCGCCAGTCGGAACGCCGTTGGCACGGGTCAACGCGACCCGTTCGGGCATGGGC
The DNA here is from genome assembly GCF_019956275.1 of Pseudomonas sp. GL-RE-26. NCBI lineage: Bacteria > Pseudomonadati > Pseudomonadota > Gammaproteobacteria > Pseudomonadales > Pseudomonadaceae > Pseudomonas > Pseudomonas sp. GL-RE-26. The sequence continues at coordinate 127,712 of NZ_JAHBDI010000044.1, forward strand.
GGTTTCACCGAAGGCTGGGCACCAGGCGAACATTACCCACCAGTCTGGGCCCGTCGTTTTGCCGTGGACTTCACCGGCGGCGGCTTGGACCGCTTGCCTGAAGGCGCGGGCATCGAGCCTGTAGTCACTTGCTCGAACGGCGAGGTCAAGGATTTCAGCGTGCTCAAGCTCGATGACATCAAAGGCTACCGCATCCTGTTTGACTGGTACCCGACCAGTGACAGCGTCGAGCCTGTCGAGCTGCGGCTGTTCATCCGCACCAACGACCGCACGTTGAGTGAAACCTGGTTGTATCAGTACTTCCCGCCAGCGCCGGACAAGCGCAAATACACCTGACACCCGAGTAGCACCCAGCCACCATTCGGTTTTCCGAACGCGACCTGCGGGTCGGTTCGGTTAACCGGACCATCTCACTGAAATCTCAACGCGAAAAATATTTAATTTCCTTATAAATCAATTACTTGATCAATTGAGACTGGTCTGGCACGAGTCATGCTCTACACTTCTTCGACGAATGTCCTTTGCGCCGACTCTCAATAGCGCTCAGGTGTTTTGCAGCACAAAAGGGCCGATGAACTGGCTCCATAAAAAAAACAATGTCGAGGAAAATTTGATGCGCATCGTTCCCCACATCCTGGGCGCAGCCATTGCTGCCGCTCTGATCAGCACGCCAGTTTTCGCCGCCGAACTCACCGGCACCCTGAAGAAGATCAAAGAGTCCGGCACCATCACCCTGGGCCATCGCGACGCTTCCATTCCGTTTTCCTACATTGCAGACGCTTCCGGCAAACCGGTCGGCTACTCCCACGACATCCAGTTGAAAGTCGTCGAAGCGTTGAAAAAAGACCTCGACATGCCGAACCTCCAGGTCAAGTACAACCTGGTGACCTCGCAGACCCGTATCCCGCTAGTGCAGAACGGCACCGTGGACCTCGAGTGCGGTTCCACCACCAACAACGTCGAGCGTCAGCAGCAAGTTGACTTCTCCGTTGGCATCTTCGAAATCGGTACTCGCCTGCTGTCCAAGGCAGACTCCAAGTACAAGGATTTCCCTGACCTGGCCGGCAAGAACGTCGTGACCACCGCCGGCACCACGTCCGAGCGCATCCTCAAGGCGATGAACGCCGACAAGCAGATGGGCATGAACGTCATCTCCGCCAAAGACCACGGCGAGTCGTTCCAGATGCTGGAAACCGGCCGTGCAGTGGCTTTCATGATGGACGACGCCCTGCTGGCCGGTGAAGCCGCCAAGGCCAAGAAGGCAAGCGACTGGGCCGTGACCGGCACTCCACAGTCCTACGAAATCTACGGCTGCATGGTGCGCAAAGGCGACGAGCCGTTCAAAAAGGCTGTGGATGACGCCATCAAGGCCACCTACGCATCGGGCGAGATCAACAAGATCTACGAAAAATGGTTCATGCAACCAATCCCGCCAAAAGGCCTGAACCTGAACTTCCCGATGAGCGACGAACTCAAGGCCCTGATCGCCAAACCGACTGATAAAGCGGCTGACGACAAGAAGTCCTGATTTCTGACTAACCTTATCTCCTGAGAGGGCCCTGGCCCTTTCAGGAGGTGGTCACTTCCTGCTGGCATTTTTTGGAAACACTCGAACCGGTGGCTGTCGAGCCGGGGGCGTGTGCCTGATCGAAGTGGCCTGTACGGTTAGTTCGTTAGCTCAAATTCGGATGCCAGAAGTTCATAGCCAAGGCGCTGTGACGAGTCATAGCCCGCTATGGCGAGGAACAGCAACGAAGGATATGGACTTCTGGTGCCGAAGTTGAGCTAACAGAACTGACCACACAGGCCACCTGGGTCGGGCGGGAACGGAGCTTCCCCCAAGCGGGCACTTGTACATCGATTGAACTGAGGGGAGACCCTAATGAATTACAACTGGGACTGGGGCGTGTTCTTCAAGTCCACCGGCGTGGGCAGCGAAACCTATTTCGACTGGTACGTGACCGGCCTGGGCTGGACCATCGGCATCGCTATCGCGGCCTGGATCATCGCCCTGACATTGGGCTCGGTCCTGGGCGTCATGCGTACCGTGCCGAATCGCATCGTATCGGGCATCGCCACCTGCTACGTCGAACTCTTCCGTAACGTGCCGCTGCTGGTTCAGCTGTTCATCTGGTACTTCCTGGTACCCGACCTGCTGCCGGCGGACCTGCAAGAGTGGTACAAGCAGGATCTGAACCCGACCACCTCGGCCTTCCTCAGCGTCGTCGTGTGCCTGGGCCTGTTCACCACCGCCCGGGTTTGCGAACAGGTGCGCACCGGTATCCAGGCCCTGCCAAAAGGCCAGGAATCCGCGGCCCGCGCCATGGGTTTCAAGCTGCCGCAGATCTACTGGAACGTGCTGCTGCCCCAGGCCTACCGGATCATCATTCCGCCGCTTACCTCGGAATTCCTGAACGTCTTCAAGAACACCTCCGTGGCCTCGCTGATCGGCTTGATGGAATTGCTCGCGCAGACCAAACAGACCGCCGAGTTCTCCGCCAACCTGTTCGAAGCCTTTACCCTGGCAACGCTGATCTACTTCACCCTGAACATGAGCCTGATGTTGCTGATGCGCCTGGTCGAGAAGAAAGTCGCCGTACCGGGCCTGATCTCCGTAGGGGGTAAATGATGGAATTCGACTTCTCGGGCATCATCCCGTCCCTGCCGGGCCTGTGGAACGGCATGATCATGACCCTCAAGCTGATGGCCATGGGCGTGATCGGCGGCATCATCCTCGGCACCATCCTGGCGCTGTGCCGTCTGTCGCACAACAAACTGCTGTCGAACCTGGCCGGCGCCTACGTCAACTACTTCCGCTCGATCCCGCTGCTGCTGGTGATCACCTGGTTCTACCTGGCGGTACCGTTCGTGCTGCGCTGGATCACCGGCGAAGACACGCCGATCGGCGCATTCGCCTCCTGCATCGTGGCGTTCATGATGTTCGAAGCGGCGTACTTCTGCGAAATCGTCCGTGCCGGTGTGCAGTCGATTCCAAAAGGCCAGATGGGCGCTGCCCAGGCGCTGGGCATGACTTACGGGCAGATGATGCGCCTGATCATCCTGCCGCAAGCGTTCCGCAAGATGACACCGCTGCTGCTGCAGCAGAGCATCATCCTGTTTCAGGACACCTCGCTGGTCTACGCCGTCGGCCTGGTGGACTTCCTCAATGCTTCGCGCGCCAGTGGCGACATCATTGGCCGCTCCAATGAGTTCCTGATTTTCGCGGGTCTCGTGTACTTCACCATCAGCTTTGCCGCCTCGCAGCTGGTCAAGCGTCTGCAAAAAAGGTTCGCCGTATGATCTCTATCAAAAGCATCAACAAGTGGTATGGGGACTTCCAGGTACTGACTGATTGCAGCACCGAGGTCAAAAAAGGCGAAGTGATCGTGGTGTGCGGGCCATCCGGTTCCGGCAAATCGACCCTGATCAAGTGCGTCAACGCCCTGGAACCGTTCCAGAAAGGCGACATCGTGGTCGACGGCACCTCCATCGCCGATCCGAAGACCAACCTGCCGAAACTGCGTTCCCGCGTGGGCATGGTGTTCCAGCACTTCGAGCTGTTCCCGCACCTGACCATCACCGAAAACCTGACCATCGCGCAGATCAAGGTGTTGGGCCGCAGCAAGGAAGAAGCCACCAAGAAAGGCCTGCAACTGCTCGAACGCGTCGGTCTCTCGGCCCACGCCCACAAGCATCCGGGCCAACTGTCCGGTGGTCAGCAGCAGCGTGTGGCGATTGCCCGTGCGTTGGCGATGGACCCGATCGTCATGCTGTTCGACGAACCGACCTCGGCGCTCGACCCGGAAATGGTCAACGAAGTGCTCGACGTGATGGTGCAACTGGCCCACGAAGGCATGACCATGATGTGCGTGACCCACGAAATGGGTTTCGCCCGTAAAGTGGCCGACCGGGTGATCTTCATGGACGCCGGCAAGATCATCGAAGACTGCAAGAAAGAAGAGTTCTTCGGTGACATCAACGCCCGTGCCGATCGCACGCAGCACTTCCTCAACAAGATTCTGCAGCACTAAGAAAGACGGTAACTGGATTGCCCTTGTGGCGAGGGAGCTTGCTCCCGCTGGGTCGCGCAGCGGCCCAAAAACCTGAAAATGCATTGTGTCTGACACACCGCATTTATCGGTTTTACGACTGCTTCGCAGCCGAGCGGGAGCAAGCTCCCTCGCCACAGGTTCCGCGTTCGGCAGGAAACCAGAGCAAGCCCGTTGCCATGCTGGTTGACCCAAGGCATCTGTGATGAAATGCGACCCCACTCTTTATCGCGCAGCGTCGCCATCACTCGCCGTGAAACCCCGTCTGGTTCGTCATTTGTTCCTGCCGCCGCTGATCATCGCCATGATGATCGGCCTGGGCTTTATCGGCTTCTGGATCAGTGAACACTACGGCATCCGCAGCCTCAGCGAAAACGGCCAGCGCCAGCTGGAACTGCACGCCCGCGCCGTCGAAAGCGAAATCAGCAAATACACCTACCTGCCCAGCCTGCTGGAACTCGAAACCAGCGTTTCGCAGTTGCTGGCCGACCCGACTCCGGAACACCGGCAGACGGTCAACGATTACCTCGAAGGCCTGAACCGGCGCAGCCGCAGTCGGGCCATCTACGTGATGGACACCACCGGCCGCGTCATGGCCACCAGCAACTGGCGCGATGTCGACAGTTACCTGGGTGAAGACCTGTCCTTCCGTGCCTATTTCCAGAACGCCGTGCGCGGTCAGCCCGGACGCTTCTACGGCATCGGCAGTACCAATGGCGAACCCGGTTACTACCTGGCCCATGGCCTGGAAGAACACGGCAAGATCATCGGCGTCGCCGTGGTCAAGGTCCGCTTGGAAGCCATGGAAGAACGCTGGCAACGGGCACGCCTGGAAGCCTTCGTCAGCGATGAAAACGGCATCATCATTCTGTCCAGCGATCCGGCGCGGCGCTTGAAATCGGTGGTGCCGCTGAGCGAAGAAACCAAGGAAAAACTCGCCCGCAGCCTGCAGTACTACTGGTTCCCCCTCAATGAACTGCAGCCGCTGGCCCGGGAAACCCTGTCCGAAGGCGTGGAGAAACTCACGTTCCCGGCCAACAGCGAACTGGTGTCCGACGATGAAAACATCAGCTACCTGGCGCAAACCCGGCCGTTGAGCGATACGCCGTGGAATTTCACCCTGCTCACGCCGCTGCAGGATCTGCGCCGCGAAGCGATCAATCAGGGGATTCTGGTGGCCGTGGCGTTTGCCCTCTTCGCCTTCCTGTTGATCGCCTGGAACGAGCGACGCAAGGTAATCGCCACCCGTCTTGCGGCCCGGGAAGCCTTGCAGGAAGCCAACAATCAGCTGGAGCGTCGGATTACCGAACGCACCACCGACCTGCGCGCCAGCAACGAACGGCTCAAGGGGCAGATTCGCGAACGCCGGCTCGCCGAAGAGACGTTGCGCCGCGCCCAGGATGAACTGGTACAGGCCGGAAAACTCGCGGCCATCGGCCAGATGTCCACCAGCATCGCCCACGAACTGAACCAGCCGCTGGCGGCGCTGCGCACCTTGTCCGGCAATACCGTACGCTTCCTCGAGCGCGGCCAGCTCGACGTGGCCAGCACCAACCTCAAGACCATCAACGAACTGATCGACCGCATGGGCCGGATCACCGCCAGCCTGCGCTCGTTTGCCCGGCGCGGGGACGACAAGGGTCAGGCCTGCCTCGGCAAAGGCGTGGACGCCGCCTTGCAATTGCTCGGCGGCCGGGTGGAAAACATTCACCTGCAACTGCACCGCGATTTCACCGATGTGCAGGTGCAGATCGACCAGACCCGCCTGGAGCAGATTCTGGTCAACCTGATTGGCAACGCCCTCGACGCCATGCAAGCGCAGCCGCAACCCGAGCTGTGGCTCGAAGGCGAAGCGTTCGATGGCAAATACCGCCTGCGCGTACGTGACAACGGCCACGGCATCGACGCCGAAGCGCGCAAGCACCTGTTCGAACCGTTCTTCACCACCAAACCCGGCGAACAGGGCCTGGGCCTGGGCCTGACCCTGTCCGCCAGCCTGGCCGCCGCCACCGGCGGTCATCTGGGTGTCGAGCACCCGGCCAGCGGTGGTACCGCATTCGTCCTCAGTTTACCGTTGGTAAGCCCCACTCCCGCCGAGCCAATATGAACAACGACCTTAGTGTATTGATCGTCGAAGACGACCCCCATGTGCTGCTCGGCTGCCAACAGGCGCTGACCCTGGAAGACATTCCCTGCATTGGCGTGGGCAGCGCCGAAGAAGCCCTGGAGCGGGTCGGCGACAACTTCGCCGGCATTGTCGTCAGCGACATTCGCCTGCCGGGCATCGATGGCCTGGAACTGCTGACACGACTCAAGGAGCGTGATCGCAGCTTGCCGGTGGTGCTGATTACCGGCCACGGCGACATTTCCATGGCCGTCGGCGCGATGCAGAAAGGCGCCTACGACTTCATGGAAAAGCCGTTCTCCCCAGAGCGTCTGGTGGATGTCGCCCGCCGCGCCCTGGAGCAACGTAGCCTGGCGCGGGAAGTCTCGTCGTTGCGTCGGCAACTGGCCGAGCGTGATTCCCTCGAAGGACGGATCATCGGTCGCTCGCCGGCCATGCAGAACCTGCGGGAACTGATCGCCAACGTTGCCGATACCTCGGCCAATGTGCTGATCGAAGGCGAGACCGGCACCGGCAAGGAATTGGTTGCGCGTTGCCTGCACGATTTCAGTCGGCGGCACACCAAGCAGTTCGTCGCCTTGAACTGCGGTGGCCTGCCGGAGAACCTGTTCGAAAGTGAAATATTCGGCCACGAAGCCAACGCCTTTACCGGCGCAGGCAAACGGCGGATCGGCAAGATCGAACACGCCGACGGCGGCACGCTGTTCCTCGACGAAGTGGAAAGCATGCCCCTGCCCTTGCAGATCAAATTGTTGCGGGTATTACAGGAACGCACCCTCGAGCGCCTCGGTTCGAACCAGAGCGTAGCGGTGGATTGCCGCGTCATCGCAGCGACCAAATCCGACCTCGCCGAGTCAAGCAAGGCCGGCGAGTTCCGCAGCGACCTGTATTACCGCCTCAACGTGGTGACCCTGGAACTGCCGCCGCTGCGTGAGCGCCGCGAGGACATCCTGCAACTGTTCGAACACTTTTTGCAGCAATCGTCCCTACGCTTCGACCGCACGGTGCCGGAACTGGACAACCAGACCGTTTCGAACCTGATGAGCCACGACTGGCCGGGTAACGTGCGTGAACTGCGCAACGTTGCCGAGCGCTTTGCCCTGGGCCTGCCGGCGTTCAAGAAAACCGGTGCCGGCGCCAGCAATCAGGGCTTGGCCTTTGCCGAAGCGGTGGAAGCGTTCGAGCGCAACCTGCTCAGCGACGCCTTGCAACGCAGCGGCGGCAACCTGACACAGGCCAGCCAGGAACTGGGCATGGCCAAAACCACGCTGTTCGACAAGGTAAAGAAGTACGGGTTGAGCCACTGATGGACCATGCATTCTCCTGTGTGCGAGCTTGCTCGCGATAGCGCCGGGTCAGTCGATATCATCGTTGGCTGAAACACCGCTTTCGCGAGCAGGCTCGCTCCTACAGGTGATCGGGGGTTAGAGGAGATTGCGATCGGCCACAGGCTCGATCTGCGCCCAGTGCGAAGTGTCTTCACGGTGCTCGCGCAAGTACGGCAACACCGCCGCCAGTAATGGCGCCTTGAACGCCTCCTGGAAACGATGGGCCAGGCCCGGAATCAGGATCAACTGACTGCCACGCAGATGCGCCGCCAGATGCACCCCGTGCATCACCGGCAGCAGCGGGTCGGCCGTGCCATGCACCACCAGCGCCGGCACCCGCAACTGGTTGAGCAGGGTCACCCGGCTCGGTTCGGCGAGAATGGCCATGATCTGGCGTTTCACGCCCTCGGGATTGAACGCCCGGTCATAGGACAGTGCCGCCTGATGCAGCAGCGCCTGACGATCATCGGTGACCATCGGGCTGCCCAGCGCCGCCAGCAAGTCGGCCTGTTGCTCCAGGGCCACTTCGCGGTTCGGTGCGCCGCGCCGGGCCAACAACTGCACCAGCGCCGCACTCGGCGCCGGCAAGCCTTCGGCGCCGGAGGAGGTCATGATCAGGGTCAGGCTCTCGACCCTTTGCGGTGCCATGGCCGCCATGTGCTGGGCGATCATCCCGCCCATGCTGGCGCCCAACACGTGGAATTGGTCGATGTGCAAGGCGTCCATCAAGCCCAGGCCATCCTCGGCCATGTCGGTCAGCGAATACGGTGACGACACTGGCAATCCGAGTTTGTAGCGCAGCACTTCGAAGGTCAGGTTGGCTTCAGCCGGTGCTTGCCGCCAGGTCGACAGGCCGACATCGCGGTTGTCATAGCGGATCACCCGGAACCCCTGCTGGCATAGGGCAACCACCACCTCGTCCGGCCAGTGAATCAACTGCCCGCCCAGGCCCATCACCAGCAGCAATGCCGGATCCGACGCACGGCCGATGCTCTGGTACGCCAGGCTTACCTGGGCCAGATCCACCCGTTCGGTAGGAACATTGACGTCACAACGCGAAGCCGCCAGGGACGGCAGGCCGAACAACAGCGCGGCCAACAATACGATTCGTGAAAGGAATGAAGCACCCATGAAAAAACACCAAAACGCAGAACCCCAGTAGAGCGCGAGTCTGATGAAGTTTGTTCAAGCGCGCTGCCACAGTTCCATGACAGTTTGATGAAGAGTGCCGAGCGGTCATCAGGCGTCAAATTCGGCCTCGCGATAACTATGTACCACCCGCCCTTTTGACGACTGCCTCCTAATGCCCGTACCGCCGGCACGGCCCGGCCTTCTGGAGATTCATCGTCATGGTTGACGAAACCACCCCCCTAACGGCCGATTTCGGCCTTGTCTTTCCTTTGCCCGCAAACCCGGATCAAAGCCTGACCCTGAGCGCCTCGGAACGCTGGAATGAATGCTGTGAACAGTGGCGGGCGCTTATGGCGCAAAACCCGCAGTCGCCGCTCGCCAGCACTTGGTGGAATGCCCGTGCGCGCGGTACGGATCAGTCGCGCAAGGCACAGGCCAACCGCTTGTACCGTCAGCATTTCGAGGCATCGAGCCAATGGGCTTTTGCCCAGGGCATTCTGCAAACCGAACAGATCGAGACATTACAGGCGATCCTCGACCCACCCGTGCAGACAGCAACGCCTGCCACTCCACGGGTTTACGTCGAGCAAATGCAGTTCATGGATGACATAGGCCTGTCAGTCAAGCTATCGGGCGCCTTGGTCATCACCCGGGACACGAAGCAACCGGTCGCTCAACTGCTGTACTTGCCTTCCCGGCCATCCGCCTGGATGACCTTTGAGAACCGTGTCGATATGGAAAGCTGGCTGATCGAACATCAGCCGCAGATGTTCGACCAACCCCGGCTACCGCCAGGCACCCTCAGGGTCGAGTACACAGCGCTTGAGCAGAAGGTGCTGCAGACCAGCGCCGAATCCCTGTGGTCGCGCTTGCACGTCGCACCTGAGGACCGGTCGCGTAACGAATCGATCCTGGCCCTGCCCGCCGACCTGCTGGAGGTGGATACCAACGACGACGGTGTCCTGTTCGGCCAGTTGAGCCCCGATATTCCACTGGGCATCCGTCACCAGGCACTGGCGCAACAGCGCACGGCACTGGATACCTTGTTGGGCGAGAACTTTCAGGGTGATCACACTGACCCGCGCCTGCAACGCCTGCAACAGCAAATGGACGCCCTCACGACGGCCGAGCAGGCCAGCACCCGCGCTGCAACCGCGCTGCTGCACAGCGACAGTGCGCAGAAAATGCTGGAATTGCGCCACAAAAACCGTCCGCACTACGCCACCCTTTACCAGGCACGCCTGGACGGCCTGCGCGCCGAAGCCGAGCTGCAATTGAGCCTGAGCCAGATCAGCCACGAGGAACATCAATGGCTGACCAGCGTGCTGGATGCACCGGATCAACCACCCCCGGACGGAGTGGTGGTAGCGCGCCTGGTGTTGTCGATGACGGACACTGAAGGTGACACCACCGGCACACAATCCCGGGAACTGGACGGTGTATTACTGTTCTCCCGGCCGTCGGCCTTGCTGCCGTCCTCGACCGAGAGCCTGCTGCTCTACTGGCCCGGACGCTTCGGTGGCCTGCAACGGTTCGCGTCTCGACAGGCTCTGGAACAGACGCTGTTCAAACTTTCGGCCAATGTCGGCAGTCAAGCGCTGCATATCCTGCCACTGACTGCGAACCCGTTCGAATACGCCTTGCAGAATCAGCTTCACAGCTGTGAACAACAAGTGGCCCGGCTGCTGACCGCCAACCCGGTTCCATCTCGCGCCAGTCAACGCGAGACGGAACTGGAAAAGCTGCGCGAACAGACCCTCGCCGGCCTGACAGTTTCTGTCCCCGCAGCCCGTGAACTGGCTCATCAGCACATTGTCGAGCAAGTTCACAGCAGTGCGCTGGCCGCACGTTTGCCGGCGTGGCACAGCGCCTTGCCCGCCGCACAACGTGAGCGGATCAAGACGCTGTTCAAGTCCTACATCAAGGCCATGAATCGCTCCCATGAGTGGCTGGAGCGCGAGTTGCCGCCCCGCGACACCTTCAGCAAAAAGGCCATTGATGCCCACCTGCGCCAGGCGTTCGGCCTGACCCGAAACGTTGACGTGCGACTGGACGTGCCTGACTCCACTGCCTGGCGCAAGGTCGTCACCGAGGGGGCGGCACCGGGGACACCCCAGGAAAACGTGCTGGTGGCCAGCCAGCAAAGCAGCAAGTTGTCCCTCGGCGACCTGGCGCAAAGCAACATTGATCAGGCGATGTCGTGGCGACTGTCGTTCATGCAAGTGGAGATCAGCGGCGGCGACGCGACGGATCAACAGAAGCTGAAAACCGGCATCACCCCGGCCTGGCTGCGCAAGATGGTCACCGAACTGGACCTGGCCGGACAGTATGAAACGTTGATTCGTGAAACCTTCCTCGGCACCTCGACCGCTCCGGCCTTCAGCAATGAATACCGCCACGAATGCCTGAGCGAACCATGGCGCCTGATGCTGCGCCTGCAAGGCGAGTTCGCCGTGCTCGCCAAAGATATCAATGCCGATGGCCAACAGGTCCTGGAGATCGCCATCGATGCCAGCAGCCGTGAAGCCTTCAGCGCCCATGGCCAACGCATCGAACTGCTGCCGACGCACCTGACAGTAGGCGGCATCGACACCCCTGGCCAGGGGTCGAGCACCCTGTCCGGTGTGACCTTCATTGTCGAGCGGATCAGTGGCCTGACCCTGCTCTACCTGCCGGACAGCCCGGACGGTGTGTTTATGCGCCAGTTCGACAGCCTTGAGCAGGCGCGGATACGGCTATTCAACGATTGCCTGCGCAGCTCGATGGTCACCTATCTCGCCGGACGGGCCTTGACCGGAGAGTTCGCCCATCACGTCAGCCGAATCAACGAGGCGAGAGTGAGAAACTTCGACGGCCTGATCGGCGTCGGTACGCCTTGGCCATCCAGCACCTCCCTGGCGGCGCATCTGCTGAACGTGCACATGGGCCGCTTGCTCGAAGCCCATCGGATGACATCGCGCTCCAACGATGCCTTGTACCTGGAGCAAGTCGCCCTGAAGTCCGGCGCGATGTTCAACTACCTGAAAATGGCCGTGGGCATGCTGCCTTTCGTCGGTGCGACCATTGCCCTGTACGACGCTTGGAACAGCGCCAACCTGGCGGTGGCGGCCTTCCTGCGCGGTGATGTCGGTCATGGCCTGGCCGAGGTGGAAGCGGTGCTGTTGTCGCTGATCGATGCGGCCATGGACATTCTCCCGGGTGCCAGCGCTGCGCCCGTTGCGGCCCGCGCCGTCACGCGCAATCGTCAGTGGCGGGCGCTGGGCAAAAGCCCGCGCGCCTTGCAGGTATCGACGCGACATCAGGCACGACGTGCCCTGGAACGCTTCAACGGTTACGAATATGAAAAGCCGATTTCCCTCGCGGGCCTGCAACCGGGCACCGAAGGCATTTATCGCAACGTGTATCGCCACACTGACGGCCATTTTATGGTCAGCCAGGGGCGAATCTATCGCATCGAGCTGGAAGGCAAACCACCCCGCTGGCGCTTGAGCGGCACCAGCAGCCGGACCTACAAACAGCCGGTTGCCCTGGATGAGTCCGGCCACTGGAACACCCACTACGCGGTGTACGGCGCCGTGATCGAAGGCGGCGGCGTGGGGGGTGGCGCGGTGCTTGGGCACATGGCCGATGGATTGGACCCGCTCTGGCCGGTCGCCATTCGCCGCTGGCTGCCACGCTGGTGGACGGATCGGGCCTTGCGTCGGCAGTTGACCCTGACTAATAGCGCCGACGCCTACTCGCGACGGCTTGATACCCAGACCCGCAGCAGCAACGTCACGCTGGAGCACTACTTCGGCCTCGAACCCCGGCAGCGCCCGACCCTTCGCGCCCGTGCCGATATCACCTGCGCGAACGATATCGACCTTGCCCAGGCCCAATACCTGAATCTCGATGAGCTGATGCTGTACAGCCATGGCCGCAAACGCGTGCAGATCGAGGATATTCAAAGCCGCTGCGCCTGGATCATCGTCGACCGTTCGTTACGGCGGATCGCCCTGGTCAAGGAACGGCTGCTGGAGCACCTCGACCGTATCGATCAGTTGATCGCCCGTTCAGACACCACACCGGTCACCGATACCGCCGCGCACTTGCAGCTCATGGCGCAGCGCAAGGAAGTCCGCAAAGGCTTTCTCAAAGACTTCGATCAGCTCCATACGACGGTCGAGGAAGCCAATCGATGGAACCGCCGGATCACCAACCGGATGCAAAAATCGAAGATGGCGCAGGACATGACGACCGTGAATGAAAAATTCAGCGACGCCAATCACTTCTACCTGAAAACGGCACATACCCTGGAAATCATCACCCATTATGACGCGGTAACCGACCTGTCCTGGATGTACTTCCACACGCAATTGAAAACAGCCCGCAACAAGGTCGGCCGCGTGTTACTGACACAACATCACCTGCCCCAGGTGAGCGCCACCGTCAGTCAGCGCAACAAAGTCCTCGAAGACTGCCTGGCCGCCTATAGCGAGTTCCGCCGTCAGTTGGGCGCCTGGACCATCGGCTATTCGCAGCACCTGGATCTGGAGCAAGTCAGCGCATTTCTGGACAATCTGGACAGGGTCGAAGACTTCGCGCGCAATGCCATCAAGACCCGCCCGTCAGTGGTTCCCAAGGAAGGACGGCCCGGGCAGCAGTTGTTCGAGACCGAAGACAACCAGTTGTTGATCGGCATCGCCAGCACCGACGCAGTCACCCGGCAAAAGCGCTTCACCATTGAAGGTGTCGATGGCCGTACGGAAACCTGGCTGCCCCGCTCCACCGGTAAATATCACCTCAGTGAACCAGCTGTCTCCGCGCAACCGATGCTGCCGACCGATGTCAGGCCGCTGCTGACAGAGGCCGGAAAAAGGCTGGGGGCTGCGGACGCCTATACCAACAAAGTCAAAGGCTATGCGCAGCAAAACATGCTGCCCGTCGACCTGGAACACATGATGAGCAGCGAAGCGGCGGAGTTGACCCTGCGCGCCCAGGCCATCGAACGGTTGTCCCCCGCCGAGACCATAGCGCTGCAATTGCGCAATCGCGCGGATGAGATGTTGCGCACGGGGCGCACCCTGCGCATCGATCAAAGCATGAACAGCAAAACCCCGACCGAAGGTTATCTGGACTATCTGCTAGAACAGCAAGTGGTGGATATCCGCAAGGAAGGCGGTTTGCGCGACCTGGGCAAACGCGCAGACGGACGACGGGATTTCCTCCAGGAGTACGAGGTGCGCGACCTGCGCAGCGAACCGGCGCAAACCCTATGGTACGCACACTTCCATTACACCTCGGCCAAGCCTCAGTTCAGCGACTTCGTCAAAGGCCATCTGAAACGGCCGGAACAACGCAACCTGGGCCTGCAATGGCAGAAGGACGTGGCCGCCAGTGGCGGTACGATCGAGGCGATCTGGCGCGGCGACATCGGCAAACCGCTGGGCAACAAACACTTTTCCACGCTGTGAAGCAGCAACGGCGGGGCACGCAATGTGCTCCGCCGTACTTGTGGTCGACAGCGGCACCAACATGAGACAAACTCAACCTTTTCGATTTATCGACAAGTTTTCCTCATGGAGCCCCCGGTGCTTGAAATCCGTCACCTCAAGACCCTGCACGCCCTGCGCGAAGCCGACAGCCTGGTGGATGCAGCCGATCGCCTGCACCTGACCCAGTCAGCCCTGTCCCACCAGTTCAAAGAGCTGGAGGAGCGCATGGGCATGCAGCTGTTCGTGCGCAAGACCAAACCGGTGCGCTTCACCAGCGCCGGTTTGCGCCTGCTGCAACTGGCCGACGCCACCCTGCCGCTGCTGCGCGCCGCCGAACGCGACATCAGTCGCCTGGCCGGTGGCACCGCCGGTCGTCTGCACATGGCCATCGAGTGCCACAGTTGCTTCCAGTGGCTGATGCCGACCATCGACCAGTTCCGCGACGCCTGGCCAGAGGTCGAGCTGGACCTGGCCTCGGGGTTCTCCTTCGCACCGCTGCCGGCCCTGGCCCGTGGCGATCTGGACCTGGTGGTGACCTCCGATCCGGTGGATCTGGCCGGGATCACCTATGTCCCGCTGTTCACTTATGAAGCGATGCTCGCGGTGGCCAACCAGCACCGCCTGGCCAGCAAGGCCTATATCGTCCCCGAAGACTTGCTCCCGGAAACCCTGATCACCTACCCGGTGGAACGGGACCGACTGGACATCTTCACCCGCTTCCTCGAACCCGCCGACATCGAGCCGGCCCAGGTCCGCACCTCGGAACTGACGGTGATGATGATGCAACTGGTGGCCAGCGGTCGCGGCGTGTGCGGCATGCCCCATTGGGCACTGCATGAATACAGCTCGCGGGGCTATGTGAAAGCCAAGCGGCTGGGGGAGAAAGGTTTGTTCGCCACACTGTATGCGGCAATCCGCGCCGACATGCTTGATGCGCCGTACATGCGCGACTTCTTGCTGACGGCCAAGGACACGTCGTTTTCGACGCTGGATGGGGTTAGTGCAGTTCGCTGAGAAGCCAGATGCTGTCCACTGTGGCGAGGGAGCTTGCTCCCGCTCGGCTGCGCAGCAGTCGTAAATGTTCTTGAGTGTTGACTGAAAGTCCGTGGCGGATGGTATCGGGACTGCTTCGCAGTCCAACGGGAGCAAGCTCCCTCGCCACAAATACCGGCTCCTACAGGGGGATCTGCGGTGATTTCAGAGCTCGCGCCACATGTGGATCTTGTCGAAGTAATCCTCTTCCACCCGCACGGCCATCGGTTCCAGGCCGAACTGGACGAAACCGCAGCGCTGGTAGAGGTTGAACGCGGCATCGTTGCCGGCGGTGACGGTCAACTGGATCAGGCGCAAACCCCCATGGTTCCGCGCCTCGGCCAATGCCGCCTGAATCAGTTGATGGCCGAGCCCGCGCTGGCGGACCGTCGGTGAAACATACATGCCAAACAGCGTCACCTTGTGCCGGGCCTTTTCCCGAGGCTCGAGCGCAAGGCCGACGATGCCGGCCAACCGGCCTTCTTCGAACGCCCCGAGTACCACGTCCAGCTTGCCGCTCAGGCGCGACTCCCACCAGCTCAGCGGCATCGCCGCCCGCTCACGCACGCTCGATGTGAAGGCCTGCGGGTGCAGGTCGTAGGCTTCGAGCATCAGCGCCCGGTAGTCCAGGGCATGGCTGGCATCCAGTCGTTCGATCCACATCCTCAGACCATCCGTTTTTGCTCAAGCATCAGCCGCAGCGCCAGCGCCGACAACACGAAGCCCATGAAATAGCGCTGCATCGCCAGCCAGGTCGGATTGCTGACGAACCACGAGGCGATGCCCGCGGCAAACATGGCGATCAGCAGGTTGACGCAGAAACTGACGCTGATCTGGGTCAGGCCGAGGATGATGCTCTGGCTGAACACCGAACCGTGCTCCGGCGTGATGAACTGCGGAAATACCGACAGATAGAACAAGGCGATTTTCGGGTTCAGGGCGCTGGTCAGAAAGCC
Source organism: Pseudomonas sp. GL-RE-26 (assembly GCF_019956275.1). Classification (NCBI taxonomy): domain Bacteria; kingdom Pseudomonadati; phylum Pseudomonadota; class Gammaproteobacteria; order Pseudomonadales; family Pseudomonadaceae; genus Pseudomonas; species Pseudomonas sp. GL-RE-26. The sequence continues at coordinate 143,807 of NZ_JAHBDI010000044.1, forward strand.
CATGGTGATCAGCTTGCGCGACGAATCCGGGGGCAACTGCTGCGCCTCGAACGGCGAACGCGCACCGGGTTTGACCGCCTGCCAGGCCAGCCACAACAGGTACAGCGCACCGGCCCACTTCAACACCTCATAGGCCATCGGCACCGCCAGGAACACCGCGGTCAAACCGGCGGCGGCAGCGAACAAATGCACGAAAAAACCCGCAACCACCCCAAGCAGCGAGATCACCCCGGCCTTGCGCCCCTGGCAGATCGACCGGGAGATCAGGTAAATCATGTTCGGCCCCGGCGTCAGTACCATCAGCAACGCGGCAGCAGCAAAAATCAGCAGGTCTTGAAGCGGGATCATGGGCGAAGTCCTTTGCGTGATGATCAGGCGATCGCGGTCAGCGATGCTCGATAAAACGGCAGGATCAGGTCCCGTGTCAATGGCGCCAGGCTGACATCGCCATCGGTGGCCGGGTCGATCCAGATTACTTCTTCGATCTCTGCCTCCGGGGTGACATCTGAATCTATGTTCAGCTGAAAAAGCTCGGCATGTACGACAAAACCCGGCTCGTTGGCGGCCGGTGCCGAGAAGTGACCGAGGTAAACGGCCTGCGCCGGGTCGATATCCAGACCCAGCTCTTCTTCCAGCTCCCGGGCCAGGGCGTGGACCGGCAATTCATGGGGCTCGATCTTGCCACCCGGCTGCATGAACGCCGTGGTGCCGCGCTTGCGCACCAGCAACGTGCGGCCGTCAGGGCCGATCAACAGGGCGGCGGCGATGCGGATTGTCCCGGAGGTTGGCGAGGAGTACGTCGACATAAACAAAAGGCCTTTGACTCAAAAACGCTAAGGATCACATGTCCGCCGCTCGTGAGCAAAGGCCTCAGGTTCAGGCAGAAAGGCTTATGCAGCTTCCTGGAAATCCATCTCCGGCGGCTGCCGACGGAAACCGCCGGTCAACACTGCCAGGTACACCACGCCAATCGCCAGCCAGCTCAACCCCAGGTACACCGCCAGATGATCGAGGCTGACCATCAGCCACAAATCCGCTGCCAGGCCGATGAACGGGAACAGCAGGAACAGCACGAACTCACGCGGGCCTTTTTTCTCGCCACCGATCCAGTAATGGAAAATCACCGACAGGTTGACCAGGCTGAAGGCCAGGAACGCGCCGAAGTTGATGAACGAGGTCGAGGTGGTGACGTCCAGTTTCAGTGCCAGCAACGCCACCACCGCGCACAGCAGGATGCTGTTGATCGGCGTGCCGAAGCGTTCGTGCAAGGTGCCGAAAAACGCTTTCGGCAACACGCCGTCGCGACCCATGGCGTACAGCAGCCGCGAACCGCTGGCCTGGGCCGACAACCCCGAGGCGAATTGGCCGACGATCAGGCCGATCAGGAAGATCGACACGAACAGGTCGCCACCGATGTTGCGGGCAATTTCATAGGCCGCCGAGTCGACGTTGTCGAACTGGAACGACGGATGAGCAATCTGCACGAAGTACGACACGCCGACGAAAATCAGCCCGCCGATCAAGGTGATCAGCATGATCGCCCGGGGAATGGTGCGGCGTGGATCGCGGGTTTCTTCGGTCAGGGTGCTGACCGCGTCGAAGCCCAGGAACGAGTAGCAGGCGATGGCCGCGCCGCTCATGATCAGCGGCATCTGCATGTCGCCGTTGAAAAATGGTTTGATCGACCACAACGGCGTGCTCGCATCACCGCCGACGTAATGCACGCACAACGCGACGAAGGCGATCAGCACCAGGAACTGCACCAGCATCAGCAAGGCGTTGATGCCGTTGGCCAGTTTCAGGCCGACGATGTTGATCGCGCTGGTGATGCCGATGAACGCCAGCACCCAGATCCACTGCGGCACCGCCGGGAATGCGGAGTTGAGGTAGGCCGCGCCGATCAGCCAGATCGCCATGGGCAGGAACAGGTAGTCGAGCAGCACTGCCCAACCGGCGATGAACCCGAGTTTCGGGCTGATGGCCTTGCGCACATAGCTGTAGGCCGAGCCGGCCACCGGGAATGCCGAGGCCATGCGCCCGTAGCTCATGGCGGTGAAGAACATCGCCACCAGCGCCGCGAGGTACGCGGCCGGCACCATGCCGGCGGTGGATTGGGCGAGGATGCCAAAGGTGCCGAGCACAATGATCGGCGTCATGTAGGCGATGCCAAACAGCACCACCGACCCCAGTGACAGGGTGCGTTGCAAACGAGCCATGAGCGACTACTCCGAATTTTATTGGATTTATGGCAGAGCCGAGTTCGGCGCAAATTACGGGTGTTGCGTTGTTGTTCTTGGGTCAGGCAGGTGTGTTGTCCGGGAGGACCTCATCGCGAGCAGGCTCGCTCCTACAGGGTTTTGTGTCGGTTACAAAATCTGAATCCACTGCAGATCCCTGTGGGAGCGAGCCTGCTCGCGATGGCGTCATCCTGGTCGACAAGAAATCAGGATCAGCGCACAGGAATCAGCAGCTCCCGCAATCCGGACGCATGCTCAACTACCTCCCCCGGCAACTTCAGCCGCTGATCATCCAGATAGCGATAATCCTGGCGCGCCGTCGTCAGTTGGTTCAGGTCCAGTTCAACGGCAAACTGCCCTTCCTCGCGTCCGGCTTCGAATAACAGGGTGCCCAGCGGATCAACCAGTGCACTGCCGCCGGCGAACAGCAGATTGTCATCGCCGGTTTCCACACGGTTGACCATCAGCGCAAACGCCTGGTTTTCCTGGGCCCGGGCCATGATCGCGGTGCGATGGGTCGGGCCGTACGGGTCCATGTTGCCGTTGGTGACGATCAGCAGCTCGGCGCCCAGTTGGGCCAGGGCGCGGGCGCTTTCGGGGAATTCGATGTCGTAGCAGATCAGCAGGCCCACGCGCACGCCGTTCCACAGGCAGGTGGCGTAGCGATCGCCCGCCTCGTAGACACCGCGATCCGAGGCCCACAAGTGAGTCTTGCGGTACTTCAGCGCGATGCCTTCGGGGGTGATCAGCAACGTGGTGTTGTAGAAACGGCCGTTGTCGTTCTCGGCCATGCCGATGGCCACGGCAATATTGCGCTGGCGGGCGGCGGCGATCACCGCACTGACGGACGGGCCGTCCAGCGCCTCGGCCACCTCGGCCACGGACTCGGCCGAAGGGAAGCCCATCAAGTGGCCTTCGGGGAACAGGATCAGCTGCGTGTCGGCTGCGCACGCAGCCATCGCCGCCAGGGTGCGTTCGAGGTTGTAAGCCGTATCGTTGTCACGGCCTGCCAGTTGGGCGAGTTCGACCTTCATGGGTATTCCTTGTTATGGGCCGGACGGCAGAAAGATTGCCCGGTCGGTGTCTGTGCGCCAGTATGCGCAGCAAGCAACCGGGCGGGGAATTACGCCGCTGGGGTAACACGATAGGGGTAGATGCATGACACTCTCGTTGGACGACATCGCCTGGCACCGCTCGGTGGGGCAACTGATCGACGCCCTGGACAAGCCCAACTTCTGGACCCAGCTTGTGCGCTTGCTGGACCAGTACGTGCCCTTCGACAGCTGGGTGGCGCTGCTTTTCAGCGCCGATCAGCGCCCCCAGGTGTTCGCCGAATGCCCCGGCGAGGACGGCAGCCCCGACCAGTTGTTCCAGGATTACCTGCGCGGCCTGTACCTGCTCGACCCCTTCTACATCGCCTGCCGCGAGCAGTCGCGCACCGGGCTGTATCGCCTGTCGGAGGTGGCCCCGGAGCACTTCGAGCTGACCGAGTATTACCAGCGCTACTTTCGTCTGAATGTGGTGGCCGACGAAATCCAGTTCAATTGTCAGCTCGAAGGCGACCGCACGCTGTGCCTGTCCCTGGGCAGCACCCAGCGCTTCAGCGGCCAGCAGATCGCCTTGTTGTCGTTGATCCAGCCGTGGGTGCTCGGTTTGTTGCGCCAGCGTCTACCCTATGAAATCAACGAAGTCGTGGCCCTGGCCCCCGCACCGCCGCAAGCCGACTGGCGGGTACAGCTGGAGGCCTCTGTGCAGCAACTCAAAGGCGCGCAGTTGACCGCCCGGGAGCTGGATGTCGGGCGCTTGATGCTTAGCGGTTGCTCCAGTAAAGAAATCGCCCGTAAGCTGGAAATTTCTGCCGAAACCGTGAAAGTCCACAAGAAACACATGTACAGCAAGCTGGGGATCAAATCCCAGTCCGAGCTGTTTTCGATTTTTCTCCAGGCACAAAATGCCTGACAGCTTTTCTGTAGGAGCGAGCCTGCTCGCGATAGCGGTATGTCAGCCAACATCGATGTCGACTGCACCGCCGCCTTCGCGAGCAGGCTCGCTCCTACAGTGTTTTGTGTTTTAGCCACAATATTGAGTCCGAACCCAAGGAAACCGTATGAGCCTGTCACTCCTGAGCCGCTACGCCTTCTTTGCCGTCTGCGTGATCTTCACCCTCGCCAGCCTGCCTTTTCTTGACTATGACTGGCTCTGGCCGATCACCGCCGTCACGGCTGTCCTCAGCCTGATCGGTGTGTTCGATCTGCTGCAAAGCCCCCACGCGGTGCGCCGCAATTACCCGATCCTCGGCAATATCCGCTACCTGGTCGAAGGTATCCGCCCGGAAATCCGCCAGTACCTGCTCGAATCCGACAGCGACGCCCTGCCCTTCTCACGGGCCCAGCGCTCGTTGGTCTATTCCCGGGCCAAGAATGAAACCGCCGACAAACCCTTCGGCACACTGATTGACGTGTATCAGTCGGGTTTCGAATTCATCGGCCACTCCATGCGCCCCGCGCCGTTGAGCGACCCGAGCAGTTTCCGGGTCACCGTCGGCGGCCCGCAGTGCACCCAGCCGTATTCGGCGTCGGTGTTCAACATTTCGGCCATGAGTTTCGGTTCCCTCAGCGCCAACGCCATCCGCGCGTTGAACCAGGGTGCCAAGCTCGGCAACTTCGCCCATGACACCGGCGAAGGCAGCATCAGCCCCTATCACCGGGAGAACGGCGGCGACCTGACCTGGGAACTGGGCAGCGGCTACTTTGGCTGCCGCACCAGCGACGGTCTCTTCGACCCGGAACGCTTCGCGGCGCAAGCCCGGACGCCGCAGGTGCGGATGATCGAAATCAAGATGAGCCAGGGCGCCAAGCCCGGCCACGGCGGCATCCTGCCCAAACACAAGGTCACCCGGGAAATCGCCGAAACCCGCGGCATCCTGATGGGCGAGGACTGCGTGTCACCGTCGCGCCACACTGCGTTTTCCACGCCGATCGAAATGATGCATTTCATCGCACAGTTGCGTGAGTTGTCCGGCGGTAAACCGGTGGGCTTCAAGTTCTGCCTCGGCCATCCGTGGGAGTTCATGGGCATCGCCAAAGCCATGCTGGAAACGGGCATCCTCCCGGACTTCATCGTCGTCGACGGCAAGGAAGGCGGCACTGGCGCCGCGCCCGTGGAGTTCACCGACCACATCGGTGTGCCGATGCGCGAAGGCCTGCTGTTCGTGCACAACACCCTGGTGGGCCTGAACCTGCGGGACAAGATCAAACTCGGCGCCAGCGGCAAGATCGTCAGCGCCTTCGACATCGCCAGCGTGCTGGCCATCGGCGCCGACTGGGCCAACTCGGCACGCGGCTTCATGTTCGCCATCGGCTGCATCCAGTCGCAGAGTTGCCACACCAACAAATGCCCGACCGGCGTCGCCACCCAGGACACCCTGCGCCAGCGCGCGCTGGTGGTGCCGGACAAGGCCCAGCGTGTATTCAACTTCCACCGCAACACCCTCAAGGCCCTGGCGGAAATGCTCGCCGCCGCCGGCCTCGAACACCCGTCGCAGTTGTCGGCCAAGCATCTGGTGCGACGCATGTCGGCGACCGAGATCAAGCTGTTCTCGCAGTTGCACGTATTCCTCAAACCGGGGGAGTTGCTGACCGGCGAGGTGAACGGCGAGTTCTACTCGCGGATGTGGCAGATGGCCCGGGCCGACAGTTTCGAGCCCCATGACATAGCGGCGGCATGACCTCGCCACCCCGATCAAAATCGCGCCTCACCAACGCAGTGTTTTGCTCGGGGTCGGTTCCTTCATCACGATGAAACCGTAATCACCGATCAGGTAAATCCGGTAGTACTGGCTGTCCACCAGTGCCGGATAACCCTGATAACCCACCCGTGTCGCGTTGCGCCGCTCCCGCTCCGCCACCACGTTGGTGATCCCCGCTTTCGGCAGATTCTCGGCCAGCATGTAAAAGTCGGTATTGAGCAGGTAGTGCAGCACCGGCAGCTGCTTGAATGAGCCTGACGCCGCCACTAACCAATAGTCGGAATAACTCACCGAGATGTAGATCCGCCTGGCCTCGCGCAGCGACTGGTGGCTGGCGATGTCGTACGCAAGACCGGCCAGCGCCGTGGACGCAAAGGTTTTCTGCACCGTCAGCACCCGGCCGTAGGCGAACGACAGCGACAACATGGCCAGCAGGGGAATCATCAACAACAGTGGCAGGCGCTCATGGATCGACGCCAGCGCCAGATGACCCAGGTAGAACAGCAATACCAGCAGCACGGCGAAGCCCATCAAGGTGCGAGCGCCTTCGTTGAAGTCGCGGAAAAACAGAGCCACACCGGACACCAGCAGCGTCACCACCGGAAAAGTCAGCAAACACATCAGGCCGATCAACAGCTTCTTCGGCCCGCTGTCCTGGCGCGCCGCTACGTTCAATCCCAACCGCACCGCCCCGGCTATCGCGAGCAACAGCAACCCGCCGAACACCCAGAGCCATCCGCCATGGAACAGCAGCACGACCTTTTCCAGGACCCGGCCAATGTTGATCTGGATCTGCAATGAAGCATGCGCCGTCCAATCGAGCATCGATGTGCGATTGGAGTCCATGAACGGACCCGCACTGACGCTGTAGATCAACCCGCCGAGGATGACCTGGGCGGCTTTCCAGCCCAGCAGGTCGCGCCATGGCACCGGGGCCGTTTTATCGTTGGCGGCCCTGAGCAACTCCAGGCAACACAGGCCCAGGAACACATTCAGGCTGATCTGATACAACCCCAGCGCCAGTGCTATCAGGAACGCCGGCACCAGCCATTGCACGCCGCGCCACGGGTGACGAAAGGTTATGGCGTAGATCACCGTCACCAGGCTCAGGGCCGTGGCGGGACCGTCGTATTGATAGGACAGGTTTTGCAGGAAGAACGGGTTGTACCAGAGCGGCAACAGCACCAGGCAACAAGCGACGGTGGGCTGGCGGAAGTAATGGAACGTCAGGCTGGTCAGCGCCGACGCCATGGCCAGCGTGGCGATCAACAAGGGCAAGGGAAAGATGTTCGGCGCGGCATGGCTGAAGGACAGCGCGTTGTAGAACAGCTGGGCGAAGAGTCGGCCCTGTTCGGCCCAGGCCATACCCGCCGACAGCGAGCGCCAGTTGTCATCGATGTAGGGAAAATCCGCGAGGATCAACGGCAGGACATACACCAAGGTGGCGAACAGAAAAAACTTCCAGACCTGATGCCGGCTGAGCTCGCGAACGAAGAAGTCGCTGAACCGGCCCATGCTAGCGCCCGCCCCGGTTTTTACCGCCGACGATGTCCTTGATCACATAGCGCGGCCGGTGCTTGGCCTCGATGTAGATGCGCCCGATGTACTCGCCGAGGATGCCGATGCCGATCAGTTGCACGCCGCCGAGAAACAGGATCGCGGTCATCAGCGACGGATAACCGGGGACGCTGTTGCCGAAGAAAATCTTGTCCAGCACCATGTACACCGCATAGAGCACCGCGAAAATCGATATGCCGCCACCGACGTAAGTCCACAAGCGCAGCGGCACGGTGCTGAACGAGGTCACGCCTTCCAGTGCCAGGTTCCACAGCTTCCAGCCGTTGAACTTGCTGCTCCCCGCCACTCGCCCCGCCCGCTCGAACTCCACCACCACGGTATTGAACCCGGCCCACGACAACACGCCTTTCATGAACAACTGGTGCTCGGGCAGGGAACGGATCACATCGACCACCTTGCGATCCATCAGCCGGAAGTCCCCGACGTTTTCCTCGATGCGGGTGTAGGCGATGCGATTGAGCACATGGTAGAAAATCGACGCGCTGTGGCGCCTGAGGTAGCCGTCGGCGGCCCGGCTGCGGCGCTTGGCGAGCACCACGTCGGCACCCTTTTGCCATTGCTCGACCAATAACGGAATGACGTTGATCGGGTCCTGCAGGTCGACATCCATCGGGATCACGGCATCGCCGCTGGCGTGTTCCAGGCCGGCAAACAATGCCGGCTCCTTGCCGAAGTTTCGCGAAAAATTGATCAGCATGACCTGATCATCCGCCTGGGCCAGTGCCGTAGCCTGTTCGGCCGTGCGGTCGGAGCTGCCGTCGTTGATGAAGACGATCTCGACGTCGGTGCCGCTGAGCTTCAATTCCCGTCGTACCGCCTGATAAAACAGGTCGATCGCCTGTTCTTCGTTGAACACAGGGACAATGAGCGACACTTTCATTGATCACGCTCGCGAAACACCACGTATTTGGAATACAGGAAGCCGAATACCAGGCTCAACGCCGAGAACAAGGCCACGGTGAGCAAACCATGCAATCGCCAGACATCGCCGAGATGACCGACCCCCAGGCTCAATGCCCCCATGCCCAAAAGAAACAGCAGGTAACCTGCGACCGTCGCATTGGCGGCAAAGGTAAATTGCGCGTTCATGTAGAAAGAAAACGACGCAGCCACGCAGAAGGCCGCCAGGTTGCTGATTGCCTGGCTGAGGCCGGCCGCCACGCTCAGCAGGAAAAAGATCTGCCAGTGGATCAGGGTGTTGGCGACCCCGATCACCGTGTAACTGGACAGCCCTTTCCACAACAGTCTCATGGGACGCTTCCGTTTCAAGAACGTTGCACTCATTAGTATTTGATGACTGTCTGCTGTCAGAAATCGCAGGTTGACGGACCTTTCAGACCAGCGGTTGAGCCTTGGGGCAACCCCCGAGACATCCGGCAATATCCCGACTTTGCAATTGCCCGCGAATCAGTCCACCCTGCGCGCCGCCGATCGGGCGCGTGGCCTTTGCGCCCGCGGCCAATCCCATTTTTACCCGCTGTTACGAGCCTGCTGTCATGACGTTAGCACGCGATCACCGGATCGACTTTTTTCGTGGTCTGGCACTGATCTTCATCTTTTGGGATCACGTGCCCCACAACCCCTTGGGGCAAATCACCCTGCGTAACTTCGGTTTCAGCGATGCGGCCGAGGTTTTCGTGTTTCTGGCAGGTTACGCGGCCGTACTGGCGTACGGCAAAGTCCTGGCGCGCGAAGGCTTTCTGATCGCCTGCGTGAAAATCCTGCGCCGGGCCTGGGTGCTCTACGTGGTGCATATCTTCCTGCTGGCGATGCTGATGGGCATTGTGTTTTTCGCCAACAGCCACGTGGAAACACGGGACCTGGTGGAGGAAATGGGCATGCATCACTTCATCAGCAACCCGCAGCAGGCCCTGATCGATGAACTGCTGTTGCGCTTCAAGCCGAACCTGATGGACCCGTTGCCGCTGTACATCGTGCTGTTGGCGGGCTTGCCCCTGGTGCTGCCGCTGCTGGTGCGCAAGGCCTGGGTGGTGGTCGCGATGTCCTTGGCGCTGTACCTGATGGTGCCGCTGGCTGGCTGGAACCTGACGGCCATCAAGGACGGCGTGTGGTATTTCAACCCGGTCGCCTGGCAGTTGCTGTTCGTACTCGGCGGTGCCGCTGCGATTCACAGCCAGCGCCCGCGCTTGCCCGAGTCCCGCCCATTGCTACGCCAGCCGCTGTTTGTCAGTGCGGCGCTGTATGTAGTAGCCGCCGGTGTGTTGACCGTTCTGTGGCGTTGGCCGGACATTCACGATGCCGTGGTGCCGGCGAGCCTGCGAAACTTCCTGTACCCCATCAGCAAGACCGATCTGTCCCCCGTGCGCCTGCTGCACTTCCTGGCACTGGCCTATGTCACGGCGAAACTGATTCCCGACAGTGGATGGACGCAAAACTGGCTCGCGCAGCAAAGTTGCCGCATGGGCCGTTTCTCGCTGGAGATTTTCTGTCTGGGCGTGCTGCTGGCGCCATTGGCGGACATGGTCAATGCGTTGACCAACGATGCTTTTGCCATGCAGATCTTCACGGCGCTGGTGGGTGCCGGGTTGATGGCGTTGCTGGCGGCGTGGCTGGAGTTCAACAAGTGGTTGACCCGGTCACCGCAAACCGTCGCCGTCCGTTGACTGCTTCTGTGGCGAGGGAGCTTGCTCCCGCTCGGCTGCGAAGCAGACGTAAACCGGATAGCGTGGTGCACCTGAAGGATCACGATTGCAGCGTTCAGGGCCGCTACGCGCCCCAGCGCGAGCAAGCTCGCTCGCCACAAAAGCCCCTGCTCACAGATAAATGTCCTTCAACAAAAAGCCCCGATCATTTCGACCGGGGCTTTTGTCTTTCAGGCATTACGACTTACGAAGCCGAACGCGCCGCACCTTGCGAAACATTGGTCGGTTGCAACTTGAACACGTAGAACAACACCGTCAGCAGCACCAGGAACGCAGGGCCCACATACAGCGCCACGCGGGTGTCCGGGAAGTACGCCATCAGGCCGACCACCAGCACCAGGAACGCCAGCGCCAGATAAGAGCTGATCGGGTACAGCCACATGCGGTATTTCAGGCCGGCCGCTTCGCTGGCGCTCAGGCCCTTGCGGAATTTCAGTTGGGCCAGCAGGATCATCGCCCAGGTCCAGATCGCGCCGAAGGTGGCAATCGCCGTCACCCAGACAAACACCTTTTCCGGTACCAGATAGTTGAGCAGTACGCCCAGCAGCAACGCACCAATCGACAGCAGCAATGCACGCCGCGGCACGCCGTTGGTCGAGGTCTTGGCAAAGCCGGCCGGGGCCTGGCCGTTCTGCGCCAGGCTGTAGAGCATGCGCCCGGTACTGAAGATGCCGCCGTTGCAGGACGACAGCGCAGCGGTAATCACCACGAAGTTGATGATGCCCGCCGCTGTCTTGATGCCCAGCCGCTCGAAAGTCATCACGAACGGACTGCCCTGAGTACCGATTTCGTTCCACGGGTAGATCGACAGGATCACGAACAACGCGCCGACGTAGAACAGCAGAATCCGCCAGAACACCGAGCCGATGGCGTTGGGGATGGTCTTTTGTGGGTTCTTCGCTTCACCGGCGGTCAGGCCGATCATCTCCACGCCCAGGTAGGCGAACATCACCATTTGCAGGGACATCAACACGCCTTGCACGCCGTTGGGCATGAAGCCGCCGTGGGTCCACAGGTTGGAAATCCCCAGGGCCACGCCGTCGTTGCCGAAACCGAAGGCGATGATGCCGATGCCGCCGAACACCATTGCAATGATGGTGACGATCTTGATCAGGGCAAACCAGAACTCGAACTCACCGAATGCCTTGACCGCGATCAGGTTGATCGAGCCCATGCTGATCAACGCGGCGAGCGCCCAGATCCAGCGCGGCACATCGGGGAACCAGATCCCCATGTACACCGCCACGGCCGTGATTTCCGCGACGCAGGTCACCAGCCACAGGAACCAGTAGTTCCAGCCGGTCAGGAAGCCCGCCAGCGGGCCGAGGTAGTCTTGGGCGTAACGGCTGAACGAGCCAGCGACCGGATTGTGCACGGCCATCTCGCCGAGGGCGCGCATGATCACCAGGATCGCCAGACCGCCGATGATGTAAGACAGCATGATGGCCGGGCCGGCCATTTCGATGGCCTTGGCCGAGCCCAGGAACAGGCCGACACCGATACAGGCACCGAGTGCCATCAGGCGAATATGCCGCTCGCCGAGTTCACGTTTAAGCGGACCGCCCTGAGCGGTCTCGCCTTGGGGCAGGTGATTGCCTACGGGCATGGGGACATCCTCGTCTTGTTATTGGATATGACCACCGAGTGGCGAAGCGCTGACCGATAAGCCATCGCCTCCCGAACCGGTTCTGCTTCGTGGGCAGAGTCGTCTTGTAGGAAATACCCGCAAGATCAGTGGGAAAACGGCGCCGAGTATTGCACAACAATGGTGCATCGTCATGCCCAGACAAAAGCCTATAAAGCTCTAGCTCAAGTGTTTCAGCCCACCGTCCTACTGTGGCGAGGGAGCTTGCTCCCGCTCGACTGCGCAGCAGTCGCAAAACCAAAAAACCAGATATTCCAGACAGAGCAGAGTTGCTGATAAGGGGACCGCTTCGCAGTCCAGCGGGAGCAAGCTCCCTCGCCACAAAGGCGCTGCGTGGATCCGAATCTTTCAATTCGCAGGGAAGTTTCATTCAGCAATCGCAGCCACGAGTAGGAAAACAAGGCGCTAGCGTTTAACCAAACGCTAAAGGGAGCAACGGAATGCCTCCACATCCAAATTCGCAACTATTGCGCCGCGGACGTTACTCAGAATCAGGACGGGGATATTTAATAACCGCAGTCGTACATCAGCGCCGCCGATTATTCGCGGATTGGCGGCTTGGACGCCTGTTGGTTGAGGAGCTCAGGCGAGCCCATGATCAAAAATGGGTCAACTCAATGGCCTGGGTCATCATGCCGGACCACTTCCACTGGTTAATACAGCTTGAGCGGCACACGCTGCCGCAACTCATGCAGGCCATAAAATCTCGCAGCACTCTCACGATCAACCGGGAATTGAACGAAAGAGGAGCCTTCTGGCAAACCGGCTACCACGACCGGGCCATCCGCGACGGAGAAGATCTTCTACCGTTCGCTCGCTACATCGTTGCCAATCCACTCAGGGCGGGGCTTGTGGATAAAATTGGCGACTACCCGCTCTGGGATGCGTGCTGGCCCTGAGTACAAATGGCTGGCTGATCCTCTTGTGGCGAGGGAGCTTGCTCCCGCTAGACTGCGCAGCAGTCGTAAAGCCGGTGAAACATATCATCCAGACAAATCGCATTTGCCTGCCTGGGGGCCGCTGCGCAGCCCAGCGGGAGCAAGCTCCCTCGCCACAAAAAGAGGCCATTACCCGACATTTTGCCCTTCACATTTTTTTCACCTTCGCCAACCACCGTCTAAGCTTCAGTGAAGTCCGATCAATCTGCGTGAATGGATCAGTCGACTATGGGCGCTTTGTGGCAAACCGATTCGAGTAAAACCGTGGTTCCGAATGAACGTGAGGATGAAGCGCCTATTCCTGAAAAACCCCGTCGCTCCAGGCACGGATGGGGAGCGTTCTGGCTATTGCTGTTGATAATCGCGATTGTTGTGGGGCTGGCGGCTGCGAGGGAAATGCGTACCTCGAAGTTCCAGGCTCGGGAAGTCAGCAAATACGCCGCGTCCCTGAACTATGAACTCAAGCCCGGCCCCAGCGATGCTATTCGCTATCCGGGGGACGGCCCGTTCGATCGGCGCCTGGGCTACAGCTCGCTGGATGAGTTCCTGCCGCGCCTGATCAAGCGCGATTTCGTCGTCGAAGCACAAACCCGCTTTTCCCCGGCGCTGTTGAAGTACAGCGACAAGGGCCTGTTCGTGCCTTATGCCGAGAAAATCCAGGCCGGGCTGTCGATCACCGATTGCCGTGCAGCGCCGCTGTACCAGTACAACTATCCACAGCAGCTTTACTCGACCTTTGCCTCGATCCCGCCGGTGGTGGTCAACAGCCTTCTGTTCATCGAAAACCGCTTCCTGCTGGATCCAAAAGAACCGCTGGCCAACCCGGCGGTGGACTGGCCGCGGTTCGGCATGGCGGCATGGTCCCAGGTGGCCAAGCTGTTGCACGTTCCCGGCCAATCCGCCGGTGGCAGTACCCTGGCCACGCAGTTGGAGAAGTACCGGCATTCCCCCGATGGCTTGACGGTCAATGGCGCGGAAAAGATTCGCCAGATGATTTCCGCCACCGTACGCGCCTACCAGGCCGGGCCACAAACCCTCGAAGCCCGGCAGAACGTGGTTCGCGACTACCTCAACAGCGTGCCGCTGTCAGCCGTACCGGGCCACGGTGAAGTGCACGGCATGGCTGAAGGGTTGCGAGTGTGGTACGGCTCCGACTTCAATCAGGCCAACGAAGCGCTGTCCAGCACCGCGACGGATCCAAAAACCATGGCGGAAAAAGGCCTGGCCCTGCGCGAAATGCTGTCGTTGATGATTGCCCAGCGCCGCCCGTCGCATTACCTGACCAAGGGTCACGATGAACTGGCCGACCTCACCGACAGCCATATTCGCCTGCTGGCGCAAAACAATGTGATCGACGCCGAGTTCGCCGCCGCCGCCCTGGCCAGCAAAGTGACCTACCGCGACTGGGCCACCCAGCCGACCATTCAACCGATTGAAACCAACAAGGGCATCAGTGTTGCGCGCAGCCGTCTGGCCGGCATGCTCAATCGCCCGCTGTATGACCTCGACCGCCTTGACCTCTCCGCCACCAGCACCCTGCAAGGCGAGTTGCAAACCCAAGCCACCGCGTACCTGAAAAAACTCGCCGACCCGGAGTTTGCCACGCAAATCGGCCTGATCGGCGAACGCCTCCTGACCACCACCAGCACCACCCAGGTGCGCTACAGCTTCACCTTGTTCGAACTGACCCCGGACGGTTCGCGGGTTCGGGTACAGACCGACAGCACCGACCAGCCATTCGACATCAACGAAGGCAGCAAACTGGAACTGGGCTCCACCGCGAAAATGCGCGTGCTGACCACCTACCTGCAAATCATCGCCGAGCTGCACGACAAATACGCCGGCATGACCGTTCCGGAACTGAAGAAAGTCGACGTGCCGGACCAGGACCGCCTGAGCCGCTGGGCGGTCGATTACCTGATCGAGAACAAGGACCGCGACCTGCAAAAAATGCTCGGTGCCGCTCTGGACCGTAAATACTCCGCCAGCCCTGGCGAGGCATTCTTCACCGGGGGCGGCCTGCACGTGTTCCACAACTTCCGCAAGGAAGACAACGGCCGGATACCGCCCATACGCGACGCCCTGCGCGAATCGATCAACCTGCCGTTCATTCGCCTGATGCGAGACCTGGTGCGCTACACCATCTACTCCGGCCCGAACAGCAGTGCCGAACTGCTCAAGGACGACCGAGACCCACGGCGTCAGGAGTACCTGGCCGATTTCGCCGACCGCGAGGGCACTTCGTTCCTGCTCAAGTTCTGGAAGAGGTACAAGAACAAGGACACCCAGGACCGCCTCGATACCTTCCTCGACAGCATGCGCCCCACCCCGATCCGCATGGCCGCCGTGCACCGCTACCTGCTGCCGCAGGCCAGCCAGGAAAGCTTCAACGCCTTCGTGCGCTCACACCTCAAGGGCGCCACGCTCACGGAAAAACTCACTGACGAACGTCTTGTGCGGCTCTACGAGGCCTACGCTCCCGGCTCCTACGACTTGCCGGATCAAGGCTTCATCGCCAAGGTCCACCCGCTGGACCTGTGGCTGATGGGCTACCTGCTCAATCACCCCGACGCCAAGTGGAGCGAGATCGTCAAAGCCAGCCAGTTCGAGCGCCAGGAGGTCTACAGCTGGCTGTTCAAAAGCCGGCACAAGGGTGCCCGCGACAGTCGCATCCGCACCATGCTGGAGATCGAAGCGTTCCTCGATATTCACCAGCGCTGGCAGAAAGTCGGCTATCCGTTCGACCACCTGGTGCCGTCGCTGGCCACCGCCATCGGCAGCTCCGGCGACCGCCCCGCCGCCCTGGCCGAATTGATCGGTACCATCCTCAACGATGGCGTACGCATGCCGACCCTGCGTATCGACAGCCTGCATTTCGCTGCGAACACACCCTATGAAACCCAACTGATCAATGACCCGGACGTCGGCAAACGGGTGATGCCATCCGAGGTGGCGACCGCCATGCGCGAAGCCCTTTCACAGGTGGTGGATGCCGGTACGGCCAAGCGCGTGGCCGGCAGTTTCAAACTGCCGGATGGCAGCCCACTGGCCATGGGCGGCAAGACCGGTACTGGCGACAACCGTATCGAAGCCATTGGTTCCGGCGGACGGATCCTGAGTTCGAAATCGCTCAACCGCACGGCCACGTTCGTGTTCTACATTGGCGATTCCCACTTCGGCACCCTGACGGCGTTCGTGCCGGGCCGCTCGGCGGAAAACTTCACCTTCACTTCAGCGTTGCCGGTGCAGGTGCTCAAGGGCATGGCACCGATTCTGACGCCGTACCTGCAACCGGGCACCCACACGATGTGCCAGCCAACCCAGGCAACGGCTGTGCGCTAACCAGTACCAAAACCGGGGCCGGGGTGGCGGTAACTATGTATTTTTCACTCTTTGATTTTGGGAAGATCGGGGCAAAACAGGCATCCTTTCAAACCAGTTTTTGAGCTTTTTTCGGGGGCCACGCGTACCTAGTCTGTCCGTTCCATTATTGATCAACGGACGATCAGACAATGCCCAATCCGTATATTCCAGACTCGCTCGCCAATGATCTGGCCGATAAAAGTATCCATTTTGAACGGGTCAAACAGGCTATCCCTTACTGGCTGAAAGACACCTCCATCGCTCGTGTCAACGAACTGAAAGCCGACAGAGTGATCCTTCCAGACCCGTTGCGGAAAGCCACCCAGGTGCTGCAGCAACGACTGAAGCACGGCATCAAGCTCAGCTGGACGGCGCAAAACGAGGTAGATCGCGCACTGAGCGAACTGCAGGATGTCTACGCATTTGCCCGGCCCATCCTGCAACAGGCGCTGAAGGACCGCTTCGGCGTCGATGACGATGTCGAGCAGACCTGGCTACATTTGTATGCACCGGTGAAAACATCCTGGTGGGTGCATGACTTTTCAGACGGTACCACCAGCCGAACTGTTTCGCTGCTGGACGCCGCCCTGCATAATTTTTCGCTCGACGAGTCGTTTCACCAAGACTCCGAGTTCATCACCCGCCCCGACGCTCGTGGGCATTTCGGGGTCAAACACCTCAAGCACAAACTGAGCATCGATCAGTTCAAATCACTGTGCCGCGAACTGAACATCGGTGCCAGATACCAACAGCATCTGAACGATTTTTTGCTGTCGACCAACAGAGTGGCGAGCAATTACCTGCGCTACATCGTTATCCGCAGTCAGAAAAGTGCGTTGAACGTTGCGGCGCAAATGGCCCTGATGAAAAAGGACATCGACCAGGAGGCCTATGACGTCGTGCAAGGTATGCTCGACGATCGCTCAAAAATGCAATGGCGCGGGCAGCCCGTCGGTTATTACAACCTGTCGATGATGGACACGCGCCTGGTTGGCATTGTGCTGATCGCCCCTGATGTATCCACCGCCACAGGCACCGTCCCGGTCATGGCGTATGTTCCCCATGACCCGGAGCATCCGCTCAAGCTGTACCCGTCGACGCTCGATTTCATGACAGAACTGACACGCCAGCTGCGCGATGGCACCTCCAGCAAACGTTATCAACAGTACTTCAGCCAGTTCGTGCCCCATCAGCAACGCGGGCATTTCTTTGCCGGCCTCAATGACCGCCTGAGCACAATCGAATGGCAGCCGGTCCCACCTGGCTCCAACTTGCCCAGTTGGCGTGAAACACCCGTGGCCAACCCTGACTTGAAGTTCAGCCTGTCGAGCGTCAAGACCGACCGAGAGACGGTGTTCAAGAATGATCTTTGGGGCTACTACTACCGCCAGAAGCTCAACAAGATTCTCAACGATGGGCGGGAAATCGCGATTTCCACCGAGTACGCCGATCGCATGGCCCGCTGGGCCTGGTGGGATAACCTGGAAAAAATGCTGTCGGACATTTTCAACGTCGCGCTGCTGGTGGCGACGCCACTTGTCCCTGGCCTTGGCGAGCTGATGCTGGCGTACACCGCCTATCAACTGACCGATGAAGTGGTCGAGGGTATCGTCGATCTGGCCGAAGGTCATTTTGCCGAAGCAGCAGAACAAACCATCAGCGTGCTGGAAAGTGTCGTCCAGTTGGGCGCATTTGCGGCGGGCGGCGCAATCGGCAATGTCGCGCGGGCGAAACTCTCGCCGTTCTTCGAAGGACTCAAGCCGGTGCAAACGGCCGATGGGCGGACGCGGTTGTGGAACCCGGACCTCGCCCCCTATCAACAATCTGACCTGGCCTTGCCCACAGACGCCAGGCCCGATGCACAGGGGATTTACCAGCATCAAGGGCAACAGATTCTGCGACTGGACGATCAATTGTTCGCCGTGCAAACAGACCCGGTAACCGGACAACACCGCATTCAACATCCACAACGCCCCGACGCGTATACCCCGAACCTGCGGCACAACAGTCATGGTGCCTGGGTCAGTGAAACGGAGAACCCGCGCGAGTGGGAAGGCACGACCCTGATGCGTCGCCTGGGCCATACGACCGATGCCTTCAGCGACACGCAACTGGAGCGGATCCGTCAGATCAGCGGTACTGAAGAGGCCGAACTGCGCAGGATGCACATCGAGCACGCCCCGCCGCCGCCTTTGCTGACAGACACCCTGCAACGCCTGGGGGCACCGGTGAATCCGTTTCCTGCGCTGCCCCCCGAAATGGCTGCACTGTTCAGCGACTTTCCCGAACTGCCCGGCCCCGTCGCAGAAAAAATCTTCGCCAGCGCCACCCATTCGGAACGCCAGCAGACTACCCGACACAAGCGCCTGCCCTTGCGCCTGAAAAGCCAGGCCCGGGAACTTCAGTTCGAGACCCAGGCGGTGCGCGCTGCCCACGGCCTGTACGACAACGCGCTGGTCAGTGGCGATACCGAACGCCTGGTGCTGGGCACCTTGCGCACGCAAACCGATACCTTCGGCAACCTGCGCATCGAAATCCGCCAGGGCGCGCTCGACGGCGAACTGCGTTGCAGCGCCGGGCCGGAAGATGCAGCACAAGTAAGGGTCATGATCCGCAACGAGTCCGGAAAATACGAAGTGCGTGACGCCGAGGATCAGCAGATCCACGCAGCCGATGATTTTCTTCCTGCCCTGCTCCAGGCCATGGGCAGGGATGGGCGCAGAGCGGTGGGATATCGAGCGGGGGATGTCGGGTTCTTCAGGCACTGGATCATCGCCAAGACCGAGACACCGAGCGAGCGCCGCGCGGTTCTGGCCACACCACCGATTCGTATGGTGGTCGAGCACGAGACCGTGCTGTTGGTACGTGCAGGAGGCATCAGCAAGGAAGGAAAAACACTGCACGAACGCATTCAGGATCTTCATCCACACTTCAGCGAGGCCGAGGTTGAAGTATTTGCTAATGCCTTGATCTCCCGAGGTGAACCACTCAAGGCCATGGACGAACAGGAAAACGATCTCGCTGAGTTACGGGGAATACTTGATCAATGGGAGCGCCAGTACCCTCTTAGCGAGGTTTGGGACAGCGATGGATTCTTAAGCGGCGGTGGAAGCCACATTGTCGAACGGCTTACTAACTGTTTCGAGCGAAAAAATACAGACCTAGGCAGCCGAACGGAACCGTCCACTTTTTCTCTTAACCTCTCGAGGGAGATGTTGGTCTTAGATTTGGAAACCTGGTGGTCGAAGCGCCCAAAACTCAAAAAATTCCTCGACAAAGTCACCGTGCTTAAACTCGACAATACAAGATTTTCAAGCGAGCTTTACGGAGTGTTAAAGGACTTTCCAAATCTTCGGGAACTCAATGCCAACCACTGCGAACTGACGCGCCTGCCAGACAGCATCGGTGCCATGCATCGCTTGGAACGTCTGAGGCTGTGTCACAACTCAATTACACTGGACTCTCGCTCAGTCGAAAAACTGAGGAACTTGACCTATCTGGAAATACTTGAGCTCGAAGACAATCCATTGACTCTGTTGCCAGATATTGGGCGCATGCCCAGGTTGATGATTTTAGGGTTGAGAAACTCTTCGATCAACACTTGGCCCGAAGGCACTTTCGCCAAAACCAGACCTCGCGGTTTTTTTCTCGATATGCGGGAAAATCCGATAACCGTGATCCCTGAAGTGGTTCCGAGCTCGCCAAGTGCTTGGGTTGTGGCTCGTACTCGCTTGGATGTAAGAAGGCTTTCGGACTCCAACCGGCAGGCCTATCAACAGCTGCGTCGACATTTCGACCTTCCCAACGAGCCCGACGCGCCACTTCCTGATCAGAGGAATCCGCCGCTCGGACAACTATTGACCAACGTACCTGGTATAAGCGCTGAACAGGCTAAACGATGGGAAGAGCTAATTCACGAACCCAACGCTAGGCCTTTTATGTATTTCATTTCTAATGCACGGAGATCTGCCGATTATCGGGCTGGTGGCGAAGTTCGGGCCCAACTCATACAGCGACTCTCACGCATGCTCGATGCAATCCATGCGGATACTAAACTTAGGGAAAAGCTGTTTGCTATGGCGATGGACCCAGTGAGATGTGCCGATGCCGGTGCGCAACTATTCAACAACATGGGCATCGAAGTACTGTCCTCAGAGGCATACTCCTATTCCTCCAATCCGGCGCAACTTGAAGATAAATTAGTGACCTTAGCCAAAGGTTCGGCACGCCTTGAGTTGGTCAACGATATCGCCCGGGCCGATATGAGCAGCCGTGAGGGTAATCCTGACGAAGTAGAAGTCTACCTGGCATATCAGACGGGCTTGGCTGGACGTTTGGGCCTGCCTTGGCAATCCGAATCCATGCTTTACCGGTCGGTGTCTGGTGTAACCGATGCCATGATTGACGGTGCCTACGACACAATTCTGTCCTTAGAGCAAGGTGATGGGCTGGTCAACAAAATGCTTGAACTCGATTTTTGGGAGCGCTTTCTTCGTGAAACATACCCTTCGCAGTTCGAAGAAAACAAACAGGTCTACCTGAGTAAATCAGAACAGCTCGATACTTTACGCAGCACCCAGCTCGAATGGGGCAATTCGACACAACTGACGAAAATCCAACGCATGGAATTACGAAACAGACTTATTGGACTCATGAACGGCTTTTCGATTCAGGAAGACACCGTATTTTCCGGCACGCCAATAAGTGAGGACATTTACAATCGGCTGCTCGTCGACTTGGGAGACGAGGAAAAAGAACTATCAAGACGCTTGACTCGAGAGGCCATGACAAGAGCCAATATTTAAACTATCAATAACTGATACCGCCCCTGAAGAACTCGTAAAATGAGCCTTCAGGGGCGTGCTATTAGATCACTTCCGAGTCCCAGATCACTGTGACATTTCCCGTATAGGTTTTGGCAACCCCTTCGCGCAACATCTGTTCGACGTGCTCCTTAGCCACCTCAAAGTGCAGGGCTCCCGGCTTTCGATCGACGTATAAACCAGGTTGAAACAACTCAGTGCCACTGCCATCAAGTCGAAGGGGACGACGATCAACGGGTTGTCCCGTTCCATCGGTCAAGCCGTATGGCAGTGTCACGCTGGTATTCAAGGGCACAAGATCGGCAGAGCCCGTGTCGCGCAAAGCGCAGGTGTTTCCGGCGATGAACTGGCACTCGAGCTGCATCTTGAACCGCGATGAAGCGGAGATATTGAATGTCTGGTCCCGGAACAGCCGCACCGGCTTGCGTCCCTGATTCAACCAGGCTTGCCAACCGCCCTGAGGCACCAGTTCAATGCGGTTACCTCCCGGCGGGACGTCGACTTTTAGCGCATGCATGACATCCAGGGTGAAATTGAGGGTAATGGCGTCGTCGTTGGGAATCAGCACATCCCCCATGTCGAAATCCATTCCCGGACCTGTGGTGTAGGTCAGTGAACCTTTGTATTCACCTGAAGACATTCCCAAGGGGTTTGGAGTCCGGAGTTCATAGACGTACGAAACCGAATAGAAGTTGAACCAGGGAATATCGACAGAGGGTACCCTGCCACAAGCGCCCGCACCCTCGGGAACCAGCCAGAAAAAGGGCGAGAAAGCTGTACCGGCAGCCCCCACGGCAGCACCGGTACAGGGAGCCGGCGCATTGCGCCATTGATAAAACCAGTACCCCCCATGCGACCAGGCACTGACCCCTGGGGGTCTGGCCATATTCCAGGTGCCGCCAATTCCCGCGACTCTCATCTGAACCGTCTCCCGCTCGCCTGTACGGGAGTGGACGACCTCCAGACTCCGCCAACTGGACGGCACACTGAAGATCGCACCCTGTCTGGGATCGGCATGATTGGCAAGAATAGGTTTTGAGGAATTGAATCGTAGACCGGGTACCTGAAGGCTGAAGATTCCCATCCTCTTGCATACAGCGGCAATCCATTGGGGGCAAACCCCGGTTTCCGGTGTTGTGTTCTTGAATTTGTTGAGCATCGGATTTGTCGGATCAGGTACGAACTCCGCCCGAATCTCCTGAACTACCGCATTGGCGGACGGAGCATACAACCCTGTTAATAAACCTCCCGCCAAGGAAAGCACAGTCATCACTTTTAGCGAAAAAGAGAGTTTCATTGTTAACCAGCCTGAAATTTAAACGTGACGAAAACGCTCGTCATTTGTTTCTAAAACAGGATCAAGGAGCACTCGCCTCAAAGATCATGTGCACGCTGCCGTAGTACTCACCGGGCTTGTAACCGTCATCCGGTTTGACTGCCGCAATCACCAGCTCCACGCGTTTACCGGTTTTTCCGTCAATTTCCGAAATGACGGGCGCATCATGCACCGTGAGCTTTACCCGGTTGAACTGAACATCCAATACAATGTTGTCTACGTCTCTGCCATTGCTCAAATAAGGTTCTTCACTTAATCGTGCAGTGATTTCGCCATTGCTGTTTTTGACATCGAATTGTTTACGCAGCGGGCTTAGTGCCTGCGCAGTCAAATCCCAGGTCAGTTTCTGTTCTCGTCCAATCCAGTCCGGATCAACCGGCAACACATAGAATTCCGCAGTCGGGATGGTGACTGAGACTTCAAAGGTTTCTCGCTCGACGAGGGCATACGCACAAACGCTGCCCAACGTCAGCGCCACCATCGAAATGAGGGTCATTAATTTCTTAAACATGCGTCATCACCTGTTTGCACTGCACGCAATTAAAAAGGCTGAAAGCCGTAACGCAACTTCCGCCCAATGCTCAGTGTTATCCCTTTACGTCCAGTTTTGTGGCTTTTGACCCTTCAACCATGGTGAAACGGTATTCACGGCCTGCCTGCTTATCGAACCTGAACGTTCGACCGGCCAGAATGTGGTGCTTGGTAACGGGCTGACATTCCTGTTCATTCTTGACTGAACAGTCCTTGAACTCATCGATCACCACCACGGTGTTGCCGTTATTACGGATTCGGTACTGGCTGACGTCGTTCTCGATCACACTGTCGTAACGAGTATCTTTGGGGCGTACGAAAAATACAGTGCCATACCCGGCCAGTACGTTGACCCCTGCCGACAGGCTCTTTTTGTAGTCTTCACGCTCTTCGACGGACACAGCAAACTCATCTTCCTTCTCCGGCACCACAGGCACGTAGCGCACACGGAAGTAACGTTCTTTTTCACGCTCCCCCATGTACAACAACCGCGAACCCTGCATGCCGTTGGCCGGCACGATCAAGCGCGCGGGGCTGGCCATCAAGCCATTGCGGGAAGTGCCATCTGCCTGGTTCTCCAGTGGAATTTCCCGGGCCTTGCCATCGATGTCATAGATAATTTCGAGGATGTTGATCTTGACGAAAGCGGTGCTGTCACCACCGTTGAATACACGTTTCAAATAAGTACTTTTATCGCCATCCAGATAGTCGTAAACAACTCCGACATTGATTTGCGGCCCGGCCAGAGCAGCATGGGAAAACACAGAAAAACCAAAGAGTACCAACAGACGTTTCATGACATACCACCTCAATAAATTAACCCCCCGAATCGGATCCACCGACATGGGTTTAAACTTCCGAATCCCAGATCACCGTGACATCACCCGAGTATGTTTTTCTAACGCCCTCACTCAGCATCGACTCGACGTGTTCACGGGCAATTTCAAAGTGCAGGGTTGCCGGCTTGCGATCGAGATAAAAGCCGGGTTGAAAAAGCTCCGTGCCACTGCCATCCAGACGCAATGGGCGACGATTGACTGCTTGCCCCGCTGCATCGGTCAGGCCATACGGCAGGCTCACACTGGTGTTGAGCGGCACCAGATGCGCGGATTCAGTGTCGCGTAACCCGCAGGCATTCCCCGCCAGGTATTGGCATTCGAGCTGCATCTTGAATCGTGATGACGCCGAAATATTAAAGGTCTGGTCCCGGAACAACCGAACCGGTTTGCGCCCTTGATTGAGCCAGGCTTGCCAACCGCCTTGAGGCTCCAGTTCGATTCGATTACCACCGGGTGGAATTTCAATTTTTAGAGTGTGCTGAACTTCCAGGGTGAAGTTCAGCGTCAGGCTGTTTTCACTGGGTAACATGTTGTCGCCCATATCAAAGTCACCATGAGGCCCTACCTGATAAGTGACACTGCCGGTGTAGATCCCCTGACTCATTTTTAGAGGCTCGGGTGTTTCAAGGGCATAACCAATGTCAAAGAACAAATATTCAAAACCAGGAATGGTATACGCCGCCGTTTTTGCACATGTACCCGCAACGGGCGTGAGCCAAAAAAAATTGTACTCCCGTTCATTGTGCGAAGTTGTATTACTGTTTCTACACGGCGATGGAGCAGTAATCCAAGACTGCCCCGTCCACAAAATTCTGTGATCAGAGTCTGGGCGCCCAACTAAATTGCTGGACGTATCGCTGAGCCTGTATCGAGCCCCTAAACCGGCAATACGCACTTTCATTTCTACAGTTTCGCTGGCGGTCGAGCCTTCACCCGAAACTTTCGTGACAGCGAATGTTTTCCAGTCAGCGGGCACCTTGAACATCGCGCCCTGCCGTGGATCGCTATGTCGCCCCGGGATGGCATAACTTGAACTAAACTCAAGTGGTGTTCTTAAACTGAAGATATTGTGGAAGTCACAGGTAGTATAAAAGTCAGCGCAATACCCTGAAGGCGGCGTTGTATTGATAAATTTATTAACCAACGGATTAGTCGGATCAGGACTGAATTTCGCCTGAATATCCATCGACGCCGCACCAGCGAACAAAGGAGCCGTACTGAGACTCAAGTACAAAAAACAATAACTCATCGCTTTTTTTATGGCACACACCGCATTCATATTGATAGACACAAAACTTCCTCCAGAGCCTCGACGGCTACTTATCCGGCCGTCTCGGCATTGCCAGTGGCATCCGCCAACGTATCCGGCGTACAGCGCAGATCACCAATCATCAGCACATCGTTTTCCCGCTGGGCGTTGTCCGGATCGAGACGGAACTGGCAGAGCAACTGGTTGCCGGAGCGCACTTCCAGGGTGGGAGAACCGGCGTTCATTTCCATGGAGAAGAAGCCGTCGATTTCGCTGACGCCACGACTGGCGTGGTTGATGATGTGATGGCCCTTGAGCGGCTTACCCTGAGGGTCGACCAAGCGTCCGAGCACGGTGACGGTTTTGCTGACGGTGATCTTGCGGTACTCCACGCCGCCCTTGTTCAGGTGATAGCTGGAACGGGGTGGCTGTATGTTCGCCGCAGGCACATGATTGCCTTCGAAATCGAAACTCACCGAGCTGCTTTTGTAAGCCGTGATGGGTACGAAGTTACGCCCCGGCCGCAGCACCGCGCTGCTGCCACTCAAGTCGTCCGCACGCAAGACAATGCCATCGATATCCGACGCCACATCGATGATCATGCCGGCGCCATCTCGGTGGTACTGGCTGGTCATGACCATCTTGCTCGCGCCGACGGCCACGGTGCTGTCCAGGTTAAGACCGCCGGTGAGGTCGTTGTTGAAAGACGAGCGCTGAATAAAACCGTCGCCGTTGACCAGGTCCGATTGCATCGTTGCCATGGCATTCAAACCGACGCCGTAGGTATCAGTGATCGCCGTGGCCGAGACACTTTGCAGCAGGTGATCCTGAAGGTCTTTGCGATAGCTGATCGACGCGTTGTTGTCCCGGCCGCCATCCCGGTCCGTACGGGTACCGATACTGCCGGATATCTGCTCACCCGGACCGCCCAATGCAATGTTGACGCTCAAGTCGATACCGCGGTTTCTGTCATCACCCGAACTGAAACTTCCCGGCCTGTCGAACAACGACAACCGCCAGTTGGCATCGCTGCCAAACAGACGGGTACGCTGGGTCCATCCGAGATCCACCCCTGTGCCTTCGGTGTTGCCTTCACTGTGGGAGACTCGGGCATTGATCGAACTTTTGCTGGTCAGACGATGATTCACCGACAGCGATGAGTTACTTGTCTGACCAACAAAGACATTGCGCTGCCGCACTCGCGTACCGTCCGGTAACGTGTCGTAGAGCCGGGTCGTGTCGAGCCAACTACGGTTGTGGCTGGCGACGATGCTGCCGCTGCCATAGGAATAGAGCCCCTGAACATCAAGTCCGGTGCCGTAATCCTCGGTTTGGTAGACGCTGGCATAAAGACTGGCACTGTTGACGATCGCCCAATCGAGCGAGGTTCCATACTGCAAAGTGTCCCGCACTTGTCGCCCGCTCAGACCAAGGATGACTCGTGGATGCAGCAGAAAGTTGAATGCCGCTCCGGCGGTCATGTCGCCGTCGTCCTGCTCGTCCCAGTTGCTTAGCACTTTGGATTCACGGCCGGCGAACAGGTTGTAGCGCCAGCGCTCGTCGTGATTGCGCCAATTGCTGGGTTTGTAAATCAGTTCCTGAGAGCTGGAGGTGATTTGACCGTCTTCGATCAGGCGCACCTCCACTTCATAGATCCCACCCGGTAGCGGTCGGGTATCGAGGGTCTGTAATCCGGCGGGCACCGCCTGGGTATTGATCAACAAACCGTCACGGTAGATCTCTACCGAGCCTTGACGATTGGCGGTGACATAAATCGGATAGACCGCCGGTTTCGGGTTATTGATCGCCAAGCTGTCCGAGCTGCCGTACATGACGCCGAATGCCGTGTCAGGGCTGGTGCCAAAAGTACGCGGTTGTCGCGTCAACCCTTCGGACGAGGGCGTGAAAAGGCCCAGGCGCAGGAAATTACCTTCCAGTTCGCGCTGTGTGAAGAGCTCATTCACCGAGTGAAAGAGCTGGTTATCCGGGCCACCCAATCGGGACAGCTGAATGTTTACCGCTTGGGTCCAGTTACCCAGACTGCTGCTGGCTTCAAGACCATAGCGTCCGCCCAGGTCCTGATTCTGGCCACCGTTGAGATTCAACTGGTTGCGTACGATCAACCCGGTGCTGCCGCCTTCAGGCAACGCATAGTAAAGCTGCGCCTGCTCGTCACGCTCGGCGTTTTGCGTGAGAATCGAGACCAGGGAGTTTTCAAGGCTGTAGTGCACGGCAAGCAATTGTTCAGGACATTTAGTCTGACAGCCGCCCAGTGCTACACCTTGTTTCAGATAATTGGACCAAGTGTCGCGTTCGCTGGCTTTGATCGTGCTGTCACTGACATCAGTGAAGTCAACGAGGGTGATACGATCGTCGCGGGTTAACACCACCATCGCCTCCCCCAGAAACTGTTGATCAAGTTCCACGCGCACCGCTAATGGCACATCAAAAAAATGCTCTTCAAACTCGCTAGGCAAACCTTTGGCCTGCGCTAACAAACTTCGAGGTGTTTGGCCACTTTCCGCCGCTGTAGCCAGAGCCGTTGCGCAAAAAAAAAGGGCAAGCGCCGTCGCGATGGGAGTCATCGGGAACATGAACGAGATACTCTAAAGATAAGTGCGTTAAACCCGATCGATGGGCAGTGATTACCCATCGACCGGTAAGCGTTAACGAATAAAGAACCGACTTAGTTCATAACCGTATTACGGGATACGCCTGCGGCTTCGAAAATCAGGTGCGCGGAATGGCATCAAAAATCACAACAGGGGTGGCGGTGTAAAGACCTGCCTGAGTGGTAGTTGGTTTGGCCGCCGCAATCACCAGATCAGCCCGCATACCACCGTTGGACTCAGTATCGCCGACCACTTCTTGAGAAGTTCCGGTCAAGGTTACGCCATTGAAGGAGTAGGTCAGCGCAATGCTGTCGGCACCATTGAACAGAGGTTGCGGACCACCTTCTACATAAGCGTTAACCGAACCGTTGGTGTGCCGAACGTCGTAAGTTGCACGCAACGGGCTCAAGGTGCCGTCGACCAGATTGTAGGCCATCGTTTCATCTTTACCGAAGTCAGGATTCACTGGTTGAGCGTGAAAAACCTTGCTTGGAATGGTGGCACTGATGTTGATTGAGCTACGAATTTCTTCTGCGGCAAACGCCATCGAAGAACTCAGAGCCAGAACAGCCAGGGGAGCAGCGAACGCGATTTTCTTGAACATCTTTCAGTACCTGTGTTTTTAAAAGGATGAAGGGCTGAAAGTTCATGCCGAGCAAAAACTGTCACGAGCAGCTATTGGCTCAGCCGAACTTTCAACGCCGAAAGATGATCGATCAATTTATCTTTAAAGTAAGCAAGAAAGTTCCTGCAAGTGCGTAGCCGGAGTGCCTTGACAGCAGAAAGAAAAAAGCAGGAATAACTATAAAACCAATGCTTGACTGTAAGAGACAGACTACAAACAGCATCCTGCCTGCAATGATATTCGAGAGATTAACAAAGTACCTTCTGTAAGACCAATACCACAACCCCAGTAAACAATGGAGCAAACTAATACATTAGAGAGTTAACACTAATTTCTGAAATTTTACCTGTACTAATAAGCTCTATTTTTTCGATTTGACCTTCAAGCCAGGGCCGATGCAGGGACTGCCGTTGGTCAGGAACCTTTGCATTTTCGTTAAGATATATCTTAAGTTGTATCTAAAGACGACGAGAGAAAGCAGAAAATGAGAGACCATCATTCCCCCCACCGCGAGCACGGCGATGGCCGCGACGGCTTCGAAAAACGTCCCGCCCGCGAACGCGGAAGCCGTGGGCCCCGGGTGTTTGCCCCCGGCGATCTGAAGTTGTTGCTGCCGGCATTGATCGCCGAACAGCCGTGCCATGGCTACGACCTGATCCGCCAGATCGAAGGCATGTTCGAGGGCGCCTACTGCCCCAGCCCCGGCGTGATCTACCCGACCCTGACGTTCCTGGAAGAAAGCGAACTGATCCTGGGCGACGCCGAAGGCGGAAAAAAACGCTACACCATCACCGATGCCGGACGTCTATTCCTGCAAGAGCAAGCCGTAGCACTGGATGGCGTGCGGATGCGCATCGACGTCAGCAAGCGTTCGCTGCGCGGCCATGATCGCCCGGCGGAAATCCATGAGGCTGTGCATAACCTGCGCCACGCCCTGCAAATGCACCATGGACGCTGGAGCCCGGACGAAATCCTGCGGGTACGTGACCTGCTCAATGACACCGCCAAAGCCATCGTCGACGGCCCTGCCGTTCAACCCGTTCAGGAGAACGCCGAATGACTGAAGTCATCGCCTCAACCATTCACCGTGTCATGCACGAAATCAAACGCCGTCGCCTGGAAGTGTTGCGCGTGGTCGACCTGACCCCGCGCATGCGCCGAATTACCCTGGGCGGCCCTGAATTGGCGGGTTTCGTCAGCCAGGGCACGGACGATCACGTCAAGTTGTTGTTCCCGCAGAATGCCGAACAGGCCGCGGCGCTGGAAACCCTGGTACTGGGCGCCGGCAAGGACAACGGTCCGCTGCCTGAGATGCGTGACTACACCCCGCGCCGCTATGACCTCGATACCCTGGAGTTGGACATCGACTTCGTACTGCACGGCGACGGCCCTGCCTCGACCTGGGCGGCGCAGGCCCAGCCCGGGCAGTTCCTGCACATCGGCGGGCCACGGGGCTCGATGATCGTGCCGGACATCTTCGACAGCTATTTGCTGATCGGCGACGAAACCGCCCTGCCCGCCATCGCCCGGCGTCTGGAAGGCCTGGCGGCCAACCGCCGTGCGCTGGTGATCGTCAAAGTGGAAAACGGCAAGGAGCAGCAGGTGCTGCACAGTGCGGCCGAGGTCAATGTGATCTGGGTGCTGCGCGAAGGTGGCAAGGACAATCTGCTGGCTACCGTGCGCCAGATCCAGATGCCATCCGGCAGCCTGTATGCGTGGGTGGCGACCGAGAGCAAAGTGTCGCGGCAGATTCGTCGGGTATTGCTCGATGAGCATGGGCTGGACGAGCAGTTCGTCAAGGCGGTTGGGTACTGGAAATTGGGGGACAGCGGCGAAGAATAAAGATCATCCATAGGTGAGCCGGATGTTCTGTGGCGAGGGAGCTTGCTCCCGCTCGGCTGCAAAGCAGTCGTAAATCTGCGCTTGGGGTGTATCAGATTAACCAGGATGCAGGTTTTAGCACTGCTGCGCAGTGCAACGGGAGCAAGCTCCCTCACCACAAAAGGTGCTCAAAACACCCATGGCGCTCACCTTCGAGCCCGCCACCGATCCAGCCCGATCACCAGCAACGCAATCACCACAAACCCCGCCAACAACCCACCGGCATTGATGAACACCTGTGGATAACCCAGTTTGTCCACATCCACGAAGGGATACGGGTAAACCGCCAGCAGATGCCCGCGCAACAGTGAATAGGCGAAATACAGCAGCGGATAAATCACCCACAGCGCGATATGCCACACGCGCAATGTGCCCTTGGGCACACATCGCCACCAATACCCCAGGAACAGCAACGGCATGATGTCGTGCAACAGCTCATCGGCCAGCCATTGCCAGCCCTCGGGGTGCCACAAGTGGCGCAGCAGCAGGTTGTAGGCAAGGCTCACCACGGCGATGCTCACAGCAATCGCACTGCTGACCCAAGGCTGCAGGAACCAGCGGCGCGCGGCTGACTCGCGGGATGTCCATTCACAGGTCAGCACGGTCGCCACCAAGGTGTTGCTCAGCACGGTGAAATAGCTGAAAAAACTCATCAGCCCGCCGATCAGGCTCGCGCCCAGCGTCCAGCGTGAATGGAAAATCAGGTACATCTGGATGCTCAATCCCGCCCAGCCAAGCATGGCAGCCATGGCCACCAAACGACGGCGTAACGCAGACGGGTCGGCCATGTTCAAAGCGGTCGTTTGGTGCGCATCAACTTCACATACAGGCGTTCGACCTTCTCCCGCGCCCACGGGGTCTTGCGCAGGAACGTCAGGCTCGACTTGATGCTCGGGTCGCTCTTGAAGCAGCGGATATCGATGCGCTCGGCCAGCCCCGACCACTCGTAGTGTTCAACCAGCGCGTTGAGGATCTGTTCCAGCGTCACGCCATGCAACGGATCGGTGTTGTGTTCGGTCATGCCGGGCCTTCGAGCAGAGTGGGAATTGGAAGCCGCGCACCTTACGTTAAATGTAGGTGAAACGGAAAAGATCGCAGCCTGCGGCAGGATACGCATTCCAATGTAGGAGCTGCCGCAGGCTGCGATCTTTTGTCACTGTTACCAAATCCGAAACGATGCATGTCAGCAAAAGCACTTTCTCTATTTGTAACAGAACATTATCCTTGCGCCCCGCTGCCTGCTGAAACGCTTCTGCTTTCGCTTCACGCCTGCTGCTTTCCGTTTATCCCCCAGAAAAAGATCAAGAACTCCGTCTCTATGCCTGACTTTAAATCTTTGCAAGACAGCGCTGTCTTTGCAACTGCTGCCCACCGAAACATCCTGCCCCTGATTGGTGGCCTCACCGCGCTGGGCCTTGCCTCCTGCGTTCAGGCGGCGCCGGCCTTCGATAGCGATTCACCGTGGATGCTCGGTGACTGGAATGGCACTCGCACAGAGCTCGCGGAAAAAGGCTACGACTTCAAAGTCGATTACACCGGTGAAATGGGCAGCAATCTGCACGGTGGCTACGACCACGACCGCACCGCGCGCTACAGCGACCAGTTCGGCCTGGGCACCCACCTGGACTTGCAGAAGATCCTCGGCTGGGACGATGCCGAATTCCAGTTGACCATCACCGAACGCAACGGCAACAACATCAGCAACGACCGCATCAACGACCCGCGTGTCGGCGGCTTCACCTCGGCCCAGGAAGTCTGGGGCCGCGGCCAGACCTGGCGCCTGACGCAGATGTGGTATCAGCAGAAGTTCTTCGATGAAAAACTCGACATCAAGGTCGGCCGATTCGGCGAAGGCGAAGATTTCAACAGCTTCCCCTGCGACTTCCAGAACCTGGCGTTCTGCGGTTCCCAGGTCGGCAACTGGGCGGGCGACATCTGGTACAACTGGCCGGTCAGCCAGTGGGCGATGCGAGTCAAATATAACCTGACGCCAGAGCTTTATGCACAGGTCGGCGCGTACGAACAGAACCCATCGAACCTTGACCGCAACAACGGCTTCAAGCTCAGCGGCAGCGGCACCCAGGGCGCGGTCCTGCCGGTGGAGCTGGTGTGGACGCCAAAACTCAACGGCCTGCCGGGTGAATACCGCGCCGGTTACTACTACAGCAGCGCCAGCGCCACCGACGTCTACAAGGACAGCAATGGCCAGCCTGCCGCCCTGAGCGGCGAAGCCTACCGCAGCGCCTCGAGCAAACACGGCGTGTGGCTGGGCCTTCAGCAGCAAGTCACCAGCGTCGCCAGCGACCACTCCCGGGGCCTGAGCCTGTTCGCCAACGGCACGATGCACGACAAGAAGACCAACGCCATCGACAACTATGTCCAGGCCGGTCTCGTCTACAAAGGCCCGTTCGACGCGCGCGCCCGGGACGACATTGGGTTCGCCATGGCCCGCGTCCACGTCAACCCGGCCTTTCGCAAGAATGCCGAGGCGACCAACCAGGCCAACGCCGTCTTCGACTTCGACAATCAGTCCTTCCTGCCGCCCCAGGACACCGAATACAGCGCCGAGCTCTATTACGGCGTGCACGTGACCAACTGGCTGACCGTGCGCCCGAACCTGCAATACATCCGCCATCCCGGTGGCGTGAACGAGGTCGATGACGCGCTGATCGGCGGGATCAAGGTCCAGTCCTCGTTCTGACAAACACCACAAAGCCTTTGTAGGAGCGACATGTGGCGAGGGGGCTTGTCGGATCGCCGCACCGCCCCGTTGGGTTGCGAAGCGACCCCAATACTTGCAACCGCGACGTGTCAGGCACAACGAGTGCAATGCTTTGCGACTGCTTCGCAGCCGAACGGGGGCAAGCCCCCTCGCCACAGAGCTCGCTCCTACAGGGACTGCGTCAACCACACCCGTTTTATCTGAACCATGCCCGCACAAGATCGTCATCTACAGTGAACTTGCGCAGGACTACTTGAAACGTCACGGAGAATCACACTATGAGCACTGATAGTGCCTTGGGTCGAAGCCGTCTATGGCCGACCCTGCTCGGCATACTGCTTCTGCTAATGGGCCTGGCCATGCTGGCCGGGGGGATCAAGCTGAGCATGCTCGGCGGCTCGCTGTATTACCTGCTGGCCGGTATCGGCATCGCGCTGAGCGGCGTGCTGTTGATCGCCGCCCGCCGCGCGGCCCTGGGCCTGTACGCACTGGTGCTGTTCGCCAGTACCGTTTGGGCGCTGTGGGAAGTGGGCCTCGACTGGTGGCAACTGGTGCCGCGCCTGGCGCTGTGGTTCGCCCTCGGTGTGGTGATGCTGCTGCCGTGGTTCCGTCGTCCATTGCTGATCAACGGCCCTGCCCCTATGGGCACTGGCGCCTTGAGCGTGGCCGTGGTCCTGGCCGGCGCCACCGCCGTAGCCAGCCAGTTCACCCATCCGGGCGAGACCCTCGGCGAGTTGGGTCGTGACTCGGCTGACATGACCAGCACCGCGCCGCAGATGCCCGAAGGAGACTGGCAGGCCTATGGCCGCAGCGAATTCGGTGACCGCTACTCGCCGCTCAAGCAGATCACTCCGGCCAACGTCGGCAAGCTGCAAGAAGCCTGGCGTATCCAGACCGGTGATCTGCCAACCGCCGATGACCCGGTGGAACTGACCAACGAAAACACCCCGCTCAAGGCCAACGGCATGCTCTATGCCTGCACCGCCCATAGCAAGGTGCTGGCGCTGGACCCGGACACCGGCAAGGAACTGTGGCGTTTCGACCCGCAGATCAAGAGCCCGGTGGGCTTCAAGGGCTTCGCCCACATGACCTGCCGTGGCGTGTCGTACTACGACGAAGCGGCCTACGCCAAGTCTGAAAACGCTGCCTCCGCAGTGATTTCCGAGGCCGGCAAAGCCGTTGCCCAGGCCTGCCCGCGTCGTCTGTACCTGCCGACCGCCGATGCACGCCTGATCGCACTCAATGCCGACACCGGCAAGGTCTGCGAAGGTTTCGGTAAAAACGGTGTGGTTGACCTGACTCAAGGCATCGGACCGTTCACCCCCGGTGGCTACTACTCCACCTCGCCAGCAGCGATCACCCGTGACCTGGTGATCATGGGCGGCCACGTCACCGACAACGAGTCGACCAACGAGCCATCCGGCGTGATCCGTGCCTTTGATGTACACGACGGTCATCTGGTGTGGAACTGGGACAGCAACAATCCAGACGCGACTGAACCGCTGCCAGAGGGCGAACACTACAGCCGCAACTCGGCCAACATGTGGTCGCTGGCCAGCGTCGACGAAAAACTCGGCATGGTCTACCTGCCACTGGGCAACCAGACCCCTGACCAGTGGGGCGCAGACCGTACCCCGGGCGCCGAGAAGTTCAGTGCCGGCCTGGTCGCGCTGGATCTGGCCACCGGCAAGGTGCGCTGGAACTACCAATTCACTCACCACGACTTGTGGGACATGGACGTTGGCAGCCAGCCAACCCTGCTGGACATGAAAACCGCCGACGGCATCAAGCCGGCTGTGATCCAACCGACCAAGCAAGGCAGCCTGTACGTCCTCGACCGTCGCGACGGCACGCCGATCATCCCGATCAAGGAAATCCCGGTTCCGCAAGGCGCCGTGAAAGGTGACCACACCGCGCCGACCCAGGCCCGTTCGGACCTGAACCTGCTGGCCCCGGAACTGACCGAAAAAGCCATGTGGGGCGCCAGCCCGTTCGACCAGATGCTGTGCCGCATCCAGTTCAAGGAGTTGCGTTACGAAGGCCAGTACACCCCGCCGTCGGAACAGGGCAGCCTGATCTATCCGGGTAACGTCGGCGTCTTCAACTGGGGCGGAGTTTCGGTCGACCCGGTTCGCCAGATGCTCTTCACCAGCCCGAACTACATGGCCTTCGTCTCGAAAATGGTGCCACGCGCCGAAGTCGCGGCCGGCAGCAAGCGCGAGAGCGAAACGGCGGGCGTGCAACCGAACACGGGCGCACCTTACGCGGTGATCATGCACCCGTTCATGTCGCCGTTCGGCGTACCGTGCCAGGCTCCGGCCTGGGGCTACGTGGCCGGCATCGACCTGACCACAAGCAAAGTCGTGTGGAAACGCAAGAACGGCACCAGCCGCGACAGCTCGCCATTGCCTATCGGCCTGCCACTCGGCGTGCCAAGCATGGGCGGCTCAATGGTCACCGCCGGCGGCGTCGGCTTCCTCAGCGGCACGCTGGATCAATACCTGCGCGCCTATGACGTCAACACCGGCAACGAGCTTTGGAAATCGCGCCTGCCGGCTGGCGGTCAGGCTACGCCGATGACCTACACCGGCAAGGACGGCAAGCAGTACGTGCTGTTGGTCGTCGGTGGCCATGGCTCACTGGGCACCAAAATGGGTGACTATGTGATTGCGTACAAACTGTCTGAGTAAGTTTTAGCGGCAGTAAAACGAAAGGCGACGTCCGTGAGGACGTCGCCTTTTTTTGTGACCGCAGATTTCAAAACACCCCCGCCCCCCCTGTGGGAGCGAGCCTGCTCGCGAAGAGGCCATACCAGTCGATATAAATGTGTCTGATACATCGCTTTCGCGAGCAGGCTCGCTCCCACAATTGAACGTGTCGTGCCGAAATCCAGCTAACCTGTCTCTGCGCTGATCACGCCTGCGAAACACCGTTTCGCAGAAAATGACCGTTGAAACCACCGCCAACCTGCCCCATCTAAGACCCATACCCATTGCGCAGGTGCCCCCATGAGCGACCAGCAGGAATTCCCCGAAGACCCGAGCGAATACGCCGATCCGAAAAACGCCCCGCAGCACAAACCTGGCAAAGGCCTGGCCTTGCCTGGCCAGAACCTGCCGGACAAGGTCTACATCATCCCGATTCACAACCGCCCGTTTTTCCCGGCCCAAGTGTTGCCGGTCATCGTCAACGAAGAGCCATGGGCCGAGACCCTGGACCTGGTGGCCAAGTCCGAACACCACTCCCTGGCCCTGTTCTACATGGACAGCCCCCAGGAAGACCCGCGCCACTTCGACACCTCGGCCCTGCCGCTCTACGGCACCCTGGTGAAGGTGCACCACGCCAGCCGCGAAAACGGCAAGCTGCAATTCGTCGCCCAAGGCCTGACCCGCGTCCGCCTCAAGACCTGGCTCAAGCATCACCGCCCGCCGTACCTGGTGGAAGTCGAATACCCGCACCAGCCCACCGAGCCGACCGACGAGGTCAAGGCCTACGGCATGGCGCTGATCAATGCGATCAAGGAACTGCTGCCGCTCAACCCGCTGTACAGCGAAGAGTTGAAGAACTACCTCAACCGCTTCAGCCCCAACGATCCGTCGCCGCTGACCGATTTCGCCGCCGCGCTCACGTCGGCCACCGGTAGTGAGCTGCAGGAAGTGCTCGACTGCGTGCCGATGCTCAAGCGCATGGAAAAAGTCCTGCCGATGCTGCGCAAGGAAGTCGAAGTCGCGCGCCTGCAAAAAGAGATTTCCGCCGAAGTTAACCGAAAAATCGGTGAACATCAGCGCGAGTTCTTCCTCAAGGAACAACTCAAGGTCATCCAGCAGGAACTCGGCCTGACCAAGGACGACCGCAGCTCCGACCTCGAACAGTTCGAACAGCGGCTAGTGGGCAAAGTCCTGCCGGCGCAGGTGCAGAAACGCCTCGAAGAAGAAATGAACAAGCTGTCGATCCTCGAAACCGGCTCACCGGAGTATGCGGTCACCCGCAATTACATCGACTGGGCGACCTCGGTGCCGTGGGGCGTGTACGGCGAGGACAAACTCGACCTCAAGCACGCGCGCAAGGTGCTGGACAAACACCACGCCGGCCTCGACGACATCAAGGACCGCATCCTCGAATTCCTCGCCGTCGGTGCCTATAAAGGCGAAATCAGCGGTTCCATCGTGCTGCTGGTCGGCCCGCCGGGCGTGGGCAAGACCAGCGTCGGCAAATCCATCGCCGAATCCCTGGGCCGGCCGTTCTACCGCTTCAGCCTTGGCGGCATGCGCGACGAAGCCGAAATCAAGGGCCACCGCCGCACCTACATCGGCGCGCAGCCGGGCAAACTGGTGCAGGCGTTGAAAGACGTCGAAGTGATGAACCCAGTGATCATGCTCGACGAGATCGACAAGATGGGCCAGAGCTACCAGGGCGACCCGGCCTCGGCGTTGCTGGAAACCCTGGATCCGGAGCAGAACGTCGAGTTCCTCGACCACTATCTGGACCTGCGCCTGGACCTGTCGAAAGTGTTGTTCGTGTGCACCGCCAACACCCTCGATTCGATCCCCGGCCCGTTGCTGGACCGGATGGAAGTGATTCGCCTGTCGGGCTACATCACCGAAGAAAAAGTCGCCATCGCCAAGCGTCACCTGTGGCCCAAGCAGCTTGAGAAAGCCGGCGTGTCCAAGGGCAGCCTGAGCATCAGCGACAGTGCGCTCAAGGCGTTGATCGACGGTTATGCCCGTGAAGCCGGCGTGCGCCAGCTGGAAAAAAACCTCGGCAAACTGGTGCGTAAAGCGGTGATGAAACTGCTCGATGAGCCGAAGGCTGTGATCAAGCTCGGCCCGAAAGACCTCGAGGCGTCCCTCG
The DNA here is from genome assembly GCF_019956275.1 of Pseudomonas sp. GL-RE-26. Classification (NCBI taxonomy): domain Bacteria; kingdom Pseudomonadati; phylum Pseudomonadota; class Gammaproteobacteria; order Pseudomonadales; family Pseudomonadaceae; genus Pseudomonas; species Pseudomonas sp. GL-RE-26. The sequence continues at coordinate 181,448 of NZ_JAHBDI010000044.1, forward strand.
GCAAACCGGTGTTCCGCAACGAGCAGGTGCTGTCGGGTGTCGGCGTGATCACCGGCCTTGCCTGGACCAGTATGGGCGGCGCGACCCTGCCGATCGAAGCCACGCGCATCCATACCCTCAACCGTGGTTTCAAGCTCACCGGGCAACTGGGTGACGTGATGAAAGAGTCGGCGGAAATCGCCTACAGCTACGTCAGCTCACACCTGAAGTCCTATGGCGGCGATCCGAAGTTCTTCGACGAAGCCTTCGTCCACCTGCACGTGCCGGAAGGCGCCACGCCGAAAGACGGCCCGAGCGCCGGCGTGACCATGGCCAGCGCCCTGCTTTCGCTGGCGCGCAATCAGCCACCGAAAAAAGGCGTGGCCATGACCGGCGAACTGACGTTGACCGGGCACGTACTGCCGATTGGCGGGGTGCGGGAAAAGGTGATTGCGGCGCGGCGGCAGAAGATTTTCGAGCTGATTCTGCCGGAGGCGAATCAGGGCAATTTCGAGGAACTGCCGGAGTATCTGAAGGAAGGCATTACCGTGCACTTTGCCAAACGCTTTGCGGATGTGGCGAAGGTGTTGTTCTGACAACCAAGTAGGCTTCATCACCTTCATCAATGACAAACACAGTTTGCTCGTGATGAAGGTAGTGAAGACACTTTTCAATCGCCTTCGACGCATTAAAATATAATATTTATCGCGATTCGTTTTTAAAACCTGACAAAATTGACAGTATCGGACCACCCCCTTACTCTTATACATTCCCCATTCGATTTATCTTTTAATCCTTTAGGGAAATATCACCATGACATCTCAAAAGTTTTCCACGAAACCTAAAACCTCATATTACTTCACAGTAAAACAAAACTGCGATGAGCTCTTCAATGCCGACACAATTACTGTAAATCACCATGAAGGAGAAATAACAATCGAGGGTTCCAAAAACCTGTTTTCTCCAAATGGACGTGCGATCAACTTGATCATCGACTCATCCACTCCGAACGGAGAACAGGTGTTTGTACGTGGACAACGACTGAAAGATGTTTTCTACCTCAATGGGGGAGAAAAAAACTACGCCAACGAAGGAACTTTCAAATCCTATCTCGACATTCCCACTAAAAAATACTGGCTAAGTTTCAAGCTGAAATTCCACAATCAAGTCGACGAGATTGAAGGTGAACTCGAAGTTACCGGATAAGTAGCTAATAGCCTCGTTTTCTCACCCTCGCATCAGAGCCTGACGCGTTCGCCACTCATCTTCACGGCTCTGGTCACACTTTGTCTCATCTTCAGTTATGCTCGCCGTTCGTCGTGAACACCGGAGCCACTGACTTTATGTCCCCCATTCGCCTGTTTGTCCCCCTCGCCCTCGCCTTGCTGGCCGCGTGCGCCACGCAACCTGCGCACAACGTGACCGTGGAAAAACAAAGCGAATGTCCGGTGCAGCTCAGCAACGGGCAAAACCTGATCCTGACCCTGCCGAGCAATCCGACCACGGGCTATCGCTGGGCGATCCAGGATTCGGCCGGCGGCGTGTTGCACGCCCTGGGGCCAGAGGTTTATCGAAATCCGGAAGATGCCGGCATCGTCGGCGCGGCCGGGGTCTCGACCTGGCGCTTTCAGGCTTTTGCGCCCGGCACCGGGCGTTTGCGCCTGACCTCGCAACAACCATGGGCGCCGGAAGTGCTGCCGGTGGATTCGTTCGACTGCACGATCTCGGTCAACTGACCGTGGGCTGGCTGATACTGGCGCTGATGGGCGCGGTGACCTTTCTTTATGGCCTGAGCGTGCATGCGTCTCTGCTGTGCCTGCTGGTCAAGCCGCTGCCGGTGCTGGCCCTGCTCGGCTGGCTGCATGACGCACCGCCCGGTGAATATCGACGCTGGATCAGCCTGGGGTTGATTTTTTCCCTGGTCGGCGATGTGTTGCTGGCGTGGCCGGGGGATTTGTTTGTGTTTGGGCTGGGCGCGTTTCTGGTCGCGCATCTGGCCTATCTCAAGGCTTATCTGAGCGATTGCCGACGCCCGGCCGTGCTGCCGCTGGTGCTGGCCCTTGGCGTCGGTGCCGTCCTGCTGGGGATTCTGATTTCCAACGGCCTCGGCCCATTGCTGGTGCCCGTGATTGTCTATGGCACGGCCATCAGCGCCATGCTCTGGCGCGCCCTGGCCCGACTCGGGAGCGACGTACCCAAACGCTCGGCGCTGCTGGCGGCAGCGGGCGCAGTGGCGTTCGTGTTCTCCGACAGCGTGATTGGCATCAGCCGGTTTGTGGTGCCGTTCGACGCGGCGCCTTATGTGATCATTCTCAGTTACTGGCTGGGACAATGGGGGATCACTGCCTCGGCATTCACCCAAAGATCACGCTAACCCCTGTGGCGAGGGAGCTTGTCGGAACGCCGCACCGTCCCGCTCGGCTGCGTAGCAGTCGCAACCCCGGCCAGTCGGATCCACCTGATTAAACCAGTTTGATTGGTTTTGGGGCCGCTGCGCGGCCCAGCGGGAGCAAGCTCCCTCGCCACAATGGTGTTTCTCTCCACAAATCATGGTGAGCCCACCGCTTTATCAGACAACCCGCGCATCCCCGCGCCAACTTGGCTAAAATGCCGGCCTTTTCCACCTACACCGCTGGAACCGCCGTGAGCAAAGAACCCGATCGCCTTTTCGCCCAGCCTTTGGCCCAGGTGCCTGACTTCGCCTTCAACGAGGACGTGGTGCGGGTGTTCCCGGACATGATCAAGCGCTCGGTGCCAGGTTATCCGACCATCGTCGAAAACCTCGGCGTGCTCGCCGCGCAATTCGCCCAGCCCAATAGTGTGCTCTACGACCTCGGCTCGTCGCTGGGGGCCGTGACCCAGGCCCTGCGCCGGCACGTGCGCACCGACGGTTGCCGGGTGATCGCTGTGGATAACTCGGCGGCGATGGTCGAGCGTTGCCGCGAGTACCTCAACGGGCAGGATTCGATGTTCCAGGAGTTGCTGCCGGTCGAGGTGATCGAGGGCGACATCCTCGCGCTGGAGTTCCAGCCGGCCTCGGTGGTCGCGCTGAACTTCACCCTGCAATTCATCGCCCCGGACCAGCGCACGGCGTTGCTGTCGCGCATCCGTCAGTCGCTGTTGCCCGGCGGTGCCCTGATCCTCTCGGAAAAACTGCGCTTCGAAGACGAGCAGGAACACGCACTGCTCACCGACCTGCACATCGCCTTCAAACGCGCCAACGGCTACAGCGAGCTGGAAATCGCCCAGAAGCGCAGCGCCATCGAAAACGTCATGAAGCCCGACAGCCTCGAAGAACACCGCGAACGCCTGCTGGCCGCCGGGTTCTCGAAAGTCGTGCCGTGGTTCCAGTGTCTTAACTTTGCCTCGTTGATTGCCTTGCCATGATTGATCTGTCCCCCCTCGCCCGCCGTCTGGCCGGCACGCCGCTGGCCGAATGGGCCAACACCCTGCAAGCGCAACTCGACAAGAAAATGGAAAAGGGCCATGGCGACCTGGAACGCTGGCAAAGCGCGCTGGACGCCCTGCCGAAGATCCAGCCGAGCGAAGTCGATTTGCTCAATGGCTTGAAGCTGGACACCGATTGCAACGACGAGACCCGCGCGCAAATGCGCACCGCGCTGATGGGCCTGTCGCCATGGCGCAAGGGGCCGTTCGACCTGTTCGGCGTGCACGTCGATACCGAATGGCGCTCGGACTGGAAATGGTCGCGAGTCGCCCCGCACCTGGACCTGAAAGGCAAGCGCATCCTCGATGTCGGCTGCGGCAACGGTTATTACATGTGGCGCATGCTCGGTGCCGGCGCGAATAGCGTAATCGGCGTCGACCCGAACTGGCTGTTCTTCTGCCAGTTCCAGGCAGTGCAGCGTTACCTGTCAGAGCCGAATGCCTGGCACCTGCCCTTCCCGTTCGAAGACCTGCCGCCGAACCTTGAAGGCTTCGACACGGTGTTTTCCATGGGCGTGTTCTACCACCGCCGTTCGCCGATCGAGCATTTGCTGGCGCTGAAGGATTGCTTGGTCAAGGGTGGTGAACTGGTGCTGGAAACCCTGGTGGTCGAAGGCGACAAGCATCAGGTACTGGTGCCGGAAGATCGCTACGCGCAGATGCGCAACGTGTGGTTCCTGCCGTCGGTGCCTGCACTGGAGTTGTGGCTACGTCGGGCCGGGTTCACGGATGTGAAGTGCGTGGATGTGAGCACCACCACGGTCGAGGAACAGCGCGGGACGGAGTGGATGAAGTATCAGTCGCTCAGTGATTTCCTCGATCCCGAGGATCACAGCAAGACCGTTGAAGGGCTTCCGGCGCCGATGCGGGCGGTCATCGTGGCGAAGAAATAATTGGACACCAAGTAACCCTGTAGGAGCGAGCCTGCTCGCGATTGCGAACTGACATTCAGCACAGATGTGACTGTCAGATCGAATCGCGAGCAGGCTCGCTCCTACAATGGGTTTTGTGTTCAGTCTGAAGGTTTGGCGCGGCGCGCCTTGAAAAACTCGCTCAACACCGCCCCACACTCCTCCGCCAACACCCCGCCCTCATACAGCACCCGGTGATTCAAAAAGCCCTGGGTAAAGAACTGCCCCTGGCTCTGCACGATCCCGGCTTTCGGCTCCAGCGCGCCGTACACCACCCGGGCAATCCGCGAATGCACGATCAGGCCTGCGCACATGCTGCACGGCTCCAGCGTCACATACAGCGTGCTGCCCGGCAGGCGGTAGTTGCTCACAGTCTGGGCGGCGGCGCGGATGGCGACCATCTCGGCGTGGGCGCTCGGGTCGCTACCAGTGATCGGGCAGTTGAAGCCGCGACCGATGATTTCGCCGTCCTGCACCAGTACCGCGCCCACCGGCACTTCGCCGAGGGCCGCGCCTTGGGCCGCCAGGGCCAGGGCCTCACGCATGAATTCGCGATCACGGCTGCGGTCGATGATGGCGGCGGGACGAATCTGACGCATCACGCCACCTCGATGGCGGCCATCAGGCCGGTTTCCATGTGGTCGATCACATGGCAGTGGAACATCCATACACCCGGATTATCCGCCACCAACGCTACCTGCGCGCGCTCGTTCTTGCCCAGCAGGTAGGTGTCAGTGAAGTACGGAATGACCTTGTGCCGGTTCGAGGCGATGACCTTGAAACTCATGCCGTGCAGGTGAATCGGGTGCTGGTACTGAGTCATGTTCTTCAATTCGAAAATGTAGCTCTTGCCCTTCTCGAGTTTGGCAATCGGCCGGTCGGCGCAGGTCTTGTCGGTGATGTCCCAGGCCTTGCCATTAATCTGCCACAGGCTCGGCGGCTTGCCGTTATCAACGTTGACCGACACCGAGCCGACCCATTCGAAATTGAAGTTGAGTTTCTCGGCATTGGCCAGGTCCGGCTCGGCAATCGGGTTGGCCGGCAGGGCCGGCGGCCACTCGGTCGGCGCATCGGCATTGGCCACCGAACGGAACGTGCCCAGGCGCACCGGGCCGTTGCGCAACGACAACTCCTCACCGGCCGGCGGGGCCTTGATCGCCAGGCAAATGCGCATGCCCGGACCGAGCCAGTACTCCTTGCCGAGCGGTCGTGGCTCGACCGGGTTGCCGTCCAGCGCATAGATCTGCGCTTCGACGCCGGGAATGTTCAGGCGATAGGTCAGGGTGTTATCGAGGTTGAGCAGGCGTACACGGGTGATCTGCCCGGCCGGCAAGTCGATCACCGCTTGCGGTACACCATTGATGGTCGCCAGGCGTCCCGCCGTGCCACCACGGGCCGCTTCACGGGGAATGCTGAATTCGACGAAATTACCGACGTCGTCGACATGCCAGCTCTTGAGGCTCAAGGTCTTTTCATACTTGAAACCGGTCGGCTCGCGTTCGTCGATGATCAACGGGCCGACCAGGCCACGGCCGAGCTCTTCGCTGCTGTTCACATGCGGGTGATACCAGTAGCTGCCGGCATCCGGCACGCGGAATTTGTAATCGAAGTACTCACCCGGCAACACCGGCAATTGCGACACGTAAGGCACACCGTCCATTTCCAGCGGCAGGCGGATGCCGTGCCAGTGGATGGTGGTCGCGACCGGCAGATGGTTGATGAAGCGCACCCGTAGCCATTCACCCTGGCGCACCCGCAATTCGGTGCCCGGCGCCGACGGGCCGAAGGCCCAAGCCTGGGTCCTGTGCCCGGCTACCAGTTCCACGTCCAGCGGTGCTGCGATCAGCTCGTAGTCGTGGCCCGCCTCGGCGTCAGCCATCTTGCCCAGCCAGTAGCGCGATGCGCCCCCCGCACCGACGCCAACGACAACAAGACCGGCCAGGCCACCGAGGATTTGGCGACGGGTAAACGACATGAACTCAACTACCTCACGTATCAGCGACAGGCCCGGGGCCCGCAAAAGGCGAATACGATACACCCGCAGTTGTGAAAGAAACAGCAAAGTGGGCGTGACGACGGGCCGCAGCGGGGCCGGCAGTCTGTTCGGATCCGCCTCTGACAGCACAGATCCATCAATACCGGACACCGTGCGCCGTCATTCCTACAGATCAGGCTGTAGTCCGCAGGGCATAGTGCCGACTTCAAACCCATCCATTTCTCAAGGAGAGAGAAATGAATTCTTCAGATACAAACTCACAATTCCTACTTCCCAACTCCGACGACGTGCAGGCCCTCAAAGACCTGGTGGTCCCGTTCGTGGAAGCATGCCCCGACATGCACGACATGGCCCATATCGAAGCCCGGGGGATTCTGGACAAGTACGGTATCCAGCACATCGATCCGGACAAAGTCTGGTGGCACCGTTTCGACAACACTTCGGTGACCAGCACCAAGGCCTTCCTGTTCTGGGAACACTACCCCAAGCCCATTGAGTCGCTGACCTTGCCGCAACTGGTGATCCAGCGCTTTCAAGCCCACGATCAGGACAATGCCGACCTGCTGGACAGTGACGGTGGTTTCTACAACGAGGGGGCGAACGCCCGGATCTACAACGAAACCAACGAGGTGAAGATGTACCCAAGCGTGGTCATCAAGGACCTGTGGCGCATCAATTTTCACGACCGCTATTGGGACAAGATGGGCGCCTTCTGGCGCCAGCATTCAGACAATTTCCGCACCCTGGCCAAGCTCAATTTCATTTCCAAGGCGCTGGAGGAACACGACGGCTCACGCCTGAGCAACGAGAACCTCAAGACCGTACTCAAGGCTGTGGCCGGCCACCTCTCCTGGCCCATCACCCTCGACATGCTCCACGCCCATGAGCCACCTGCCGAAGGCCTGCGGGCCACGCCCCTGTACATCGGCAACTACTTCGCCTGCGACATACTGCGCATCATCGACCGCCAGGGTCGGCAGATCCTGTATACCCCTGGCGAAACAGATGCCTTCCATGTATTCGAAACCTCCCACGACCTGCACTGGTGGCTGTTGTGCCAGAACAACCACCCGGATAATCGCGCCCGCTTCATGGCGCACTTTCCCCTGTCGGCCCAACAACAGGATGGCGACAACGTCGGCCTGAATCACACCCTAGACCTGCTGTATTCGGCCTGGGGCAAATACGACAGCAGCCTGTTCGATCAGGACGCGCCCGACATCGAGGGTGACGTCTTCAGCTGGATCCGTGACTCGGTTAGGGAACGCATGTTCGACGACGCCGATCTGTCCCTGCGCTCCAATGGCGACCTGCGGGAAAAGCTGTGGATCGGCTACCTGAGCACCTTCAGCCGCCTCTTTGGGGCGATGGCCGTGGTGGGCTGGCCGGTTGCCCTCGCGGCTGTCGGCGCCGGCCTGGCCAACATCGGCCTGAACATCGACCAGGCCGTCAACGGGAAGAATACCCAGGAGCGCAAGGCCGGTGTACTCGGCGCCATCTTCAGCAGCATCGATACCCTCTTCAATGCGCTGGCGCTCGGCGGCTCGGTCGAGGTAGCGGAAGTCGGTGAAGCTAACGATGAGTTCACCCCCCAGGAGAATCTCGCCGCCGAAAACGAACACCCCAATGGCGCCCCGCCGAAAATCACCGTTGCCGCTCCTGGTCGAGCCTATGTCCTGGAAGGTGAAAACCCGCTAGCCCCGTTCGAGACCAATGAGGTACTCGATGGGTTGCAGGTAGCGGCCGAGGAAGGCCAGTACCGCAACATTTATCAGCCGGCGACGGGCGGCAACTACATCAGGATCAATGGCGACTACTACCTGGTGCGCTACGTCAACGAGTTGAAGACCTGGGTCATCATCGATCCCGCCAATCCGTTCTCGTTTTACCGCAACCTGCCGGTTCGCTTGAACGCCGCGGGTGAATGGGAACTCCTGACACGGCCCGGGCTGTATGGCGGCGGTAGCATTTTCGGATGTTGGCCATGGGGAAGGACGCCAGAACCTTTACCTAACGTAGCCAGCCCCACCACTGTCTATGACGTGCCCCAGGCGTTACGGGCCGAGTTGCTGCCTATCGTCACTGACGTTTACAAAGTCAATCAACTCAGTGACGCTTTCGACGACATCTTTAATCCCGGAGGCGCTCTGATGCAGTTCAAGGCCCTGAGAAAAACCTTGTTTCGAGACGCAGAGGCCTACTATCAAAACCTTCCGGAACTCCCTCCCAGGCCGACCATTCCGACCTTTGGCCCGGTAAGCCGAACCAAGGACATCATCGAGACGCTGTTCGAAGAGTCACCCGCCCTTGTAGTCGGCGAAAGCCACTCCAGCATTGGCAGCAAACAGTTCCTGATCGAGAACATGGAAATACTCAGCAAACAAAAGGTTAAAACCTTGTACATGGAACACCTGCTCAACGACTTCCATCAGGTAGACCTGGATGTTTTCAACAAGAGCGGCGTAATGTCGAAAAGCCTGAAAAGTTACCTGAAGAACCTTGATACAGGTCATCACACCGATCCCTCTGGCCGATTCACCTTTATGAAAGTGGTCAAGGCCGCGCAGAAAAACCACATTCGCGTACAGGCGATCGACTGTGCCGCCAGCTATCGCGTCGATAACATGTTCGAGACAGCACACGCCCACCGGCACAAAATGATGAATTACTTTGCCAAGATCATTATCGATGCTGATCAGGCCGCTAGAGGCCCTCATCGCTGGATTGCACTGGTTGGCAATACCCACTCCAATACCTGGGAAGGCGTCGCGGGTGTCAGCGAACTGGAAGGGGGCATCGGACTGCGGGTAAAAAGTGGCGAGATCGCCCAGCCCACGAGCATTGAGCCAGATCCGGGAGAATCCGGAACCAGCCGTACAGACAACACCGAGTTCACCATCAAGAACGACCTGCTCCTGCAAGTGGAATCCCCAGAGCTTGCCAGGGAACTGGTACTCGAGGCTGCACTCAATCAACCGGGCATGCTCAGCATCGAGAAGTACGGCAACCAGCTCGAATTGGTTCACCGCGCCCGGGACGGCTCACTGGTGCGCACACTGATCCACGCCGACGCCACAGGCGTGTACATCGAGCGCCCACAGTGGGGCAGCATCAATAATAAGCAATTTGCCAGCCTGGCCGACCTTTCGGATGCACTGCGCCGCAATGGCTTGAAACCCACACGCGTCCGTTGAAATGCAAAAAGCCCCGGGTCTCTCGACCCGGGGCTTCGCATGGCACTATCGGTTTGAACCCGGTTTCACAGGTTCAATTCGATCATTCCCACTCAATGGTCGCTGGCGGCTTGCTCGACACGTCGTAGGTGACGCGGGAGATGCCTTCGATTTCATTGATGATGCGGCCGGAAACGGTTTCCAGCAGTTCGTAAGGCAGGTGTGCCCAACGCGCGGTCATGAAGTCGATGGTTTCCACGGCACGCAGGGCCACGACCCAGGCGTAACGACGGCCATCGCCCACCACGCCAACCGATTTCACCGGCTGGAACACCACGAATGCCTGGCTGACCTTGTGGTACCAGTCGGCCTTGCGCAGCTCTTCGATGAAGATGTGGTCGGCGCGACGCAGCAGGTCGGCGTATTCCTTCTTCACTTCACCGAGGATGCGCACGCCCAGGCCCGGGCCCGGGAACGGGTGACGGTAGACCATGTCGTACGGCAGGCCCAGTTCCAGGCCCAGACGACGGACTTCGTCCTTGAACAGCTCGCGCAGGGGTTCAACCAGCTTCAGGTTCATTTCTTCCGGCAGGCCGCCCACGTTGTGGTGCGACTTGATCACGTGGGCCTTGCCGCTTTTCGCGCCAGCCGACTCGATCACGTCCGGGTAGATGGTGCCCTGGGCCAGGTACTTGATGTTGTCCAGCTTGCAGGATTCGGCATCGAACACGTCGATGAAGGTACGGCCGATGATCTTGCGCTTCTTCTCCGGGTCGGCTTCGCCGGCCAGGTTGCCGAGGAACTGCTCTTCGGCGTTGGCGCGGATCACCTTGACGCCCATGTTCTCGGCGAACATGGCCATCACTTGCTCGCCTTCGTGCAAGCGCAGCAGGCCGTTGTCGACGAACACGCAGGTCAGCTGGTCGCCAATGGCTTTGTGCAGCAGTGCGGCAACTACCGAGGAGTCAACACCGCCGGACAAGCCGAGCAGGACGTTGTCGGTGCCAACCTGGGCGCGAACCTGGGCGATGGCGTCTTCAGCGATTTTCGACGGGGTCCACAGGGCTTCACACTCGCAGATGTCGAGGATGAAGCGCGACAGGATGCGACCGCCCTGCTTGGTATGGGTCACTTCCGGGTGGAACTGCACGCCGTAGTAGCCGCGAGCATCGTTGAACATACCGGCAATCGGGCAGCTCGGGGTGCTGGCCAGGATGTGGAAGTCTTCCGGCATGCGGGTGACCTTGTCACCGTGGCTCATCCACACGTCGAGGCCAAACAGGCCGTCGGCGTCGATGTGGTCTTCGATGCCGTCGAGCAGGCGGCTCTTGCCGACCACGTCAACGCGGGCATAACCGAACTCACGCAGTTCGGAACCTTCAACCTTGCCACCCAGTTGCTCGGCCATGGTCTGCATGCCGTAGCAGATACCGAAGACCGGCACGCCCAGATCGAAAACCGCTTGTGGGCAGCGCGGGCTGTTGGCTTCGTGAACCGACTCCGGGCCGCCGGCGAGGATGACGCCTTTAGGAGCGAATTCGCGGATCGCATCTTCGTCCATGTCGAACGGGTGCAGTTCGCAGTACACGCCGATTTCACGCACGCGGCGGGCGATCAGCTGGGTGTACTGGGAACCGAAGTCGAGGATCAGGATGCGGTGAGCGTGAATGTCGAGGGCCATGATTCAGTCTCGTCTAAAAAATTCGGAAACAGTCGTGATTCAGAAACAACTCGGGGCTGAATAAAACAGCCCCGGTTGCTTAGCTTGTTGCTTGAAGGCTCAACCTACGCGGTAGTTTGGCGCTTCCTTGGTGATCTGCACGTCGTGAACGTGGGATTCGGCCATGCCGGCGCCGGTGATCCGCACGAACTCAGGCTTGGTGCGCATCTCTTCGATGTCGGCACTGCCGGTGTAGCCCATCGAGGAACGCAGGCCGCCCATCAACTGGTGGATGATCGCGCTCAGGGTGCCCTTGTACGGAACACGCCCTTCGATGCCTTCCGGAACCAGCTTCTCGGCGCCTGCCGAGGAATCCTGGAAGTAACGGTCGGAGGAACCTTGAGCCTGGGACATGGCGCCCAGCGAACCCATGCCGCGATAAGCCTTGTACGAACGGCCCTGGAACAGTTCGATCTCGCCCGGCGCTTCTTCGGTACCGGCGAACATCGAGCCCATCATCACACAGGAAGCACCGGCCACGATGGCCTTGGACAGGTCACCGGAGAAACGGATACCGCCGTCGGCGATCAACGGAACGCCAGTGCCTTCAAGGGCAGCGGCAACGTTGGCGATGGCACTGATTTGCGGCACGCCGACACCGGCGACGATGCGGGTGGTGCAGATCGAGCCAGGGCCGATACCGACCTTGACTGCGTCAGCGCCAGCTTCGGCCAGGGCCTTGGCGGCAGCACCGGTGGCGATGTTGCCGCCGATAACCTGCACTTCAGGGAAGTTCTGCTTGACCCAGCGAACGCGGTCGATCACGCCTTTGGAGTGACCGTGAGCGGTGTCGACCACCACCACGTCAACGCCGGAAGCGACCAGCGCGGCAACGCGATCGCCGGTGTCTTTACCGGTGCCGACTGCAGCGCCAACACGCAGACGACCTTGATCGTCCTTGCTGGCCAGCGGGTAAGCCTTGGCTTTTTCGATGTCGTTGACGGTCATCATGCCCTTGAGAGCGAATTTGTCGTCGACGATCAGCACGCGTTCGATGCGGTGCTTGTGCAGCAGTTCACGCACATCGTTCTTGTCGGCGCCTTCCTTGACCGTGACCAGACGCTCTTTAGGCGTCATCACTTCACGGACAGTGGCTTCCAGACGGTTCTCGAAACGCACGTCACGGGAGGTGACAATGCCGACCAGGTCGCCATTGTGCAGCACCGGAACGCCGGAGATATTGTGCATGCGGGTCAGTTCGAACAGCTCACGCACGGTAGCGTCGGCTTCAATGGTGATCGGATCCTTGACCACACCGGCTTCGTAACGCTTGACCTTGCGGACTTCGGCAGCTTGCTGCTCGATGGTCATGTTCTTGTGGATGATACCGATACCACCTTCCTGAGCCATGGCGATTGCCAGACGGGCTTCAGTGACGGTGTCCATGGCGGCGGAAACCAGTGGAATATTCAGCTCGATGCCACGGGTAAGGCGGGTCTTGAGACTGACTTCGTTAGGAAGCACCTCGGAATAACCGGGCACTAGGAGAATGTCGTCGAATGTCAGAGCTTCTTGGCTGATACGCAGCATCGCGGGGGCTCCCGAGCGGGAAAATGGAAGCGCGCCATTATAGTCAGACACCCCCTCGGGTTCAATGTAAAACTCTGTCTATTATTGGCATTACTGACATACGGAGATTGGCGCCGCCTACAATTCGACTTTCACCCAACTGACCGGCTGATCGAGCCAATCGGCGAATTCATCGATAAAGCTCTGCTTGAACCCGGCTTCAGCCCAGTTGTTGAAGATGAAACCGAGGTTGGAGAAACCGCATTCCTGCAGGAACAGGAAGCCGTTGATGTCGTCTTCATGCCCGCATTCGGGGCAGGTGAAGTTGTCGGTACGCCCCGGCATCCAGTCTTCCAGGCTTTCGAACAGGGCTTCACCCACTTCCTTGCGGCACTCGGCGCAGCCCGCCTCTTCAAGGAAACCCTTGGCTGGCGTATAGATGCAGCGCTTGGTGATGATCTCCAGGCCATTGATCGGCTCGCCGAACGGCAGGGCTTCAGGGTGCAGGACCACTGCGCGGGCACCGTCGGCGATGGCATGGGCCATGCGGTTGCCGGTGCGGCCACAGGTGGTCAGTTCTTCCTCGATGATGTTCTTGCGCACCAGCCAACGTACGACGGCCCGGGCCCGGGGTTCGTGCACCGGCAGGGTGGAGATTTTCGGGACGATGATGCTTTGGGAATTCATGGGTACAGGCCTGAAGCTTTGATGAAGGAACTTGAGCATCCACAAATTATAGGTCGACCCAGACCTGATGCCTGGCACCGACCCTGTAGGAGCGGGCTTGCCCGCGAAGGCGGTGTGTCAGTCGAAAACATTGCTGAATGTCAGATCGCATTCGCGAGCAAGCCCGCTCCCACAGGGGATACAGGCTGGCCCACGAAGTTTTTACAGCTCTACGACAACCGCCTGCGAAGCACGGGTCGCCTTGGCGCGGGCGGCTTCGATCGATTCGTCGCGCGCCAGGGCCACGCCCATGCGGCGCTGGCCATTGACCTCAGGCTTGCCGAACAGGCGCAACGCGGTATCCGGTTCGCTCAGCGCGGCACCCAGGTTGGCGAAAGCGGTCTGGGTCGACTGCCCTTCCACCAGGATCACCGCCGAGGCCGAAGGCCCGAACTGACGGATCAACGGGATCGGCAGGCCCAGAATCGCGCGGGCGTGCAGGGCGAACTGCGACAGGTCCTGGGAGATCAGGGTCACCAGGCCGGTGTCGTGTGGGCGCGGCGAGACTTCGCTGAACCACACCTGATCACCTTTGATGAATAGCTCGACGCCAAACAGACCACGGCCACCCAGGGCTTCGGTCACAGCCTTGGCGACGCGTTCGGATTCAGCCAGGGCAACCGGGCTCATGGCTTGGGGCTGCCAGGATTCCTGGTAGTCGCCCTTCTCCTGACGGTGGCCGACCGGCGCGCAGAAGGTGGTGCCGCCGACGTGGCGCACCGTCAGCAGGGTGATTTCGTAGTCGAAATCGATGAAGCCTTCGATGATCACCCTACCTTTACCGGCACGGCCGCCTTCCTGGGCGTAGTCCCAGGCTTTCTGCACGTCATCGACGCTGCGCAGCAGGCTCTGGCCCTTGCCCGAAGAACTCATGACCGGCTTGACCACGCATGGGAACCCGAGGTCTTCAACGGCTTTGCTGTAGTCCTCGAAGGTGTCGGCAAAGTGGTACGGCGAGGTCGGCAGGTCCAGCTCTTCAGCGGCCAGGCGACGGATGCCTTCGCGGTTCATGGTCAGCTGCGCGGCGCGGGCGGTCGGAATCACGGTGAAGCCTTCGGCTTCCAGCTCCACCAGAGTCGCGGTGGCGATGGCTTCGATTTCCGGGACGATGAAGTGCGGCTTCTCGGCTTCGATCACGGCGCGCAGGGCGGCACCATCGAGCATGTTGATCACGTGGCTGCGGTGCGCCACCTGCATGGCCGGCGCATTGGCGTAGCGGTCCACGGCAATCACTTCAACGCCCAGGCGTTGCAGCTCGATCACCACTTCCTTGCCCAACTCGCCACAGCCACACATCAATACGCGGGTCGCGGTGGGCGACAATGGAGTTCCGATACGGGTCATCTGAAGGTCCTCAAGGAGCGGATCATCGAGGGACGCGTCGCCATGCGCGCTTCCCATGGGGAGAAAGCGCGGCATTTTACATGAACTTCAGCTGACGACAGCCTGTTTGCGCAGGCGCCAGGCCATGATCAGCCACACGGCGGTGACCCCGGCGAACTTCGAACCCAGGGCGGTGAGGATCACCCCCGGCGTCAGGGCGTCGATCATGCCGAAAAAGATAAAGGTATCGAGGGGAATGCTCAGGGCCGAACTTATCCACAGGCGATCATGCAGCGGACGCTTGGTAATGCTGAACACCAGCCAGTCGATGCACTCGGAAACCGCGAACGCCGTGGCGCTGGCCAGGGCGATGGACGGATCGGAGGTGGCATAGGACAACACCAGCGCCACCAGCATCGCTGCGAGGGCGCCATGCCCGAATCGGGCTTGCACCATGTCGCGCAACACAAACACCAGCCCGCCCCAGGCCGACCAGATGATGTCCAGGTGCGGCGCGGTGGAAAAGGCGTAGTTGATCAGCACGACGCTGCTGATGTAGGCGATCAGGAAGAGCATGAGGCGTGGGAGTACCTGTCAATTTTGTGCACAGGATACTTCATCTTCGGTACACAAATAACCTGTGGCGAGGGAGCTTGCTCCCGTCGGGTCGCGTAGCGGCCCCGAAATCAGCACATTCACTTGAGATTTTTGGGGTTGCTTCGCAACCCAGCGGGAGCAAGCTCCCTCGCCACAGAAGCTCCGCCACTCAGCGATCGGATTTGGAAGGCAGCATCCAGATCAACCCACTGGACTTGGCCCGCTCATGACACAACCCCAGCACCTTGCGCCGCTCGTCGTTGTCCATGCGGCTCCAGCGGGTAATCTCCTCCACCGTGCGTTGGCAACCGGTGCAGATGTCATCGTCATCCAGCGCACAAATGTTCACGCAGGGCGATGCTACCGGACGTTCAGTGGCAGTCATTCTTCCTGCTCGGCCAGGTCGCGGGCATAGCGCTGCGAGTTGTGCACGTAGTGAGCAGCGCTGGCTTCCAGCATCCTGATTTGCGGCTCGGTCAATTCGCGCACCACTTTGCCGGGCGACCCCATGACCAGCGATCCGTCCGGAATCTCCTTGCCTTCGCCGATCAGTGAATTGGCGCCGATGATGCAGTTCTTGCCGATCTTCGCGCCATTGAGAATCACCGCGTTAATGCCGATCAGGCTGTAGTCGCCGACGGTGCAGCCGTGGAGCATGGCGTTGTGGCCGATGGTCACGCCAGTGCCGATGGTCAGCGGGTAGCCCATGTCGGTGTGCATCACGGTGCCGTCCTGGACGTTGCTGTTCTTGCCGATCAGGATCAATTCGTTGTCGCCGCGCAATACGGCGTTGAACCAGACGTTGGCGCCCTCATCCAGCTTGACCTTGCCCACCAGCACGGCATTGGGTGCGACCCAGCTCTGTGGATGGGTTTCGACGCGGGCGTCGCCCAGGCGGTATTTCATTGTGGTATTCCTCAAGGCTCAGGCAGGCTTTTTTCAGCGAAATCAGGATTCAGGCCATTCGAACGATGGCGTCAGATATTGATAAAGCTTTTGGGAGGCTGATGCAGGCTGATTTTGGCGTCATACAGCAGGTTGATCAACTCGACGATCATGATCGCCGTCAGCCCCCAGATCTTGTATTCGCCAAAGCGATAGCTCGGCACGTACCAGCTGCGGCCCTGATAATCGATACGATGGGTATGTTCGCGGGGGTCTTTGCGGAAGAACTCCAGGGGTACGCTGAACACCGCAGCGATCTCGGCATCGTTGGCCCGGTATTCGACAAAATCCGGGATCACCCCGACATAGGGTGTGACCTTGATGCCATGCAGGCTGATCAGCGGGCTGAGCGGGCCGATCACCTCGACCAGCCCCGGCGGCAGGCCGATCTCTTCTTCGGCTTCACGCAGGGCGGTGAAAATCAGGTCGGGGTCTTCGGGGTCACGGCGTCCGCCGGGAAAGGCGACTTCGCCGCCATGGGTCGACAGGCCGCTGGCACGCAGGGTCAACACCAGCTCGGGTTCGTCACTGCGAGTGATGGGCACCAGCACCGCGGCCTCGGGAAAACGACGGTCGGTCTCCAGTGTGCGTGGAGTGTGGTTACTAACCCGATGCAGTAGCTCATCCAGCATGAGTGTTCTCGATCTGTGCCTTACCCGGCATCATGCACCAATCGCTGCGGTCGCCCAACCCCCGCAACCGCCCCATGTCGCGAAACGACAACTTGCCGACCGGCACTGCCGCACGCCAAGATAGGCGCAGCATTCAGGAACCCCAGCATGAAATTTTGCAGCCAGTGCGGTAACCCGGTGACCCAGCGCATTCCCGAAGGCGATTCGCGCCTGCGTTTTGTTTGCGACAGCTGTCACGCCATTCACTACCAGAACCCCAACATCGTCGCCGGCTGCGTGGCGACCTGGGGCACCCAGGTGTTGCTGTGCCGGCGGGCCATCGAGCCACGTCGCGGCTACTGGACCCTGCCCGCCGGTTTCATGGAGAACGGCGAGACCATCGAACAGGCCGCCATTCGCGAAACCGCCGAGGAAGCCTGCGCCCGGGTGCGCAACCTGAGCATCTATACCCTGATCGACGTGCCGCACATCAGCCAGGTGCATGTGTTCTTCCGTGCCGAACTGGCCGACCTGGACTTTTCTGCCGGCCCCGAGAGCCTGGAAGTGCAACTATTCGACGAAGCGGACATTCCATGGGATGAGCTGGCTTTCCGCACGGTGGGCCGTACCTTAGAATGCTTCTTCGCTGACCGGCGGACCGAGGTCTATCCCGTTCGGTCTGAATCGATCCCGCCACTTGCTCAGCCTGCCATTATCTGATGTCATCTCGGCATCACTCAAAGGCGCCGAAAGACCGCCCGAACGCGGCACGAGCCTGCGGCAGCTCCTGCAAAAACTTCTATACATAAATAGTCGCGACACCTCCTGGGGAATCGTTTCAATGCGCTGGTTGCTTGCCCTGTTCTGTTTGTCGTTCGTCACGGTGTCCCAGGCTTCTGCCGTGGAAACCCTGGACGGCAAGGTCATCGAGAAGATCCTGATTCTCAAGTCTTCCCATCAATTGCAATTGATCAATGACGGCAAGCCGCTCAAGACCTATCGCATTTCCCTGGGCAAGCGCCCCAAGGGGCCCAAGCTGATGGAAGGCGACAAGCGCACCCCGGAAGGTTTCTACTGGGTCGACTGGCGCAAGGTCAGCGACCGCTTCAACCTGGCGATGCACATTTCCTATCCGAACATCAGCGACTCTGCCCGCGCCCGTCGTGAAGGCGTCGAACCCGGTGGCATGATCATGATCCACGGCACCCCGGACAGCGAAGACACCCCCGAAGACCTGTTCCATACCCTGGACTGGACCGACGGCTGCATCGCCATGCGCAACATGGACATGCGCGAAGTCTGGAACCTGGTGCCGGACGGCACGATGATCGAAATCCGCCCGTAATTCCCCCACGACCATTGGTCGCCCGCAAAAAATAAATTCAAAAGATCGCAGCCTTCGGCAGCTCCCACAGGGTGAATACCATTTCGCTCTGCAGGCGCTGCCGCAGGCTGCGATCTTTGTCGCTTCAAAGCCCACCACTAATACCACTTCAAACCAACCCCCATTCCAATCGGCCGACAAGGCAGGCTTTCCTACACAAACAGCAAAACCCTGACGTTGACATGGTATTCAAGTGGTATTAGTTTTCGCCCATTCACGGGCAAAAACATTCCAATATCCGCCCCGGACACCCGCCATGAACGATCTCCAGGCCCTGCGCCCCGACGACACCCAACCCACACCGTTGTACCTGCAACTGGCACGCAACCTGGAAGCGGCGATCCACGCCGGCCAGTGGAAAGCCGAGCAGGCGATGCCATCGGAACGCAATCTGAGCGAGACGCTGGGCATCTCCCGCGTCACCGCCCGCAAGGCGCTGGAAGTGTTGTTCGAACAAGGCCTGATCCGCCGCAACCAGGGTTCCGGCACCTTCATCACGCCGCGCCTCGAACAACCGTTGTCGCGCCTTTCCGGCTTCAGTGAAATGCTCCGCCTCAAGGGTTTCGTGCCCGGCTCGCAATGGCTGGAGCGGGAAATTACCCTGCCGACCCACGAAGAGCTGATCCGCCTCGGCCTGTCGCCCAACGACAAGGTTGCGCGCCTCAAACGCCTGCGCAAGGCCGACGACACGGTGATGGCCATCGAGATGAGCACCCTGCCCGCCTCGATCATTCCCAAACCGCAGGCGGTGGGCGATTCCCTCTACGAGTTCCTCGACGGCATCGGCAAGCCGGTTGTCCGCGCCCTGCAGCACATCCAGGCGATCAACGCCTCGGACGAGTTCGCCGCACTGGTGGGCATCGCCCCCGGCACCGCCATGTTGCTGATGACCCGGGTCGGCTACCTCGAAGACAACACGCCCATCGAAGTCACCGACACCTACTGCCGTAACGACTACTACGACTTTGTCGCAGAGCTCCGTAGATAAAGAGCTGTGTCGCTAAACACCGAGATCCCGATCATGTCCGAAGACAACATCCTCACCGCCCACGGCTGGGTTCGCGGCCGACTGGTGCACGAACACGGCAAAGTCGTGTCGATCGAAGGCCAGCCCTGCGATCCGGCGGACAACGATCTGCCGTACCTGCTGCCGGGTTTCATCGACCTGCACGTTCACGGAGGCGGCGGCAAAGACATCATGGAGGGCACGCCGGCCTTCGAAACCATCACCCGAACCCACGTGCGCTTCGGCACTACGTCGCTGCTGGCCACCACCATGACCGCACCGAACGAAGAGATCTTGCGCGTGCTCAAGGCCGTCGGCGAATTCTGTGAGCAGCGGCCCCAAGGCTGCGCCCGGGTGCTCGGCGTGCACCTCGAAGGCCCCTACATCAACCCCGGCAAACTCGGCGCGCAACCCAACTTCGCCCACACCGCGCTGATGGCCGAAGTCGAAGCGTACCTGGCGCTCGCCCCTATCCGGGTGATCACCATTGCCCCGGAAATCGCCGGTCACGATGCCTTGATTCGCGACCTCAGCAGCCGCGGCGTTCGCATGCAGATCGGCCACACCCTGGGCAGTTACGAGGAAGGCGTGGCCGCGCTGGAGGCCGGTGCCAGCAGTTTCACCCACCTCTACAACGCCATGAGCCCGCTGCATCACCGCGAACCGGGAATCGTCGGCGCCGCGTTGGCCCACGCCAAATTCGCTGAACTGATCCCGGACTTGCTGCACGTGCACCCCGGCGCCATCCGCGTGGCCCTGCGTTCGATTCCGTGCCTGTATTGCGTCACTGACTCGACTGCGGCCGCCGGCATGCCCGATGGCGAGTACAAGCTCGGCAGCCACACCGTGACCAAATGCCTGGGCGGCGTGCGCCTGCCCGACGGCACCCTGGCCGGCAGCACCCTGACCATGGATCAGGCCCTGCGCAACCTGGTGAAGATCGGGCTGCCCATCGCCGAAGCCTCGCAGCGCCTGTCGCAATTCCCCGCCGACTACCTCGGCATCACCGAACGCGGGCGCCTGCAACCGGGGGCCTGGGCCGACTGCGTGCGGCTGGATCGCTCACTGAAACTGACCGCCGTGATGGTCGAAGGAGAAGACATTGACTTCAAAAATGCTTGAAGAGGCGCTGTCCTCGTTCGAGGCCGTGCAGGCCCAGTTGCAAAAACTCGACCCGCAGATGATCGAGATCGCCGGGCGCCTGCGTCGTCAGCCGCCACAAGTGGCCATGACCGTGGCGCGCGGCAGCTCCGACCACGCCGCCAGCTACTTCGCCTACCTGACCATGCAACTGCTGGGCATCCCGGTGGCATCGCTGCCGATGTCGGTGGTGACCATGCAGCAAGCGCCATTGAAGGTCAGCGGCCAGGTGGCATTCGCCTTTTCGCAATCGGGGCAAAGCCCGGACCTGGTCAACAGCCTGCGCCTGTTGCGCAAGCGCGGCGCCCTGAGCATTTCGATGGTCAACGCAGAAGAATCGCCGCTGGAAGCTGCCTGCGAATTCAGCCTGCCGCTGTGTGCCGGCACCGAAAGTAGCGTCGCCGCGACCAAGAGCTTCATCGCCACCCTCAGCGCCAGCGCCCGATTGATTGGCCACTGGAAAGAAGACGCCGAACTGCTCGAGGCCGGTTCTGCCTTGCCCGAAGGTCTGCGCCACGCCGCGCAACAGGACTGGAGCCCGGCCATCGACGCCCTGCGCGATTGCCAGCGACTGATGGTGATCGGCCGTGGCGCCGGTTTCGCTATCGCCCAGGAAGCGGCCCTCAAGTTCAAGGAGACCTCGGCGATCCAGGCCGAAGCCTTCAGCAGCGCCGAAGTCCGTCACGGTCCGATGGCCTTGATCGGCGACAACTACCCGCTGCTGGTGTTTGCCCCACGGGGTGCCGAACAGGCCGGTTTGCTGAGCCTGGCCGCCGATATGCGCCAGCGCGGCGCCCGTGTCCTGCTGGCCGCGCCGGATGACGTGCTTGAACGCGACCTGACCCTGACCCGCGCCGAGCACCCGGCCCTCGACCCGATTCTCGCGATCCAGAGTTTCTACGTGATGGCCGCCGGCCTGGCTGTGGCCCGCGGAATGGACCCGGACCAGCCGCGACACCTGAGCAAAGTGACGCGCACCCATTGAGTCCGACTCGAAACGATTTCCTGATGAGACCGAGCCATGCATAACAACAATAAAGAGCTGACCTTAAGCGCCCCGCTCAGCGGCCCGGTGCTCACGCTCGCCAAAGTCCCGGACCCGGTGTTTGCCAGCGGCGCCATGGGTGACGGCATCGCCATCGATCCGCTCAACGACACACTCCACGCCCCCTGCGCCGGCGTGGTGGTGCATGTCGCCCGCACCGGTCACGCGGTAACCCTGCGTGCCGACAACGGCGCGGAATTGCTCCTGCACCTGGGGCTCGACACGGTCGAGTTGCAGGGCCAGGGCTTCTCGATGCTGGTCAAGGAAGGCGCGCGTGTCGCCAACGGCCAGCCGCTGCTGCGCTACGACCTCGACAAGGTCGCGCAACAGTGCAAAAGCCTGGTCAGCCTGCTGATCCTCACCAACAGCCAGGACTTTCAGGCACGGCCCATCACCCTCAAGTCAGTCAAGGTCGGCGAGCCGCTGCTGCACATCATTCGTCGACAGACGTCGAGCGCACAGGTGGATACCGAGTTTGCTGGCGCAGAGATTGTCGGTCACGTGCGCATTGCTCACCGTGGCGGTCTGCACGCGCGGCCGGCTGCGTTGATCCGTCAGACCGCGCAAGGATTCAAAAGCAAATCGCAGCTGCATTTCGCCGGCAAGTCGGCCACCTGCGACAGCCTGATCGGCCTGATGGGGCTGGCCATCGGCGAGCAGGCGGAGGTCCAGGTCAGTTGCCAGGGCCCGGATGCCGAAGCTGCGCTGCAAGCCTTGCTGACCGCGTTATCCACAGCCCTGGCCGAAGACCACCACGCTGCCGCGCCAGCAACGATTGCCCAACGCAATCGTCCCGCCGAAGCCGGCGTGTTACACGGCGTCTGCGCGGCACCCGGCCTGGTCGGCGGACCTCTGTTTCGCCTGAATGCGATCAGCCTGCCGCTGGATGCCGGCCAACATGATCGGCTGCAACAACAGCAAGTGCTGGACGCGGCACGGAGCCAGGTGCGCAGCGAAATCGAACACACGCTGGCCTTGGCGAAAAAACACAGGGACACCGCGGAGGAGGCGATTTTCGCCGCACACCTGGCGCTGCTCGAAGACCCGGCCTTGCTGGACGCCGCCAGTCAAACCATTGCCCAGGGCACGGCCGCGACCCACGCCTGGAGCCAGGCCATCGACGCGCAATGCGAAGTCCTCCAGCAAACCGGCAGCACGCTGCTGGCCGAACGCGCCAACGACCTGCGCGACCTCAAGCAACGGGTACTGCGCGCATTGCTCGGCGATACCTGGCATTACGACGTGCCGGCCGGCGCCATCGTCGCGGCCCATGAACTGACGCCTTCCGATTTACTGCAACTGAGCCAGCAAGGCGTCGCCGGGCTGTGCATGGCCGAAGGTGGCGCGACCTCCCACGTCGCGATTCTGGCCCGGGGCAAAGGTCTGCCGTGCATGGTCGCACTGGGTTCGACGCTGCTCGATCAGCAACAGGGGCAACCGGTGGTGCTGGACGCCGACGGCGGCCGCCTCGAACTGACACCCAGCACACAGCGCCTGACCGACGTGCGCCAGCTGCAACAGCAACAGCAACAACGCCGGGCCGAACAGCAGGCCCAGGCCCACACACCTGCGCTGACCAGCGATGGCCTGCGCATCGAAGTCGCCGCCAATGTGGCGTCTAGCACGGAAGCGGCAGACGCATTGGCCAATGGCGCCGACGGCGTCGGCTTGCTGCGTACCGAGTTTCTCTTCGTCGACCGCCACACCGCCCCGGACGAACAGGAACAACTCCACGCCTATCAAGCGGTGCTCGATGCCATGGGCGACAAGTCGGTGATCATCCGCACCATCGATGTCGGCGGCGACAAGCAACTGGACTACCTGCCACTGCCCGCTGAGGCCAACCCGGTGCTCGGTCTGCGCGGCATTCGCCTGGCCCAGGTGCGTCCTGAACTGCTCGACCAGCAACTGCGCGCGCTGTTGCACCTGCGTCCGTTGTCACGCTGCCGGATCCTGCTGCCAATGGTCACTGAAGTCGATGAACTGCTGCACATCCGCCAGCGCCTCGATGCCTTGTGCGGCGAACTCGGCCTGGCGCAACGCCCGGAACTGGGCGTCATGATCGAAGTTCCGGCCGCCGCGCTGCTGGCCGAGCAACTGGCCGAACACGCGGACTTCCTGTCCATCGGCACCAACGACCTGTCGCAATACACCCTGGCCATGGACCGCGACCACGCTGGGCTCGCTGCGCGCGTCGATGCGCTGCATCCGGCACTGTTGCGGCTGATCGCCCAGACCTGCGCCGGTGCGGCGCAGCACAACCGTTGGGTGGGCGTGTGCGGCGCTCTGGCGTCCGATCCATTGGCCACGCCGGTGTTGATCGGCCTGGGCGTCAGTGAGTTGTCGGTGAGCCCGGTACAGGTCGGTGAAATCAAGGACCGCGTGCGTCATCTCGACGCCAGCGAATGCCGGCGCATCAGCCACGACCTGCTCAAGTTGAGCAGCGCCAGCGCGGTGCGTCACGCCTGTCACCAGCATTGGCCTCTGAGCTAAAGAACAACAAGAATCCACGGAGAACCGCCATGTACCAACTTTTCATCGAAGGCCTGCAACGCCTCGGCCGCGCACTGATGCTGCCGATCGCGATCCTGCCGATTGCCGGCCTGCTGCTGCGCCTGGGCGATACCGACCTGCTGAACATCGCGATCATCCACGACGCCGGCCAAGTGATTTTCGCCAACCTGGCGATGATCTTCGCCATCGGCATCGCGGTCGGTTTCGCCAAGGACAACAACGGTACGGCGGGGCTTGCCGGGGTGATCGGCTACCTGGTGATGATCTCCACCCTCAAGGTGCTCGACCCGAGCATCAACATGGGCATGCTCGCCGGGATCGTCAGCGGCCTGATGGCCGGCGCGCTGTACAACCGCTTCAAGGACATCAAGCTGCCGGAGTACCTGGCGTTCTTCGGCGGCCGGCGTTTTGTGCCGATTGCCACCGGGTTCGCCGCCGTGGGCCTGGGCGTGGTGTTCGGCTACATCTGGCCGCCGATCCAGCACGGCATCAACAGCTTCGGCACGCTGATGATGGAAAGCGGCAGCTTCGGCGCGTTCGTCTTCGGCGTGTTCAACCGCCTGCTGATCGTCACCGGCCTGCACCACATCCTCAACAACATGGCGTGGTTCGTGTTCGGCAACTTCACCGACCCCACCACCGGCGCGCTGGTGACCGGCGATCTGTCGCGCTACTTCGCCGGCGACCCGAAAGGTGGCCAGTTCATGACCGGCATGTTCCCGATGATGATCTTCGGCCTGCCCGCCGCCTGCCTGGCGATGTACCGCAACGCCCTGCCGGAACGGCGCAAGGTGATGGGCGGGATCTTCCTGTCGATGGCGTTGACCGCGTTCCTGACCGGCGTCACCGAGCCGATCGAATTCGCCTTCATGTTCCTCGCGCCGCTGCTGTATCTGCTGCATGCGTTGTTGACCGGCCTGTCGATGGCGATCACCAATGCCCTGAACATCCACCTGGGTTTCACCTTCTCCGGCGGCTTCATCGACATGATCCTTGGCTGGGGCAAGTCCACCAACGGCTGGATGGTGTTCCCGGTGGGCCTGGCGTATGCCGTGATCTATTACGTAGTGTTTGATTTCTGTATCCGTCGCTTCGACCTGAAAACCCCGGGGCGTGAAGATGCCGCCACCGTCGAGAAGACTGTAGTTGCCGACAACGAGCGCGCCGGGGCTTACATCAAGGCCTTGGGCGGTGCCGAAAACCTGATCACCGTCGGCGCCTGCACTACGCGCTTGCGCCTGGACATGGTGGATCGCAACAAGGCCTCGGATACCGACCTGAAAGCGCTCGGCGCCATGGCCGTGGTGCGTCCGGGCAAGGGCGGGAGTTTGCAGGTGGTGGTGGGGCCAATGGCCGATGCCATTGCCGATGAGATTCGCCTGGCGATGCCGGCGCTGGGTCGGGCCTTAGTGTCGTCACCAGCGGCAGAAATCGACGCACCCAAACCCGCCGCCGTGGTGACACCCGAGGCGCAGCAATGGCTCAGCGCCCTGGGCGGTGGTGACAATGTGCTGCAACTCGATTGCATCGCCATGACCCGAATTCGCCTGCAACTGGCCAATGGCAAAGCGTTGTCGGAGTGTGATTTGAAAGCACTGGGCTGTCAGGGAGTCAGCCAGTTGGAAGGTGGCGTGTGGCATCTGTTGGTTGGCGACAAGGCGCCGAGCTTGAGTGATGCGCTGGAAGCATTGGTCAATCGCAGTGAGGTGAGTGCCAAGGTTTAGATCCTCGGTGCCTGATAGGCCGCCATCGCGAGCAGGCTCACTCCTACATTTGCTCTGCGTACACCGCACCACTGTAGGAGCGAGCCTGCTCGCGATGAGGCCCTCACTGACACCACTGAATCCTGAGCAACAAAAAACCCGCTGAAATCTCTTTCAGCGGGTTTCTCATTTCAGCAGCCAGGAAGATCAGAAATCCTCCAACCGCCACACCTCATAAGCCGGTGTCTCGTAGGGATGGCTCTGTTTCAGAGCCGCCACCACCGAGTGGATCAACTCATCGGCCACCACCAGCTCAACCTTCCATTCCTCGACCTGCTCGACCTGCCCCGCTTCGCCAATGAACGGCTGACTGCCGTCCAGTGGACGAAACTGACCCAGGCCCAACACCTGCCATGCACAGTGGTCGTAAGCACCGATTCGACCGCCACCGGCGGCGAAGACGGCACTCTTCACGTCTTCGACGTGACTGGTTGGAACGAAAAAGCTGAGCTTGTACACGGCGCTTAGTTCACCCGCTTTTAGTTTACCCAGACCCGAGCATTACGGAACATGCGCATCAACGGTGCATCTTCGTTCCAGTCATCCGAACGCCACGAGTTCTGCACGGCACGGAACACACGCTCCGGGTGCGGCATCATGATGGTCACGCGACCGTCGCGGCTGGTCAGGCCGGTGATCCCGCGCGGCGAGCCGTTCGGGTTGGCCGGGTAGCTTTCGGTGACCTTGCCGTGGTTGTCGACGAAACGCATCGCCACGCAACCGGACAGATCGGCTTCCAGTAGTGCTTCTTCGCTGGAGAACTCGGCATGACCTTCGCCGTGAGCAATGGCGATCGGCATGCGCGAACCGGCCATGCCTTGCAGGAAGATCGAGTTCGACTCCTGGATCTGCACCATGGCAACACGCGCTTCGAACTGCTCGGAACGGTTGCGCACGAAGTGCGGCCAGAACTCGCTGCCCGGGATCAGCTCGTGCAGGTTGGACATCATCTGGCAACCGTTGCACACGCCGAGGGTGAAGCTGTCGTTGCGTTCGAAGAAGCCCTGGAACGCATCGCGGGCACGGCTGTTGAACAGCGCCGATTTCGCCCAGCCCTCACCGGCACCCAATACGTCGCCGTAAGAGAAGCCGCCGCAAGCGACCATGCCCTTGAACTCGTTCAGGTCGACACGGCCGGCCAGAATGTCGCTCATGTGCACGTCGATCGCGTTGAACCCGGCGCGGTCGAACGCGGCCGCCATTTCCACCTGACCGTTGACGCCCTGCTCACGCAGTACGGCAACCTGTGGGCGAATGCCTTTCTTGATGTAAGGCGCGGCGATGTCCTGGTTGATGTCGTAGCTCAGCTTGACGCTCAGGCCCGGGTTCTCTTCTTCCAGCAGCACGTCGAACTCTTGCTCGGCGCAGTCGGCGTTGTCACGCAGACGCTGGATCTGGTAGCTGGTCTCGGCCCACTGGCGTTGCAGCAGACGACGCTGGCCTTCGAACACGGTTTCGCCGTTGAAGGTGATGCTGATCTCGCCGTTGTTCATCGGCTGACCGACCACCGATACGCAATCACCCAGACCGGCAGCGCTGAACTGCGCGAGGATGTCCGGGGTGGCGTCCTGGCGAACCTGGATCACGGCGCCCAGTTCTTCGTTGAACAGAATCGCGGCGATGTCGGCCGAAGTTTCTGCCAGACCGTCGAGGTTCAGGCTCAGGCCGCAGTGACCGGCGAACGCCATCTCGACAACGCTGGTCAGCAGACCACCGTCGGAACGGTCGTGGTAAGCCAGCAGGTGACCGTCGGCGTTGAGGCCCTGGATCACCGCGAAGAAGGCTTTGAGGTCTTCGGCGTCATCGACGTCCGGAGCCTGCTTGCCGAGCTTGCCGTGAACCTGTGCCAGGATCGAGGCACCCATGCGGTTCTGGCCGCGGCCCAGGTCGATCAGGATCAGGTCGGTGGTACCCTTGTCCATGCGCAGTTGCGGGGTCAGGGTCTGACGGATGTCAGTCACTGGCGCGAAACCGGTCACGATCAGGGACATCGGCGAAGTCACGGACTTGTCCACGCCTTCGTCGTTCCAGCGGGTGGCCATGGACATCGAGTCCTTGCCCACCGGAATGGTGATGCCCAGCTCAGGGCACAGTTCCATGCCGACCGCTTTCACGGTGTCGTACAGGCGTGCGTCTTCACCCGGGTGACCGGCAGCGGACATCCAGTTCGCCGACAGCTTGATGTCGGAGATCTTGCCGATGCGCGAAGCGGCGATGTTAGTCAGGGTTTCGCCGATGGCCATGCGGCCCGACGCCGGAGCGTCCAGCAGTGCCAGCGGAGTACGCTCGCCCATGGCCATGGCTTCACCGGTGTAGACGTCGAAGCTGGTGGCGGTGACGGCAACGTCGGCCACCGGAACCTGCCACGGGCCGACCATCTGGTCACGAGCCACGAGGCCGGTGATGGTGCGGTCGCCGATGGTGATCAGGAAGCTCTTGCTGGCCACGGCCGGGTGATGCAGAACGCGCTCGACGCAGTTGGCGATGTCGAGGGTCGACGGATCGAAATCATCGCCCAGTTCGTTTTCACGAACCACCGAACGGTGCATGCGCGGAGCCTTGCCCAGCAGTACTTCCAGCGGCATGTCCACCGGGCTGTTGCCGAAGTGGCTATCGGTCACGGTCAGCTGTGGTTCGGCAGTGGCTTCGCCGACTACGGCAAACGGGCAACGCTCACGTTCGCAAATCGCCTTGAAGCGCTCGAAGTCAGCCGGGCCGACCGCCAGAACGTAACGTTCCTGGGATTCGTTGGACCAGATTTCGTGCGGGGCCATGCCCGGCTCGTCGTTTGGAATGTTGCGCAGTTCGAAACGGCCACCACGGTCGCCATCGTTGACCAGTTCCGGGAAGGCGTTGGACAGACCGCCCGCACCCACGTCGTGGATGAAGCTGATCGGGTTCTTGTCACCCAGTTGCCAGCAACGGTCGATGACTTCCTGGCAGCGACGTTCCATC
This sequence comes from Pseudomonas sp. GL-RE-26, assembly GCF_019956275.1. Lineage (NCBI taxonomy): Bacteria > Pseudomonadati > Pseudomonadota > Gammaproteobacteria > Pseudomonadales > Pseudomonadaceae > Pseudomonas > Pseudomonas sp. GL-RE-26. The sequence continues at coordinate 210,192 of NZ_JAHBDI010000044.1, forward strand.
TCAGGGTTTTCGCGCTGTACAGAAGCGAAGTCCAGGTCTGCCGAGCTGGTGCCGGTGGCCATGGAGGAGGCCGCGCCGCCGCCCAGGCCGATCAGCATCGCCGGGCCGCCGAGCACGATCAGCTTGGAGCCGACCAGGATCTCGCCTTTCTTGACGTGTTCTTCACGGATGTTGCCCATGCCGCCAGCCAGCATGATCGGCTTGTGGTAACCGCGAACTTCGTCACCGTGCGGGGTGGTGATCGACTGTTCGAAGGTACGGAAGTAACCGGTCAGGGCCGGACGACCGAATTCGTTGTTGAACGCAGCGCCGCCCAGCGGGCCTTCGATCATGATGTCCAGCGCAGTAACGATGCGCTCAGGCTTGCCGTACGGCACTTCCCACGGCTGTTCGAAGCCCGGGATCTGCAGGTTCGACACGGTGAAACCGGTCAGGCCAGCCTTCGGCTTGGCACCGCGACCGGTCGCGCCTTCGTCGCGGATTTCGCCGCCGGAACCGGTGGATGCGCCCGGGAACGGGGCAATCGCGGTCGGGTGGTTGTGGGTCTCGACCTTCATCAGGATGTGCACCGGTTCCTGCACCGCGCCGTACTGGCGGGTCTCAGGGTCCGGGAAGAAACGACCGGCCACGGAGCCGACGATCACCGAAGCGTTGTCCTTATAAGCCGACAGAACGCCTTCGCTGTGCATCACGTAGGTGTTCTTGATCATGCCGAACAGGCTTTTTTCCTGGCTCTGGCCGTCGATGTCCCAACTGGCGTTGAAGATCTTGTGGCGGCAGTGCTCGGAGTTCGCCTGGGCGAACATCATCAGTTCGATGTCGTGCGGGTTGCGCTTCAAGCCGACGAAGGCGTTGACCAGGTAGTCGATCTCGTCTTCGGCCAGGGCCAGGCCCAGCTCGGTGTTGGCTTTTTCCAGCGCGGCGCGGCCGCCACCCAACACGTCGATCGCGGTCAGGGGTTTTGGCTCGGCGTGGCTGAACAGGCCGGCGGCCTGTTCGAGGTTGCCCAGGACGATCTGGGTCATGCGGTCGTGCAGGCCGTCGGCGATCAGCTGGGCTTCAGCGTCGCTGAACTGGCCGGCCACGTAGAACGCGATACCGCGCTCCAGGCGCTGGATTTTCGCCAGGCCACAGTTACGGGCTATGTCGCTGGCCTTGCTCGACCACGGAGAGATGGTGCCGAAACGCGGCAGCACCAGAAACAGACGACCGGTCGGTTCTTGTACCGGAACGCTTGGACCGTACTTCAGAAGGCGCGCAAGCACCTGCTGTTCGTCGCCGGTCAGGACGCCCGTAACTTCGGCGAAGTGAGCGAATTCAGCATACAGGCCACTGACAGCCGGAACCTTCTGGCTCAGTTGCTCAAGGAGTTTGCTGTGGCGAAAGGCAGAAAGGGCAGGAGCGCCGCGCAGGATCAACATCTTCGGGACAGCCTCGGGAAGGGGTGTGCTTTGAGGCCGTGCATTCTAGCCTAAACAGCCCGCGACATCACCCGAAACGCTACGCACGGTTGCACTCGGGTGTCGTTCTGTGTTTCTGCCTCGAAAGTCAGGTTAATTGGGCGTGTGACGACAGCTTATTTTTACTGTAACAAAATGCAGAAAAGGCCCATTCCTGCGGGGTTTCTGCCGGTTTTGTGATCTCTAGCAGACAACCCCCTCACTGTCGAGATATGGCGCCCGTGGTCCTTTGCGTATACTGCGCAGATGTTTTTCCCAACGGCTTTGCGTCCGCGGTATGCCAAATGGCTGATCGCAACCGGACTCTTCCTGATGCTCGGTGGCTGTGTTGATAAACCCAACACGCTCGAGCGCGTAAAGGAGGATGGTGTGCTGCGGGTGGTTACCCGAAACAGCCCTGCCACCTACTTTCAGGATCGCAACGGTGAAACCGGCTTCGAATACGAGCTGGTGAAGCGCTTCGCCGACGATCTGGGGGTGGAGCTGAAGATCGAGACCGCCGACAACCTCGATGACCTGTTCAACCAGGTCGGCAAGCCCAATGGCCCGGTGCTGGCGGCGGCCGGTCTGGTCAGCAGCGAAGAACGCAAGAAGCAGGTGCGCTTCTCGCACTCCTATCTGGAAGTCACCCCGCAGATCATCTACCGCAACGGTCAGTCACGACCGACCGATGCGAAAGACCTGGTGGGCAAGAAGATCATGGTGCTCAAGGGCAGCACCCACGCCGAACAGCTCGCGCAACTGAAACAGAAATTTCCCGGCATCGAATACGAAGAGTCTGACGCGGTCGAGGTCGTCGATCTCCTGCGCATGGTGGACGAAGGTCAGATCGACCTGACACTGGTCGACTCCAACGAAGTGGCAATGAACCAGGTGTACTTCACCAACATCCGGGTCGCCTTCGACCTCGGTGACGCCAGCAACCAGAGCTGGGCCGTCGCACCGGGCGACGACAACAGCCTGCTCAACGAAATCAACGACTACCTCGACAAGGTCAAGAAGAACGGCACCCTGCAACGCCTCAAGGACCGCTACTACGGGCATGTCGACGTCCTCGGCTACATGGGCGCCACCACGTTTGCCCAACACTTGCAGCAACGCCTGCCCAAGTACGAACAGCACTTCAAGTCGTACGCCAAGAAAGAGAAAGTCGACTGGCGCCTGCTCGCGGCCATCGGGTACCAGGAGTCGTTGTGGCAACCGGCGGTCACATCCAAGACCGGCGTGCGCGGCCTGATGATGCTGACCCAGAACACCGCACAGGCCATGGGCGTGTCCAACCGACTGGACCCCAAGCAGAGCATCATGGGCGGCGCCAAGTACCTGGCCTACATGAAAGACCAGCTCGACGATTCGATTCAGGAACCGGACCGGACCTGGTTTGCCCTGGCAGCCTACAACGTCGGCAGCGGCCACCTGGATGACGCGCGTAAACTGGCGGCCAAGGAAGGCTTGAACCCGGACAAATGGCTGGACGTGAAGAAGATCCTGCCGCGCCTGTCGGAAAAGAAGTGGTACAGCAAAACCCGTTACGGCTACGCCCGTGGCGGCGAACCGGTGCATTTCGTGGCGAACATCCGTCGCTACTACGACATTCTGACCTGGGTCACGCAGCCGCAGCTTGAAGGCGATCAGGTCGCCGAGGGCAAACTGCTTGTTCCGGGGATCGACAAGACCAAGCCTGCTCAAGAGCCTTCACCGCTCTAACAGAACAACCGAGATCAAATGTGGGAGCGGCGGTGCGACGATTCGACTTGCTCGCGAAAGCAGTGTGCCAGCCAACAGAGATGTTGAATGATAAACCGCTTTCGCGAGCAAGCCCGCTCCCACAGGGTTTGGTGTCGTTCTTCAGGCTTTGGCAGCCGCCAGAATCAACGCCTTCATCTCCGAAACAGCCGACTTGAAGCCAACGAACAGCGCATGGGCCACCAGCGCATGGCCGATGTTCAGCTCGTTGATGCCCTTGATCGCCGCCACGGCTTCAACGTTGTGATAGTGCAGGCCATGGCCGGCATTGACGATCAGCCCCTGGGCCAGGCCGAAGGCCACGCCATCGGCCACACGCTTGAGTTCTTCGGCGACTTCGGTCGGTGTCTCGGCATCGGCATAACGCCCGGTGTGCAGCTCGATGGCCGGCGCGCCGACACGGCGGGAGGCTTCGATCTGGCGCTCATCGGCGTCAATGAACAGCGACACTTCGGAGCCGATCTTCGACAGGCGCTCGACCGCGGCCTTGATCCGCGCTTCCTGCCCCGCCACGTCCAGGCCGCCTTCAGTGGTCAGTTCCTGACGGGTTTCCGGCACCAGGCAAATGTGCGCCGGGCGGATGCGCTCGGCGAACTGCATCATTTCTTCGGTGACGCCCATTTCGAAGTTCATGCGGGTTTGCAGCACGTCCTTGAGCACCAGAACGTCGCGCTCCTGAATGTGCCGACGGTCTTCGCGCAGGTGCACGGTGATGCCGTCGGCGCCCGCCTCTTCCGCGTCCAGCGCTGCCTTGACCGGGTCCGGGTAACGGGTGCCCCGGGCCTGACGCAGAGTGGCAACGTGGTCGATGTTCACGCCAAGAAGAATACGGGTGCTGGTGGTCACGGAAAGCGCTCCAGTAGAAGAGAAAGTTCGGTGCACAGCATACGGTGTGATCAGGGCTTGCGAAACAGCTCGCGACTGACAAGTGGACGGCCGCCCAGGTGAACGGCCAACGCCTGGCGCATCAAGCGCTTGGCGGCAGACAGGGCGCCGGGGGCGGACCAGTCGGCTTCGGCCATGGCCAACAGTTCGGTGCCGTTGAACAGGCCCGGTTGCAGCAGATAGACCCGCTCCAGCCCCGCATCCACTTGCAAACGGTAGAGACCGTCCGGCGCGATGGGCTGATCATGAATATCAGTCGTCAGGGAAAACCCGTAGCCGAGGTCATCGAGCAAGCGCCACTCGAAGGAGCGCAGCAAGGGCTCCAGTGGGCGACCTTCGGCCAGCGCCAGCAAGGTGGCGGCGTAATGATCGAACACCGAGGGGAGCGGATCTTCGGCGGGCAACAGACGAATCAGCAGCTCATTGAGATAAAGCCCACTGAACAGCGCCTCGCCAATGAGCCAGGTGGAAACCCCGGCACTTTCCATGCGCCCGACATTCTTCAGCTCGCCCTTGCCCCGGAACTCGACTTCCAGTGGCACGAACGGCCGCGCCAACGTCCCGGCCTTGCCCCGCGCACTGCGCAACACCGCCCGCAGTCGACCTTGCGGCGTGAGGAAGTCCACCAGCGCGCTGTTTTCACGGTAGGCGCGGGAGTGCAGGACGTAGGCGGGTTGGGGGATGGGTTGGGACATGGAAATCGCAGATCTCGATGAAGAAGCAGATATTACTGGCAACCCCAAAACCACTGTAGGAGCGAGCCTGCTCGCGATGAGGGACTAACATTCAACACACTCGTTGACTGACAGACCGCTATCGCGAGCAGGCTCGCTCCTACAGTTACATCACTTGGGTCCGGCTTTACAGGTCGCCATAACCCAACGAACGCAATGCACGCTCGTCATCGGACCAACCACCCTTAACCTTGACCCACAGGTTGAGCATGATCTTGGAGTCGAACAGCAGCTCCATGTCCTTGCGCGCTTCGGTGCCGATGCGCTTGATGCGCTCGCCCTTGTCGCCAATGATGATTTTCTTCTGGCCATCGCGCTCGACGAGGATCAAGGCATGGATATGCAGGGTCTTGCCCTGCTGCTTGAACTCTTCGATTTCAACGGTGATCTGGTACGGCAGCTCGGCGCCCATCTGGCGCATGATTTTCTCGCGCACCAGTTCGGCGGCAAGGAAACGGCTGCTGCGATCGGTGATCTGGTCTTCCGGGAAGAAGTGATCGTTTTCCGGCAGGTGCTCGGCGATTACGCGTTCCAGTGCATCGAGGTTGTGCCCGTGCTGTGCGGAAATCGGGATGATCTGCGCATTCGGCAACTGCTCCTGCAACCAGCTCAGGTGCGGCATAAGCTCGGCCTTGTCTTCGATGCGATCGGTCTTGTTCAACGCCACGATCAGCGGGCCGGTCACGTACTGGACGCGCTCGAGAACCATCTGGTCCTCTTCGGTCCACTTGGTGCGGTCGACCACGAAAATCACCACGTCGACGTCTTTCAACGCCGCCGAAGCGGTCTTGTTCATGTAGCGGTTCAGGGCCTTCTCGCCACCCTTGTGCATACCGGGGGTGTCGACGTAGATCGCCTGCACATCGCCCTCGGTCTTGATACCGAGCATGTTGTGACGGGTGGTTTGCGGTTTGCGCGAGGTGATCGCCAGCTTCTGACCCAGGATATGGTTCAGCAGCGTGGACTTGCCCACGTTCGGACGGCCGACGATGGCAACATAGCCACAGCGAGTTGCGTTTGTATCAGTCATTGCCATTCTCCACACCCAGGGCAATCAGTGCTGCGGCGGCCGCTACCTGTTCGGCAATACGACGACTCACACCCTGACCTCGGCTTTTTTCATTCAGTAAGATGATTTCGCATTCGACGAAGAACGTCCGGCAATGCGGCTCACCCTGGATATCCACCACTTCGTAACGCGGCAGCTCACAACCACGGGACTGCAGGAACTCTTGCAGGCGGGTCTTTGGATCTTTGTTGGTGTCGACCAGTGTCAGGCCTTCGAACTCGCCGGCCAGCCAGGCAAGCACACGCTCGCGGGCCATTTCCATGCCGGCATCGAGGTAGATCGCACCGATCAACGCTTCGAGGGCATCGGCAAGAATCGACTCGCGACGGAAACCGCCGCTTTTCAGCTCGCCCGAGCCCAGGCGCAGGTATTCGCCCAGATCGAAACCACGGGCCAGTACGGCCAGGGTCTCACCTTTGACCAGTCGCGCGCGCAAACGCGACAACTGGCCTTCGCGAGCCAGCGGGAAGCGCTCGAACAGCGCCTCGCCGGCGACGAAGTTGAGAATGGCGTCACCGAGGAATTCCAGGCGTTCGTTGTTACGCCCGGCAAAGCTGCGGTGAGTCAGGGCCAGGACCATCAGTTCCTGATCCTTGAAGGTGTAGCCGAGCTGACGCTCTAGACGGCTTAAGGAGACGCTCACGGTTTACCCACGCTGAGTTCGTGGCTGGATTCCACCGCCATTGCCGTGAGGCGGCGCAGGCTTGGGACAATTAACGCTGTGTTCAAAAATAACGTCCTGAATATCATTGTTTTCATGCCTCTGGCCCCCGAATCTGCCGGTTCCAGAAATGCATTCGGCGCTGTGTTCAACAGCGCCGTGTTTGATTACTTGATCAGGCCAACCCGCGAGAAATTCGGCAGGTGGCTGAGTTTGGGTTCCGGCCAGCTCATCCAGACCGCGAAGGCCTTGCCGACGATATTCTTGTCGGGAACCATGCCCAGCAGATCCTTGGGAATGTTTGGATCATCCCAGTAGCGACTGTCGTTCGAGTTGTCGCGGTTGTCGCCCATCATGAAGTAGTGCCCGGCCGGCACGGTCCACGAATGGTCCGGCATTGCGCGGTAGCGGCTCATTTCCTTGCGGATCATGTGCTCGGCCGCGCCGAGTTTTTCCTTGTAGAGCTCAGCGCTGCCCAGCGTGCCCGGCTCGGCGCCGACCAGTTGCTCGGCAATCGATTGACCGTTGACGAACAGGCGCTTGTCGGCGGTGTAGCGAACCGTGTCGCCCGGCAAACCAACCACACGCTTGATGTAGTTGACGTTCGGGTCGCTCGGGTAGCGGAACACCATCACATCGCCGCGCTGCGGATCACCGACTTCGATGACTTTCTTGTCGATCACCGGCAAGCGGATCCCGTAGGAAAACTTGCTCACCAGGATAAAGTCGCCGACATCCAGGGTTGGCTTCATCGAACCGGAAGGAATCTGGAACGGTTCCACCAGGAACGAACGCAGCACCAGCACGATGAACAACACCGGGAAGAACGACTTGCCGTATTCAACCAGCAGCGGCTCTTTGTTCAGCTTCTCGACCACGACCATGTCAGGCTGGCTGACGCTGCCCTGATAGGAAGCGATGGCGGCACGCCGACGCGGGGCCAGGATCAACAGATCGAGCAACGCCAACAGGCCGCAGACGAACACGGCGATGACCAGCAACAGCGGGAAATTTAGTGACATAGGACCTAACTATCCAACCTGAGCACTGCAAGGAAGGCTTCCTGTGGAATTTCCACGTTGCCGACCTGCTTCATGCGTTTCTTACCGGCCTTTTGCTTTTCCAGCAGCTTCTTCTTACGGCTGACGTCACCACCGTAGCATTTGGCCAATACGTTCTTTCTGAGCGCCTTGACGGTTGTCCGCGCAACAATCTGCCCGCCAATGGCGGCCTGGATTGCCACGTCGAACATCTGCCGTGGAATCAGTTCTTTCATCTTCTCGGTCAGCTGGCGACCTTTGTAGTGCGAGTTGTCACGGTGCACGATCAGCGCCAGGGCATCGACCTTGTCACCGTTGATCAGCACGTCCAGTTTCACCAGACTAGCCGATTGATAACGATCGAAATGGTAGTCCAGCGAAGCATAGCCGCGGCTGGTGGATTTCAGGCGATCGAAGAAGTCCAGGACCACTTCGTTCATCGGCAGGTCGTAGGTCACTTGTACCTGGGTGCCGAGGAACAGCATGTCGACCTGCACACCACGTTTTTCGATGCACAGGGTAATGACGTTGCCCAGGTGCTCTTGCGGCACAAGAATATTTGCACGCACGATCGGCTCGCGCATGTCTTCGATGGAAGACAGGTCCGGCAGCTTCGACGGGTTATCGACGTAGATCGTCTCGCCGGTCTTGAGCAGCAGCTCGAAGATTACCGTCGGCGCCGTGGTGATCAGGTCCAGGTTGTACTCGCGCTCCAGGCGCTCCTGGATGATTTCCATGTGCAGCATGCCGAGGAAGCCGCAACGGAAGCCGAAGCCCAGTGCGTCGGAGCTTTCCGGCGTGTATTGCAGCGACGAGTCGTTCAGGGTGAGCTTTTGCAGCGCCTCGCGGAAGTCTTCGAAGTCGTCGGAGCTGACCGGGAACAGACCGGCGTAGACCTGCGGCTGAATACGTTTGAAGCCTGGCAGTACATCAACGTCCGGCGTCGAGCTCAAGGTCAGGGTGTCGCCCACTGGCGCACCGTGAATGTCCTTGATGCTGGCGATGATGAAGCCCACTTCACCGGCCTTGAGGTCAGCGGTAGGGGTGTGCTTCGGGTTGAACACACCGACGCTGTCTACCAGGTGGATCTTGCCGGTGGACTTGACCAGGATCTTGTCGCCCTTCTTCACACGACCGTGGCGCACGCGTACCAAGGAAACAACGCCCAGGTAGTTGTCGAACCAGGAGTCGATGATCAACGCTTGCAGCGGATCTTCGTAGTTGCCGGTCGGCGCAGGAATGGTGGCGACCAGGCGCTCGAGCACTTCATCGACGCCCAGGCCAGTCTTGGCAGAGCAAGTGACCGCATCGGTGGCATCGATGCCAATGATTTTTTCGATTTCTTCTTTAACACGGTCCGGATCGGCCTGTGGCAGGTCGATCTTGTTCAGCACCGGCATCACTTCCAGGCCCTGCTCGATTGCCGTGTAGCAGTTGGCAACCGACTGCGCTTCAACGCCTTGACCGGCATCGACCACCAGCAGCGCGCCTTCACAGGCGGCCAGCGAACGGCTCACCTCATAGGTGAAGTCAACGTGGCCGGGGGTATCAATGAAGTTCAGCTGGTAGTTGATGCCGTCTTTGGCCTTGTAATACAGGGTGACGCTGTGCGCCTTGATGGTGATCCCGCGTTCACGCTCAAGGTCCATGGAGTCCAGGACCTGGGCTTCCATTTCGCGCTCGGCGAGGCCGCCACACATCTGAATGAAGCGATCGGCCAGCGTCGACTTGCCATGGTCAATGTGGGCGATGATGGAGAAATTGCGGATATGACTCAAATCACTCACGGATCAACACTCAAAAAGGCTGCAGGCATAGCCCGCCGAAAAATAGCCGGGAATTGTACCTGATCCACGGCGCAAGCGTCACGTTCGCAGGTCAGACGGTGCCTACAAAAACGCCCCGGTCTTGCGACAAGGGCGTTTTTTAACGTCAAAGCGGTCGGGAAATGCCCGCCGTCAGCCAGCTCGACGCAATAGCCAGAGCCCCGCCACGGCACAAATACCTGCCGGCACCAGCACCGAAAGCAACGGCGGGAAGCCGAATACCTGGCTCGAAGGCCCCAGCAGATCCTGAACGATGCGGAAGGTGAAGCCCACCAGCACGCCGGTGAACACCCGTTGACCCAGGGTCACCGAACGCAGAGGGCCAAAGATGAAGGAAATCGCCATCAATACCAGAGCGGCAGTCACCACCGGCTGCAACACCTTGACCCAAAATGCCAGCCAGTAGCGGCCATTGTTCAGGCCCTGGTCCGCCAGATAGTGGATGTAACTCCACAGGCCGCTGATCGACAGCGACTCGGGCACCATGACCACGGTATTCAGCAACTGCGGGCTCAACGCAACTTCCCAGCGCTCTTGCGGGGTCGAAACCACTTCGGTGTTGCGCTCGTGGAACAGTGTGGTCGTGACATCCGTCAGCTGCCAGTGATCGGTGTCGAACTCGGCACGCTTGGCGAAGCTAGCCGACAGCATGTGCCGCTCGTTGTCGAAACGATAGCGGGTCACGCCATACAGAATGCCGTTGGGTTGCACCGAGTTGACGTGTATGAATTCATCGCCCTGGCGGTGCCACAAACCGTGCTTGGCGCTCTGTGCATCACCGCTGCCCTGGGCCAGCGAGCGATTGGCCTGCGCGGTGGTTTCGGCAGGTGGCGCGATGTACTCGCCGACCAATACACCGGCGAGCATCAATACCAGCATCGGCTTCATGACCGCCCAGACGATCCGGCCGATCGACACACCAGCGGCACGCATGATGGTCAGTTCACTGTTGCTGGCCAGGCTGCCCAGACCGATCAGGCAGCCGATCAGCGCAGCCATCGGCAGTAGTTCGTACATCCGGCGCGGCGCGGTCAACAATACATAACTCAGCGCATCGACCAAGGTGTAGGTATCGCTGACTTCACCCATCTCGTCGATGAAGGCAAAGAGGGTCGCCAGACCGAGAATGATCCCGAGCACCGCCAGGATCGCCATGAACACACTGCTACCAATGTAGCGATCCAGCTTAACCACGGGCCACCTCCAGCGCGCTGCGGCGACTCGCCCTCTTCAAGCGCAAGGGCTCCCAATAGAGCAAGCCCAGGCCGATGGACAGGAAAATCCCGTGCACCCACCACAAGCCAATCACCGCGGGGATCTTGCCCTTGTCGAGGGCGCCGCGGGCGGCAATCAGAATGGTCAGGTAAGCCATATAAAGAAGAATCGCCGGCAGTAATTTGAGGAATCGGCCCTGACGCGGGTTGACCCGCGACAGCGGCACCGCCATCAAGGTCACGATGAACACCAGCAACGGCAGAGACATACGCCATTGCAGCTCGGCGCGCATGCGAATGTCTTCACTGCCGATCAACGTACTGGTCGGCATCGCGTCGCGGTCGGTGACTTCGTCGCTGACTTCCGGTTTTGGCAGCAACACACCGTACTCGTCGTACTTGATCGCCCGGTAGTCGGCCTGCCCCGGATTACCGTCATAGCGATAGCCGTTATCAAGGATCAGGTAGCGGTTGCCGTCCGGACGAATTTCCTGGCGCCCCTTTTCCGCCACCAACACGGAAATACCGCGATCCTTGTTATTGGAACTGATGTTTTTCTGCGAGATGAATACACCACCCAGATTGACGCGGTCATCCGACATGCGCTCGGTATAGGTGACCCGGGTACCGTCACGCAAAGCCTGGAAGCGCCCAGGCTCCAGGGTATCGAATTCGGTCAGGGCATCCTGTTTGTTCAGCAGCAACTGAAACTGATTGGCCCCCTGTGGCGCCAGGCTCAGGCTCAGCCACGCCACGATGAGTGCAACGAGGGTGGCCGGGAACAGCGTCATGCAAACCAGCCGCTGCTGGCTCATGCCAGTGGCCGAGAGCACGGTCATTTCGCTTTCGAGGTACAGGCGCCCGTAGGACAACAGGATTCCGAGAAACAGCCCCAGCGGCAGGATCAGCTGGAGGAAACCCGGCAGGCGATAGCCCATGATCAGGAACAACGAACCCGGATCCAGCAGGCCCGAAGCCGCCTGGGCGAGGTATTTGATGAAGCGACCGCTCATGATGATGACCAGCAGCACGGCGCTGACGGCGCTCAAGGTCAACAGGACTTCGCGGGATAGATAACGGAAGACGATCAAACCAGACACTCCAGGGTTGTCAGGCTAAGGCGGCCAAACAAGCAAACGTATCGGACAGCCCGCGAGGCAGAGCCGCCGAAAAAGATGGCGCATTATCCTGTGATTGGGTGCGCCTGTCACTGCGCAAGCTCAAGCAGCCTGTGAAAGCGCTGAAGATCGTACAACCGAGGGTTGTCAGCCGCCGGTAGCGAGGTTCAAACTGCGGCCTTTGTCGCCGGTCGATCCTGGCGCCTTTCTGTTTATAAGCAATCGACGCACATAAGGTGTCGGGCGCATGCGTGATAACCATCAATTCAGGGACCCGGACATGGAACTGGTTGTAAAAAGCGTCAACCCCGAAACGTTGAAGACCGCCACTCTCGTGGTCTCCGTTGGCGAAGGCCGCAAGCTCGGCGCTGTTGCCAAACAACTCGACGAACTGAGCGGCGGCGCGATCAGCGCAGTGCTCAAGCGCGGCGACCTGGCCGGCAAGGTTGGCCAGAGCCTGCTGCTGCAGAGCCTGCCGAACCTCAAGGCCGAGCGCGTGCTGCTGGTGGGCGTTGGCAAGGATGACGAACTGGGTGACCGCCCGTTCCGCAAGATCATCGCCGGCATCCTCAATACCCTCAAAGGCCTGGGCGGCAGCGATGCGGTGCTGGCCCTGGATGAACTGGTCGTAAAAGGCCGCGACAGCTACGGCAAGACCCGCCTGCTGGCCGAAACCCTGGTGGACGGCGAGTACAGCTTCGACCAGTTCAAGAGCCAGAAAGCCGAACCCCGCGCCCTGAAAAAAATCACCCTGCTGACCATCAAGGCTGCCCAGGCCGAAGTGCAACGCGCCGTGACCCACGCCACTGCCATCGCCAACGGCATGGCTTTCACCCGCAACCTGGGCAACCTGCCGCCGAACATCTGCCACCCGACCTTCCTCGGCGAGCAGGCGAAAAACCTGGGCAAGGAATTCAAGGACCTGAAAGTCGAAGTCCTCGACGAGAAGAAGATCAAGGCCTTGGGCATGGGTTCGTTCTACGCCGTCGGCCAGGGCAGCGCCCAGCCTCCGCGCCTGATCGTCATGCAATACAACGGCGGCAAGAAATCCGAGAAGCCGTACGCGCTGGTCGGCAAGGGCATCACCTTCGACACCGGCGGCATCAGCCTCAAGCCGGGCGCCGGCATGGATGAAATGAAGTACGACATGGGCGGCGCCGCCAGCGTGTTCGGCACCCTGCGTGCCGTGCTCGAACTGAAGCTGCCGATCAACCTGGTGTGCATTCTGGCCTGCGCCGAAAACATGCCGAGCGGCAACGCTTCGCGCCCGGGCGACATCGTCACCACCATGAGCGGCCAGACCGTGGAAATCCTCAACACCGACGCCGAAGGCCGCCTGGTGCTGTGCGACGCCCTGACCTACTCCGAGCGCTTCAAGCCGCAAGCAGTCATCGACATCGCGACCCTGACCGGCGCCTGCGTGGTTGCCCTGGGTTCCCACACGTCGGGCCTGCTGGGCAACAACGACGAACTGATCGACCAACTGCTGAGCGCCGGCAAGGCCGCCGACGACCGCGCCTGGCAACTGCCGCTGTTCGATGAGTACCAGGAACAGCTGGACAGCCCGTTCGCCGACATCGCCAACATTGGCGGTCCGAAGGCCGGCACCATCACTGCGGCCTGCTTCCTGTCGCGTTTCACCAAGAACCTGAACTGGGCGCACCTGGACATCGCCGGCACGGCCTGGACCAGCGGCGGCAAGGACAAGGGTGCCACTGGCCGTCCGGTTCCCCTGCTGACCCAATACTTGCTGGACCGCGCCAAAGCCTGAAACCGTTGATGGGCGGCGGCGTCACTTTCCGGTGACGCCGCTTGCCGCTCTGGAACCGCAATGACCAAAGTCGACTTCTATATCCTGCCCAGCGCCGATCCTTCGGCACGCCTGGACTTTGCCTGCAAGCTCACCGAGAAAGCCTGGCGCATGGGCCACCGCATCTACCTGCATTGCAGCGACGCGGCCCAGCGTGACGATCTCGATGCGCGGCTGTGGGCGTTCAAGGGCGAAAGCTTCGTGCCCCACGGCCCCGCCGACAGCGAACCTGAGGGTTTGATTGTCCTGGGGTTGGGCGATGACTGCGGTCAGCATCAGGATTTGCTGGTCAATCTCGACCTGAAAGTCCCGGCCTTCGCCAACAAGTTCGCCCGGGTGGCGGAAGTGGTGGTGGAGGATCCGACGATCAGAGCGGCCGCGCGGGAGAGTTTCCGTTTCTACCGCGAACAGGGCTATCCTCTGCAAGATCACCGTTTACAGCGACTCTGAGCCTTCCAATGGACACTCCAAAACCGCTGCAACAGTCCGCGCACCTGCTGGACGACCTTGAGTCGATCCGCCAATTGCTCGGCGATGACAACCTGCAACCGCCCCTGCTGACCGATACGGTCGAGGAAGGTGACCAGGAACAGATTCCGATGTTGTTCGACACCGTGAGCGAGCCTTCGCCACCCGTCGTACCGACAACCCCTGCCCCTATCGTTGAACCCGTCACCGCGGCGACGCCGGCGCCTGCCGCCAGCAAGAACCCGGATGACTTGCTGCACCTGGACAGCGAATTGCGCGCCGCCGCGCAGTTGATCATGCAAGACGTGATCGACGATTTCGCCCCGCACATCGAGACCGAAATCAAACGTCGCCTCAGTGCACGGCTGGAGCGGTTGTTGAGCCAGTACAACGACTAAATAATTGTGGCGAGGGAGCTTGCTCCCGCTGGGCTGCGAAGCGGCCCTGGCCTTTCTGTCAGTTAAACCGGTCTGGATGAATAAGCGTCTGCTGCGCAGCCGGGCGGGAGCAAGCTCCCTCGCCACAAAATAGCTCTCTGACACCAACTCCCCGCCACAGGTTGAATTTTTAAGTGCTCAAGTAACGCCCGATCAACGCAATCCCGCTGACCAGCACCAGCCACGTCACCAGCCGCACGAACGCCTCGCGGGACATACGCATGGTCAACCTCCGGCCAACCCACAGCCCCAGCGCCATCGCCGGCAACAGACAAACCGCCAGCACCAACAGCGGCAAATCGGCATACACACCGGCGATTGCAAACAGGCTCAGACGCACCACCGTACTGCAACTGATCAGCGCACTCTGGGTGGCCCGGGCCGCCTCCTTGGGCAACCGGCTGTTCAAATAGATCGCATAGAGAAAGCCGCCGCTGCCAAACAACGCGCCAAACATTCCGCCCACCGTCCCCATCGGCAACGCCCACAGGGCGGACAGCTGTGTTGGTCGGGTCTTGATCCACAGGCTGTAAATGGCATAGGCGCTGATAAACAGCCCCATCAACAGCAGCAACAGGTCGGATTTGAGGTTCAGCAGGAAAATCACCCCCAGCGTGCACCCCACAGCCATGCAGGGCAGCAAGCGCAGCAGTTCCGGTTTCGCCACATCACGCCGCGAGGGCAACAAGTTGCCGAACGCCGCGACAAAATCCAGCAGCACAAGCAGCGGCACGATCTTCGACAGCGGCATGAATAGAATCAGAATCGGCCCCGCCACCAGCGCAGTGCCGAAACCGGCGATGCCGAACACGATGTAGGCCAGGGCGATGCCTGCACCGATTACCAGCCATTCAAGCGGGCCGAAAGGCCATTGGTTCAACAGTTCGAACACACTCACTCTCCCATCTTCCTTGAATACCGCCGACGACTTTACCTCCTGTAGGAGCGAGCCTGCTCGCGAATGGGCATAACATTCAAAATTGATGTAGCTGACACAACGCATTCGCGAGCAGGCTCGCTCCTACAAGGGAATTGTGCTGACACATGGAGATTGACCACCGAATGCCTTTAAACTGCGCCCCATGATTAAAGATCCCTTTGCAAGACTCGGCCTGGACCGCGAAGTCCTGACCGTCAGCCAGCTCAACGGCCGCGCGCGGGTGTTGCTTGAAGACGTGTTCAGCAACATCTGGGTCGAAGGCGAAATCTCCAACCTCGCCCGCCCGGCGTCCGGCCACGTGTATTTCACCCTCAAGGACAGCGGCGCCCAGGTGCGTTGCGCGCTGTTCCGGCAGAACGCGGCACGGGTTCGCCAGGCCTTGAAGGACGGCCTGGCGGTCAAGGTTCGTGGCAAGGTCTCGCTGTTCGAGGGGCGCGGTGATTATCAGCTGATCCTCGACACCGTGGAGCCGGCCGGCGATGGCGCCTTGCGCCTGGCCTTCGATGCACTCAAGGAAAAGCTCAGCGCCGAAGGGCTGTTCAGTGCCGAACGCAAGGTGCCGCTGCCGGCGCATCCGCAACGCATCGGCATCATCAGTTCACCCACCGGGGCGGTGATCCGCGACATCATCAGCGTGTTCCGCCGTCGTGCACCGCAGGTGCAGTTGACCCTGATCCCTACCGCCGTACAGGGCCGCGAAGCCACCGCGCAGATTGTCCGCGCCCTGAAACTGGCGGATGCCCGCGGTTTCGACGCACTGATCCTGGCCCGGGGCGGCGGTTCGCTGGAGGACCTCTGGTGCTTTAACGAAGAAGCCGTGGCCCGCGCCGTAGACGCTTGCGTGACACCGATTGTCAGCGCGGTCGGCCATGAAACCGACGTGTCGATCAGCGACTTCGTGGCTGATGTTCGCGCGCCCACCCCTTCCGCGGCCGCCGAATTGCTGGCACCGGACTCCAGCGACCTGATGCGTCGGGTCGAAAGCCTGCACCGACGGCTGGTGATGCGCATGCGTGACCGCTTGATGCGCGACCGCCTGCGCCTGGAAGGCATTTCCCGGCGCCTGCGCCATCCCGGCGAGCGTCTGCGCCAGCAAGCGCAACGCCTGGATGACCTGGACATGCGCATGCGCCGCGCGTTCGAGCGCAGCCTCAACACCCGTCGTGAACGCTTGATCCGCCTGGAAACCCGTCTGGCCGCACAACATCCGGGCCGGCAACTGGCAATGCTGCGCCAGCGCCTCGACAGCCTGGCCGAACGCCTGCCGCGCGCGATCCGCGAAGGGCTGAAGAACCGTCGCCTGCAACTGCACAGCCAGATGCAGACACTGCATGTGGTCAGCCCGCTGGCGACCCTCGGCCGTGGCTACAGCATCTTGCTGGACGAGCGCGGCAACGCGATCCGCAACGCCGCGCAAACCCATACCGGCCAGCGCCTGAAAGCCAAACTGGGCGAAGGCGAACTGCAAGTGCGGGTCGAAGACAATCACCTGACGCCTGTCACCCTTTCTTTACTGGATTGATCCATGCCGCGTTTCTTTGCTCCGTTGCTGTTGCTGCTCCTGACCTTCAACGCCCATGCCGACAGCTACATCACCCGCCAGTTGAACAAACCGGTCCCGGGCGGCGTTGCCGTGCTGGACCTGGGCACGTCCGCCCAGGCGCCAAAAGCCACTTATGAAGGCAAACCAGTGCTGGTGGTCAAGGAACAGAACAACTGGCTGGCCATTGTCGGCCTACCGCTGACGGTCAAGCCGGGGGCTCAATCGGTCAGCAGCGGCGGTCGTAATCTGAGTTTTACGGTTGGCGACAAAAAATACCCGGAACAGCGCATCACCCTGAAGAACACCCAACAGGTCAATCCGGACCCGGAAAACCTCAAGCGCATCGAGCGTGAACTGGCCGAGCAGATTGCCGCTTACCGCACGTTCAGCCCCAACACCCCGAGCAACCTGCTACTGGACAAACCGGTGAGCGGGCCGCTATCGAGCAAGTTCGGCGTGCGCCGTTTTTTCAACGGTGAAGAACGTAACCCCCACGCTGGACTGGACTTCGCCGTGCCGGCCGGTACACCGATCAAGACCCCGGCCGCCGGCAAGGTGATCCTGATCGGCAACTACTTCTTCAATGGCAACACGGTGTTCGTCGACCATGGCCAAGGCTTTATCAGCATGTTCTGCCACATGTCGAAAATCGACGTGAAGGTGGGGCAGCCATTGGCCCGCGGTGACGTGGTCGGCAAAGTCGGCGCGACCGGCCGCGCGACCGGACCGCACATGCACTGGAATATCAGCCTGAACGATGCGCGGGTCGATCCGGCTATCTTCATTGGTGCGTTTCAGCCCTGATCCCTGAATAAGGCCTCTGGCCTCATCGCGAGCAAGCTCGCTCCTACAGGGATTGCGCTGTCCTGTGGGAGCGAGCTTGCTCGCGATGGCAATTTCACAGGCACCGAAAGTCGTCCAGCCATACCCCACACCAATTGCGCACCGCTCAAACCTCGCGCAAACAACACAATCTTCGCAATCATTTGCAGCAATAAAATCTCGATAAATACCCGCTCACGAGTATTCCTCTCAATTTTTTTCGACTGCTTGCCAACCTTCCCCCCCAAGGTTAGGGTTGAAGGCATGAAAACCTCTCACACCCTCATTCAGCTCCGCCAGCACCGCAGCCTGTGCCTCGTCAGTGCACGACTGCCGGGCTGAATCGTGGTGTCTCGTCCCAAGCCGTACCCCAAGAACTTTTGATCCACCGGCAGGCCGCCTTTTTTCGGCCAACACAATAAGGATTTCCTGATGAGCATGCTCAAAGACCCGTCTTCGAAATACCGCGCGTTCCCGACCATCGACATTCCGGACCGCACCTGGCCGTCAAAAACCATCACCGCCGCGCCGATCTGGTGCAGCTCCGACCTGCGTGACGGTAACCAGTCGCTGATCGAACCGATGGACGCCGTCAAGAAGCTGCGCTTCTGGAAAACCCTGGTGCAGGTCGGCGTGAAGGAAATCGAAGCGTCGTTCCCGGCCGCCTCGCAAACCGACTTCGACTTCGTTCGCACCCTGATCGAAGGCAACCACATCCCGGACGACACCACCATCCAGGTGCTGACCCAGGGCCGTGAAGACCTGATCGAGCGCACCTTCGAATCCCTGCGCGGCGCGAAGAAAGCCATCGTTCACCTGTACAACGCGACCTCCCCTTCCTTCCGCCGCATTGTCTTCAACCAGGACAAGGACGGGGTCAAGGCCATCGCCGTGAACGCCGCCAAGCTGTTCGTCAAATACGCGGCCATGCAGCCGGACACCGAGTGGACCTTCGAATACTCGCCAGAAACCTTCAGCGCCACCGAAATGGAGTTCGCCAAGGAAGTCTGCGACGCGGTGATCGAAGTCTGGAACCCGACGCCCGAGCACAAGATGATCCTCAACCTGCCGGCCACGGTGGAATGCGCGACCCCGAACATCTATGCCGACCAGATCGAATGGTTCGGCCGTCACATCAACCGTCGTGACAGCGTGATCATCAGCCTGCACACCCACAACGACCGTGGCACCGGCGTTGCGGCCACCGAGCTGGGCCTGATGGCTGGCGCCGACCGTGTCGAAGGCTGCCTGTTCGGCAACGGCGAGCGCACCGGTAACGTCGACCTCGTGACCGTGGCCTTGAACCTTTACACCCAGGGCGTTCACCCTGAGCTGGACTTCTCGGACATCGACGGTGTGCGCAAAGTCGTCGAAGAGTGCAACCAGATCCAGGTACACCCGCGTCATCCGTACGTCGGCGACCTGGTTCACACCGCGTTCTCCGGCTCGCACCAGGACGCAATCCGCAAAGGCTTCGCCCAGCAGAAACCCGATGCAATGTGGGAAGTGCCTTACCTGCCAATCGACCCGGCCGACATCGGTCGCAGCTACGAGGCGGTGATTCGCGTCAACAGCCAATCGGGCAAGGGCGGCATCGCCTACCTGTTGGAACAGGAATACGGCATCAGCCTGCCACGTCGCATGCAGATCGAGTTCAGCCAGGTTGTACAGCGTGAAACCGACCGCCTGGGCCTTGAAATGACCGCCCAGCAGATCCATGCATTGCTGCACAGCGAGTACTTGCAGGCCAACACCCCGTACGCGCTGGTCAGCCATCGCCTGCAGGAAGAAAACGGTCACAGCGCCGTTGAAGTGGAAGTGGCCAGCCAAGGCCAGGGCGAGACCAACCTGCACTGGCGCGGCAAGGGCAACGGCGCCCTGGAAGCACTGGTGGCCGGCCTGCCGGTACCGGTGGAAATCATGGACTACAACGAGCACGCCATCGGCGCGGGCACCAATGCCAAGGCTGCCGCCTACATTGAACTGCGAGTGAACGGCGAACGTGCGGTACATGGCGTCGGCATCGACGAAAACATCACCACCGCCAGCTTCAAGGCCTTGTTCAGCGCACTGAACCGCTCGCTGAGCCAGCCGGAAGCTAAAGCGGCGTAAGCCATCGCTGAAGTGCAAAAGGCCCCGGGGTGTGAACCTCGGGGCCTTTTTGTTTGCCGGTGTTTTTGCGTTGTTTATCCCGGCCCCATCGCGAGCAGGCTCGCTCCTACAGTGACCGTGTTCACACCGATCCAATGTAGGAGCGAGCCTGCTCGCGAAAGCGGTCTGTCAGGCAACAAAAATCTCAGGTGAGTTCAAAGGTATCGGCATCCAGATTCGCCGGAAACCGCGTGCGGTACGCCGCCAGCTCTGCCGCATCCAGCACCACCTTGAACACCCCGTCAGCCTCCCCCGCACTGAGCAACGTCTCGCCCTGAAAATCCAGCACCTGGCTGTCACCGGTATACGCAAAACCTTTGCCATCCGTGCCAATGCGGTTCACCGCCGCCACATAGCACAGGTTCTCGATCGCCCGCGCCGGCAGCAAGCGGTTCCAGTGCTGGCGCCGTGCGCCGGGCCAGTTGGCGGTGTACAGCAGCAGATCGGTGTCCTGAGCGTCACGGCTCCACACCGGGAAGCGCAGGTCGTAGCAGATCAACGGTCGCACTCGCCAACCCTTGAGCTCGAACTGCACCTGGCGCTCGCCGGGGGTGTAGTGGTTGTGCTCACCGGCCATGCGGAACAGGTGACGCTTGTCGTAATGCAGCACCTCGCCATCCGGGCGTGCCCACAGCAGGCGATTGCGATGACTGCCGTCGGCGGCCTGGACGATCACGCTGCCGGTGATCACCGCATCGAGCTTTGCCGCCTGAACCCGCAGCCATTTGCTGGTGGGCCCGTTTTCCGCTTCGGCGAGGGTCTCGGATTCCATGGAGAACCCGGTGGTGAACATCTCCGGCAGAATGATCAGGTCGGCGCCGCGAGCCTGTTCCAGCAACGGCTCGAAATGCTCGAGGTTGGCCTGGCGGTCGTGCCAGGCCAGGGATGTCTGGATCAGCGCAACGGTCAGCTTCGGCAACGCACTCAGATCACGCATAGTTTTTCCGCTGCTTCACGCAGGGTCTCCTCACGCTTGGCAAAGCACAGCCGCACCAGGCGCTGGCCGACCGGTGGTGTCTGGTAGAACACCGAGATCGGGATACTCGCCACACCATGCTCGCGCGTCATCAACAGGGCCATCTCGACGTCATTGAGGTCCGGACGGATCTGCGAGTAATCGACCAACTGGAAATAGGTGCCGGTCACCCGGGTGAAACTGAAACGCGACGGCGCCAGCAGATCGCAGAACAGATCGCGCTTGGCCTGATAGAAACCCGGCAGCTCTTCCACGTGCTCAGGATGCTCGGCCATAAAATCGGCCAAGGCATATTGCAGCGGTGTCACACCACAGAAATTGACGTACTGGTGCACCTTGCGCAATTCCGCCGTCAGGGCCGGTGGTGCGACCACATAGCCGGTTTTCCAGCCGGTGACGTGGTAGGTCTTGCCGAACGAACTGACCACGAATGCACGCTGATACAGCTCCTCATGGGCCAGCACGCTGACGTGGGGCACACCGTCAAACACCAGATGCTCGTAGACTTCGTCGCTGATCACATAAATGTCGCGATCGCGGATCAAGGCTGCCAACTGGTCGAGTTCGGCACGGCTGATCAACGCACCACTAGGGTTGTGCGGGGTGTTGAGAATGATCATCCGCGTGCGCGGGCTGAGTGCCTGGGCAAGCTTCTCGAAGTCGATACTGAAGTCGTTCAGGCCCAGTTCCACATGCACGCAACGACCGCCGGCCAGCTCTACCGAAGGCTCGTAGCTGTCGTATGCCGGGTCAAACACAATGACTTCGTCACCGCTGTGGATAACCGCCTGAATGGCACAGAAAATCGCCTCGGTCGCGCCGGGGGTGACCGTCACTTCAGTATCGACATCCACCTGTGCGCCATAACTGCGGGCGATCTTCGCCGCGATCTGCTGACGCAACACCGGCAGCCCGGTCATTGGCGAATATTGATTATGGCCGCTGGCGATATGCCGGCCGACCGCATCGCACAGGGCCTGCGGGGCCGCGAAATCGGGAAAGCCCTGGGACAGATTGAGCGCGCCGGTCTGTGCCGCGAGCTGAGACATCTGAGTGAAGATAGTGATGCCGACATTCGGCAGCTTGCTGGTGATCATCGGTGGTTCCCTGCAGGTGAGCAGCTGCAAGTTTCAAGCTGCAAGCCACAAGTGGTCAAGCGTCAAACCGCCAGACGCAAAAAAGGGCCCGGACAGGACCCTTTTCGCTTTGACTTGAAGCTTGAAGCTTGAAGCTTGCAGCTGCTTCTATCGCTTATCGCGACGCTTCTTGTCGGCCTTCTTGTGGTGCGACATCAAACGACGCTTCTTGTTGACCTGACGGTCGGTGAGCGTGTTCTTGTTGCCTTCGTACGGGTTCTCGCCACCCTTGAACTCGATGCGGATCGGCGTACCGACCAGCTTCAGCACACGGCGATACGTGTTTTCCAGGTATCGCACGTAGGACTTCGGCACCTTCTCGATCTGGTTGCCGTGGATCACGATGATCGGCGGGTTCGCGCCACCGAGGTGGGCATAACGCAGCTTGATCCGGCGGCTGTTGACCATCGGCGGCTGGTGCTCGCTGACCGCGTCTTCCAGGATCTGGGTCAGGCGGCTCGTTGGCCAGCGGGTAACCGCGGACTTGAACGAGTTCTGTACCGAGGCGTAGAGGTTGCCCACGCCGGTGCCGTGCAGTGCCGAGATAAAGTGAATATCGGCAAACTCGACGAAGAACAGACGACGCTGCAACTCGATCTTGACGAAGTCGCGCTCGCTCGGCGTCATGCCGTCCCACTTGTTGATCGCGATGACCAACGCACGACCGGCCTCAAGGGCAAAGCCCAGCAGGTTGAGGTCGTGGTCTACCACGCCTTCGCGGGCGTCCATCACGAAGATCACCACGTTGGCGTCTTTGATCGCTTGCAGGGTTTTGACCACGGAGAACTTTTCAACTTCTTCGTGGATCTTGCCGCGCTTGCGCACACCGGCGGTGTCGATCAGCGTGTACTTCTCGTCGTTACGCTCGAACGGGATGTAGATACTGTCGCGGGTGGTGCCGGGTTGGTCGTAGACGATTACCCGGTCTTCCCCGAGCATACGGTTGACCAGAGTCGACTTGCCGACGTTCGGCCGGCCGATGATCGCGATCTTGATCCCGTCTTTTTCGCTTGGGCCAGGAATGCGCTTGGCTTCCTCGCCTTCGGCGACGTCTTCTTCCTCGCCTTCTTCCAACTCGTCGTCGTCTTTCGGGAAGTCACTCAGGGCGATTTCCAGCATCTGGGTGATGCCACGACCGTGAGCACCGGCGATCGGAATCGCATGACCCATGCCCAACGGAGCGAATTCGGCGCGGGCCATTTCAGGGTCGATGTTGTCGACCTTGTTGGCAACCACGTAGGAACGCTTGTTACGTTTGCGCAAATGCTCGGCGATCATCTGGTCGGCGGCGGTGAAACCGGCCTTGGCATCTACCAGGAACAGAACGACATCTGCTTCTTCGATGGCCAGCAGCGACTGCTCGGCCATCTTTTCGTCCATACCGTGCTCGTCACCGGAGATACCGCCGGTGTCGATCAGAATGTAGGAACGCCCTTGCCACTTGGCCTCACCGTACTGGCGATCACGGGTCAGACCGGACAAGTCGCCGACGATGGCGTCACGAGTCCTGGTCAGGCGGTTGAACAAGGTGGACTTGCCGACGTTCGGTCGGCCCACCAGGGCGATTACGGGAACCATGCGGCTCTCCACTTCGTTATTTCAGAAAATACAAAAGCCGCTGCGAGGCAGCGGCTGGTGCTCGGGGCAACGCTTGAAAGCGCTGCAAACCCCAGTAAACCGGGGCCGCTTGGGGGTTAAACCCCAAGCATAGTCGTTACTTGATGGTCAGGGCTTCCAGTTTGCCGCTGTTGCCATACACATAAATCGTGTCACCCATCACCAGCGGACGGGCACGCAGGCCGTCGCTGTCGATGCGCTCGCGGCCGACGAAACGACCGTCCACCTGACTCATCAGGTGCAGGTAACCTTCCAGGTCACCGACTGCAACGTAGCTTGAGAACACTTCCGGAGCCGACAGTTGACGGCGGGCCAGCGAGTCGTTGCTCCACAAGGCTGTGGTGGAACGCTCGTCGACGCCTTCAACGGTGCCCGAAGACAGGCTCACATAAACGGTACCGAAACCCTGGGCAACACCGGCATAGCTGGAAGCATCACGCTGCCAGAGCTGACGGCCGCTTTGCAGGTCCAGAGCGGCAACGCGCCCCTGATAGCTGGCGACATACAGCGTCTCGCCCGACAGCAGCAAGCCACCATCGATATCGACCACGCGCTCCAGCTCCGAACGACCTTGCGGGATCGCTACGCGCTGTTCCCACACCGGTACACCGTTGGAGATGTTCACCGCAACCACTTTACCGGTCGACAGGCCAGCCACCGCGAGGCGGTTGGTCACGATCGGCGCACTGGTACCCCGCAGGGTCAGTACCGCCGGCGTGCTGTCATAGATCCAGCGACGGTTACCGGTGGAGGCATCCAGGCCGATCAGACGATCGTCCTGGGTCTGAACCACCACAACGTCACCGTTGTTGGCTGGCGGTGCCAGTACTTCGCTGGACACGCGAGCGCGCCACTTTTCTTCACCGTTGATCGCGTCCAGGGCAACGATTTCACCCTTGATCGTACCAATGGTGACCAGGCCGTAACCAACACCAACGGCGCCGGAGACAGGCAGCTCGAGGTCTTTCTTCCATTTGACGTCGCCGGTGTTGCGGTCCATCGCCATCAACACGCCAGTGACGTCGGCGGCATAGATGGTATCGCCATCGATGGCCGGAACCAGCATGTTGTAGGTTTCGCCCTGACCGTCACCGATCGAACGACTCCACTGCTTGTGCAGAACCACTTCTTCCTTGAAATCGACCAGTTCGGCCGGAGGCAGTTCTTTTTTGCTGTTGCTGCTGCAACCCGCGGCCAAAATGGCCAGAGCCAGCAATGCTGCATGTTTCCAACGAATCACGTCACGCATCCCCTTTGGCCAGGTCGTCCAGCTTGATTTGCAGGCCACCGACCGCCGCTTCATCCGACAGTGCCGCCTTGGCTTTTTGATACGCCGCGCTCGCCTCGTCGGTACGACCCAACTGCACCAGCAGGTCGCCCTTGAGCTCTTCGCGAGTGGCCAGGAATGCCTTGTCGGCATCGCCTTCGAGCAGCTTCAGTGCTTCGTCGGCCTTGTTCTGCGCGCCGAGTACCTGGGCCAGACGCTGACGAGCGATTTCGCCCAGCGCCGGGTTGGCCGGTTTGGCGATAATTGCTTTGAGCTCGGTGGCCGCGTCGTCCAGCTTGCCGCTGTCAACCGCAACCTTGGCCACGAACAGGCTGCCGTACTGCGCGTAGGCGCTGCCGCCGAACTCGCTGTTGAGCTTGCCGGCCAGGTCCGAAACACGGGCCGCATCAGGCTTGCCATCAGGCGTCAGCGTGGTTTCGAGCAATTGCTGATAGAGCATCGAGGCGCCTTGCGACTGATTGCTCTGATACTTGTGGAACGCCTGCCAGCCGAACACGATGACCAGCGCCAACAGGCCGCCAGTAACCAGGGGCTTACCGTTGCGTGACCACCATTCCTTCAATTCCGCCACATGTTCGTCTTCGGTACTCGACACCCCAATACTCCTTAATCGCTAATTCGGCTGTTTAGACAGCTTCAACCCTGCACGACGCAGGTGGCCAGGTGAGCGGCAAGCGCATCCCAGGCAATGCTTTGTTGTTCGCCCTGGCCACGCAGGGGTTTGAAACCTACCACTTGCTGGGCCATTTCGTCGTCACCGAGGATCAGCGCATACAGCGCGCCGCTCTTGTCGGCCTTCTTGAACTGGCTTTTGAAACTGCCGGCACCGGCATTCACTTGCAGGCGCAGGTTGGGCAACTGGTCACGAACGCGCTCCGCCAGGGTCAGGCCGGCCAGTTCGGCGGCTTCACCGAAGGCGCAGAGGTAGACGTCGACCTGACGGGAGATCTCTTGCGGGATCTGCTCCAGGGTTTCCAGCAGCAGGACCAGGCGTTCGATACCCATGGCAAAACCAACGCCGGCGGTCGGCTTGCCGCCCATCTGCTCCACCAGGCCGTCGTAACGGCCACCGGCACACACGGTGCCCTGGGCGCCGAGTTTGTCGGTGACCCATTCGAAAACGGTCTTGCTGTAGTAATCGAGCCCGCGAACCAGCTTCGGGTTGATCACGTAAGGAATGCCGGCAGCGTCCAGGCGAGCCTTGAGGCCCTCGAAGTGCACGCGGGATTCTTCGTCGAGGTAGTCGGCCATTTTCGGCGCATCGACCAGAATCGCCTGTGTCTCGGCGTTCTTGGTGTCCAGGACGCGCAACGGGTTGGTCTTCAGGCGGCGCTGGCTGTCTTCGTCCAGCTTGTTCAGGTGTTGCGACAAGAACTCGACCAGTGCTTCGCGATAACGACCACGGGATTCGCTGGTGCCCAGGCTGTTCAGTTCGAGCTTGACCGCATCGCGGATGCCCAATTCGCCCCACAGGCGCCAGGTCAGCACGATCAGCTCGGCGTCGATGTCCGGACCGTCGAGGTTGAACACCTCCACACCGATCTGGTGGAACTGGCGATAACGGCCTTTCTGCGGACGCTCGTGGCGGAACATCGGGCCGATGTACCAGAGTTTCTGAACCTGGCCGCCGCCGGTGATGCCGTGTTCCAGCACCGCGCGCACACAGGCCGCCGTGCCTTCAGGGCGCAGGGTCAGAGAGTCGCCGTTGCGATCATCGAAGGTGTACATCTCTTTTTCGACGATGTCGGTCACTTCACCGATGGAACGCTTGAACAGTTCGGTGAACTCGACGATCGGCATGCGGATCTGCTTGTAACCGTAGTTATCCAGCAGACGCGAAACGGTGCCTTCGAAATGACGCCACAGAGGGGTCTGTTCGGGCAGGATGTCGTTCATGCCACGAATGGCTTGCAATGACTTGCTCACTTTAAATCCTTAAATTCGTTCGGCTCTTCAGTCAGGTTCAGCCGCGCGCAATAACGGCAGCGTCAGCTTCGACCTTTTCGGCCGCTTTCTGGCGGATCAAGCGTTCAAGCTCATCCACCAGATTGTCATTCGTCAGCTTCTGCGACGGTTTACCGTCGATGTAAATCAGGTTCGGCGTGCCGCCGGTCAAGCCGATATGGGCTTCCTTGGCTTCACCCGGGCCGTTGACCACGCAACCGATCACCGCGACATCCAGCGGCACCAGCAAATCCTCGAGACGCCCTTCCAGCTCGTTCATGGTCTTGACCACATCGAAGTTCTGCCGCGAGCAGCTCGGGCAGGCGATGAAGTTGATGCCACGGGAACGCAGGTGCAGGGACTTGAGAATGTCGTAGCCGACTTTCACTTCCTCGACCGGGTCGGCCGCCAACGAGATGCGGATAGTATCGCCAATCCCTTCGGCAAGCAGCATACCGAGGCCCACGGCAGATTTCACCGTGCCGGAACGCAAACCACCGGCTTCGGTGATGCCCAGGTGCAGCGGCTGGACGATTTCCTTGGCCAGCAAGCGGTAGGCTTCGACGGCCATGAACACGTCGGAGGCTTTCACGCTGACCTTGAAGTCCTGGAAGTTCAGGCGCTCAAGGTGCTCGACGTGGCGCAAGGCAGACTCGACCAGCGCCGCCGGGGTCGGCTCGCCGTATTTCTTCTGCAGGTCTTTTTCCAGGGAACCGGCGTTCACGCCGATACGGATCGGGATCCCGCGGTCACGGGCGGCATCCACCACCGCACGCACGCGGTCTTCGCGACCGATGTTGCCCGGGTTGATCCGCAGGCAATCGACACCCAGTTCGGCTACGCGCAGAGCGATCCGGTAGTCGAAGTGAATGTCGGCAACCAAAGGTACTTTGACCAACTGCTTGATCTTGCCGAAGGCTTCGGCGGCGTCCATGTCCGGTACGGAAACCCGCACGATATCGACGCCGGCCGCTTCCAGACGATTGATTTGCGCGACGGTGGCCGCGACATCGTTGGTGTCGCTGTTGGTCATGCTCTGCACAGCGATAGGCGCATCGCCGCCAACAGGCACGTTACCGACCCAGATCTTGCGGGATTCGCGACGTTTGATTGGAGATTCGCCGTGCATGACTTATTGACCCAACTTCAGGCGAGCAGTCTCGCCACTGGTGAACGGAGCGACATCAACCGGCTGGCCGTTGTAGCTGACCTGAGCGCCGCGGGCAAAGCCCAGGCGCACGGAAAACGGTGGTTTGCCATTGACTGCCAGACTGTCGCCTTTGCGTTTGAGACCGCTGAAAAGCACCTTGCCACTACCGTCGGTCACTTGTGTCCAGCAATCGAAGGTGAACTGCACCTGAACCTGGCCTTGACCAGCCAAAGGCGCGGCTGCCACTGGAGCAGGGGCCGGAGCGGCTGCCGGTGCAGTCGCCACCGGAGCCGGAACGACTGGAGCTGCCGGAGCCGGAGTTGCCGGGATAACCGGCGCTGCGACAACAGGCGCGGTAGTGTGCGCGGGTGCGGCTGGCGTGGTCGGCGCTGCCGGGGCCACTGGCGCAGTCGCTTGAGCCTGTTCTGGTGCTTCAGCCGGAGCGTCGGCCTGTGGCAGCGCGAGGGCGGTTCCGCCTTCGGCCTGACCTTCCGCGACGGCCTGGTCTTCCGGCTCGTCCAGCGGATGAATCTGTGTCGTACCGTCGGCGCCTTCGACTTCAACGTGTTCCGGTGCCAGACCGATCAGGTCCTTGGTGCGCATCGAGGTCTGATCCTGCCACCAGACGAAACCGCCACCGATCACCGCGACCAGCAACAACAGGCTGACGATTCGCAAAATGGTGTGGGAAACCCGCACAGGCTCTTCAATACGACCCAGGCTGTGAACATTGCTGCCCTGAGAGTCGGTACCGGTGGATTGATCGAATTGCTGGACCAGAACGGCCTGGTCCATGCCGAGCAATTTGGCATAGGCGCGAATGTAACCGCGGGCAAACGTATGCCCGGGCAGCTTGTCGAAGGCGCCGGCTTCCAGATTGCTCAGGGAAGTGGTGGTGAGGTTGAGCTTGAGGGCCACTTCGGCCAGCGACCAGCCATTGCTTTCGCGGGCCTGGCGCAAAGTCTCACCGGGGTTTACGCGATTCGCTGCTACAACTTCGGGATGCGCCGCTTTCATCATTGCTCCGACAGGTATTGCTGATATTCCGGCGTACCGGGATAGAGTCTTTTTAGTTGCAGGCCTTTGCTTGCGGCCTTGTCGCGGTCTTCGAACACTTTTGCCAGCCGAACGCCGAGCAATAGACTACGTGCATTTTGTTCGGAGAGCTGGCTAAAACGGTCGTAATAGTCACGCGCGGGCACATAATGCCTGTCTTCGTAAGACAACTCAGCCATTTCCAGCAATGCACGTGGTTGTTGGTGGTTCAGGCGCAGGGCTTTTTCCAGTTGCTGCTGGGCCAGATCGCGCTGACCGAGCATTGCAGCGGTCATGCCCAGGTTCTCGAACACCCGCGAACGCTCAGGATACAGGGTATCGGCTGCGGCTTGTTCGAAGCGCTCGTAGGCTTCGTTGTAACGTTTCTGCTCGAACAAAAAACTGCCGTAGTTATTGAGGATTCGTGCATCGGCGGGACGGGAAGCCAGCGCCTTTCGAAAATGTTCGTCGGCAAGTTCCGGTTCCATCTCGGCCTGGAACACCAACCCCAGCGCCGCGTTGGCATCAGGGTCGGAGCCATCCAGATCCAACGCTTTCTTCAACGGAACCTTGGCGCGCTCGGTCATGCCTTGTTGCAAATACCCGATACCGAGTTGCACATAGGCCTCACGCGCTTCATCACGGCCCTTGCTGGTCTTCATCGGGTTGTAGTCGCCCGAAAGCACGCAGCCAGCACACAGGCTGGCCAACAGCAAAAGCAGCGCAAAGCGCAGGGACATAGAGATCCTCTCTCGGTTATTTCGCGGCGTCTTGCGCTACATCGTTGTCGGCGTTGAGTTCACGCACGGCGATATAACGTTCGCTGCGACGGGTGCGATCCAGCACCTGCCCTACCAATTGACCACAGGCCGCGTCGATGTCTTCACCACGGGTGGTGCGGACGGTGACGTTGAAGCCGGCATGATGAAGCTGATCCTGGAAACGACGAATGGCGTTGTTGCTCGGGCGCTCGTAACCGGAGTGCGGGAACGGGTTGAACGGGATCAGGTTGATCTTGCACGGGATGTTCTTGAGCAGCTCGATCATTTCCACAGCGTGCTCAACCTTGTCGTTGATATCTTTGAGCAAGGTGTATTCGATGGTCAGCACGCGCTTTTCGCCGAGGTTCGACATGTAGCGCTGGCACGACTCGAGCAGCATCTTAAGCGGATACTTCTTGTTGATCGGCACCAATTGATTACGCAATGCGTCATTCGGTGCGTGCAGGGACAACGCCAGGGAGACGTCGATGTGCTTGGAGAGCTCATCGATCATCGGCACCACGCCGGAGGTCGACAGGGTCACACGGCGCTTGGAAATGCCGTAGCCCAGGTCGTCCATCATCAGATGCATGGCCGCGACGACGTTGTCGAAGTTCAGCAGCGGCTCACCCATGCCCATCATCACCACGTTGGTGATGGCACGGTCGACGGTTGCCGGGATGCTGCCAAAGGATTTGTTGGCAATCCACACCTGGCCGATGACTTCGGCGGCGGTGAGGTTGCTATTGAAACCTTGCTTGCCGGTGGAGCAGAAACTGCAATCCAGGGCACAGCCTGCCTGGGACGAAACGCACAAGGTGCCGCGCTTGCCCTGGGGAATGTACACGGTCTCGACGCAGCTGCCGGACGCCACGCGCACCACCCACTTGCGGGTGCCGTCGCTGGAGATGTCCTCGCTGACCACTTCCGGACCACGGACCTCAGCAACAACCTTGAGCTTTTCGCGCAAGGCCTTGCTGACGTTCGTCATGGCATCGAAATCATCGACACCAAAGTGGTGAATCCATTTCATTACCTGACCGGCACGGAAACGCTTCTCCCCGATTGAGTCGAAGAATTTTTCCATTTCCAGCTGAGTCAGACCCAGCAGGTTAGTTTTTACAGTCGATGTAGTCATGGATTCACCTTCACTCTTAAGCCAATGCTTAGCGAGTGGTTACTTCAGTAGCTGCGAAGAAGTACGAGATTTCGCGAGCGGCAGCGGCTTCGGAGTCCGAACCGTGTACAGCGTTGGCGTCGATGGAGTCAGCGAAGTCAGCACGGATGGTGCCGGCAGCAGCTTCTTTAGGGTTGGTAGCGCCCATCAGCTCACGGTTCAGAGCGATAGCGTTTTCGCCTTCCAGAACCTGAACGACAACCGGACCGGAGATCATGAAAGCAACCAGGTCACCGAAGAAACCACGAGCGCTGTGCTCAGCGTAGAAGCCTTCAGCTTCGGCTTTGGACAGTTGCTTCAGTTTCGAAGCTACAACGCGCAGGCCAGCTTTTTCGAAACGAGTGGTGATCTCGCCGATCACGTTTTTAGCAACGGCGTCAGGCTTGATGATGGAGAAAGTACGTTGAACAGCCATGGTGTAACTCCAGAAACGGTAATTTACGAAAAATTAAACCCGCGAATTATACGCGGGTTCTCGGGTATTGCCTAACCTGCGGCGTGGCTCAGTCGCGTTCTTCGATCCAGTGGGCCTGAATGGCCTCCAGGATCTTTTCGCCACAATGCTCAGGCATGTCGTCGAAATCGGGAAGTTCCATCACCCATTTACGCAGATCGACGAAGTTGACCGACATAGGGTCCACGTCGGGCTTGCTTTCAGCCAGCTGGATCGCGATCTCCAGCACATCAGTCCACTTGAGTTTCATGACAATTCCTTGAATCAGTGCGCTGCTTCGGCTGCGTGGTTGAGCGAGTACTTCGGAATTTCGACGGTCAGGTCTTCGGTACCGACCTTGGCCTGACAACCCAGGCGCGATTGAGCTTCCAGCCCCCAAGCCTTGTCAAGATAGTCCTCTTCCAGCTCGTCAGCCTCTTCCAGCGAGTCGAAACCCTCGCGGATGATGCAGTGGCAAGTAGTGCAGGCGCAGACACCGCCGCAAGCGCTTTCCATCTCGATATGGTGCTCATGGGCCAGCTCGAGGATGGACGTACCGGTCTCAGCCTCTACAACCATGCCTTCGGGGCAGAACTTCTCGTGTGGCAGAAAAATGACCTGCGGCATCGTTATTCCTCAATCTCATTCAGGTTGCGCCCCGCCAGCGCGGCTTTCACCGTCGAGTCCAGGCGGCGGGCAGCAAAGGCGTCGGTCACTTGCGACAGACGCTTGGTCTGCTGCTCGATGGCGTAACCATCGGTACCTTTCATCAGTTCGGTCAGCTCCTGCACCTGCATGTCGATGACCATGCGCTCATCGGCGTCGAGCAAGCGCTCGCCATCCGCCTCCAGAGCGGCCTGCACCGCCTCGATCAGGCGCTGGGCGTCGACCTGCTGCTCGCGCAGTACGCGGGCAACCTTGTCGTCATTGGCGTGCTGGAACGAGTCCTTGAGCATCCTGGCGATTTCGCCGTCGGTCAGGCCGTAGGACGGCTTGACCTGGATGCTGGCTTCAACGCCCGAACCCAGTTCGCGGGCGGAAACGCTGAGCAGACCGTCGGCATCGACCTGGAAGGTCACGCGAATCTTCGCCGCGCCAGCCACCATTGCCGGAATGCCGCGCAGCTCGAAGCGCGCCAGGGAGCGGCAGTCGCTGATCAGCTCGCGCTCGCCCTGCAATACGTGAATGGCCATGGCCGACTGGCCGTCTTTGTAAGTGGTGAAGTCCTGGGCGCGAGCGACGGGGATGGTGGTGTTGCGCGGAATCACCTTCTCCATCAGGCCGCCCATGGTTTCCAGCCCCAAAGACAACGGAATCACGTC
This sequence comes from Pseudomonas sp. GL-RE-26, assembly GCF_019956275.1. Lineage (NCBI taxonomy): Bacteria > Pseudomonadati > Pseudomonadota > Gammaproteobacteria > Pseudomonadales > Pseudomonadaceae > Pseudomonas > Pseudomonas sp. GL-RE-26. Next base: position 242,955 of record NZ_JAHBDI010000044.1, read on the forward strand.
CAGCAGCAACAGTTCGCCGCCATCGCGCTTGTTGCCGGCCAAGGTATCGGCCTGGATCGCAGCACCAATGGCTACAACTTGATCCGGGTCGATTTCAGTCAGCGGCTGACGACCGAAGGCTTCGGCGACGGCGTCACGAACGCGAGGCACGCGAGTCGAACCACCAACCATGACCACGGCATGCACGTCTTCCAGCTCGATACCGGAGTCACGCACGGCGCGGCGACAGGCTTTCAGGCTGCGAGCGACCATCGGCTCGATCAGCGCATTGAAGGCTTCGCGGGTCAGCTCGGCTTTCCAGTCGCCATGGGCAACCTCAACGGCCGCAGCATTGGTCAGGGCTTCCTTGGCTGCACAGGCGGTTTGCAGCAAATTGCGTTGCGTACCCGGATCGAGGTCGGCGGACAGGCCAGCGTTCTCGATGATCCAGCCGGCGATCGCGTGGTCGAAGTCATCGCCGCCCAGGGCGCTGTCGCCGCCAGTGGCCAGAACTTCGAAGACACCGCCGGTCAGGCGCAGAATCGAAATATCGAAGGTGCCGCCGCCCAGGTCGTAAATCGCGACCAGGCCTTCGGCGTGCTGGTCCAGACCGTAAGCCACAGCTGCCGCGGTCGGCTCATTGAGCAAACGCAGCACGTTCAGACCAGCCAGCTTGGCCGCGTCCTTGGTGGCTTGACGCTGAGCGTCGTCGAAATAGGCCGGAACCGTGATGACCGCACCGACCAATTCACCACCCAGGGTCGCTTCGGCGCGTTGACGCAGGACCTTGAGGATGTCGGCAGAGACTTCGACCGGGCTCTTCGGGCCCTGGATCGTGTCGATGAACGGCATGTGCGACTCGCCATCGACAAAGCGGTACGGCAACTGATCGCCCAGCTGCTTGACGTCGGACAGACCACGACCCATCAAGCGCTTGACCGACAGCACCGTATTCAACGGATCGGTGGCGGCAGCCAGCTTGGCGGATTCGCCAACCTCGACGCGATCGGCGTGGTAGCGCACGGCAGACGGCAGGATGACCCGCCCTTCTGCGTCGGCAAGTGGCTCGGAAAGACCACTGCGCAATGCAGCGACCAGCGAATTGGTAGTGCCCAAGTCGATCCCCACAGCCAGACGACGCTGGTGCGGTTGAGGACTTTGGCCGGGTTCGGCGATCTGCAGTAGGGCCATCGTTATCAGGACTTATCTGTATATCAGGCGTGCGACCGGAGCGGCACTGGGTTAATCGTCGAGGCGCTCTTCTAACTGGCGCACTTCGTAGGTGAGCTTGTCGAGGAACTGCATGCGCCGCATCAGGCGTTCGGCCTGTTCACGGTGCGCGGCATCGTTCCAGCAAGCTGCGAAGCTTTGGTTCAGTTCATCCTGGGCAGCCTTCAGGCGACGCTTGAAGACGGCAACGCCATTGAGGTCGGCACTGTCCTGCAGGTCTTCGAGCTCTTCACGCAACTCCATCTGCTGCAGCAGAAACTCCGGATCATGCACCGTGACCTCCAGCGGCAGCTCGCCACCACTCAAGGCGAGCAGGTAACGCGCGCGCTTGGGTGGACTCTTGAGCGTCTGGTAGGCCTCGTTGAGGCTCGCGGATTGCTCCAGCGCCAACCGCTGCTCGCGCTCGGAAGCGTCGGCAAAGCGGTCCGGATGAACACTGCGCGCCAACTCACGGTAGCGCGTAGCCAGCTGATCGAGGTCCAGATCGAAACTCGGTTGCAGCTCAAATAAAGCGAAATGACAAGGAGTACCCACGACAAGCCTCAGATGTTGAAGCTTTCGCCGCAGCCACATTCACCGCGTACGTTGGGGTTGTTGAACTTGAAGCCCTCGTTCAACCCTTCCTTGACGAAATCGAGCTCGGTGCCGTCCAGGTAGGCCAGGCTCTTCGGGTCGATGATCACTTTTTCGCCGTGACTTTCGAACACCTGGTCCTCTGCAACCACCTCGTCGACAAACTCCAGCACGTAGGCAAGGCCGGAACAGCCCGTGGTGCGAACACCCAGACGAATCCCTTCACCTTTGCCGCGCCCGTCGAGGGAGCGCCGCACGTGTCGAGCAGCCGCTTCTGTCATGCTGATAGCCATCGGTGACTCCTTACTCGTCGCCAAAACTCGAAAATCAGATCAAGCCTTTCTTCTGCTTGTAATCGCGAACGGCGGCCTTGATGGCGTCTTCAGCGAGTACCGAGCAGTGAATTTTCACTGGCGGCAGGGCCAGTTCTTCAGCCAGCTGGGTGTTCTTGATGGTTTCCGCTTCGTCCAGGGTCTTGCCCTTCATCCACTCGGTGGCGAGGGAGCTGGAAGCGATAGCCGAACCGCAGCCGTAGGTCTTGAACTTGGCATCTTCGATGATGCCGGCGTCGTTGACCTTGATCTGCAGGCGCATCACGTCGCCGCACGCCGGAGCGCCGACCATGCCGGTGCCGACATCAGGGTCTTCCGCGTCCATCTTGCCGACGTTGCGCGGGTTTTCGTAGTGGTCGATGACCTTTTCGCTGTAAGCCATGATTCTTAATCCTCACTCATCAGAGAGTCGCTCTTGAAGCCCTGAAACCTGAGTTTACAGGGCTGATTGCGGCGACTTGAAATCAGTGTGCCGCCCACTCGATTTTCGAAATGTCGACACCGTCTTTGTACATGTCCCACAGCGGCGACAGAGCGCGCAGCTTGGTAACGGCCTCGCAGACTTTCTGCGCGGCGTAGTCGATTTCTTCTTCGGTAGTGAAACGGCCGAAGGTGAAGCGGATCGAACTGTGTGCCAGTTCGTCGTTGCGGCCCAGGGCGCGCAGTACGTACGAAGGCTCAAGGGACGCCGAGGTGCAGGCCGAACCGGACGAAACCGCCAGATCCTTGAGCGCCATGATCAGCGACTCGCCTTCAACGTAGTTGAAGCTCAGGTTCAGGTTGTGCGGAACGCGGGCGGCCATGCTGCCGTTGACGTACAGCTCTTCCAGATGCTCGACCTGCTTGTAGAAACGGTCGCTCAACGCCTTGATGCGTGCGTTCTCGGCAGCCATGTCTTCCTTGGCTACGCGGAAGGCTTCACCCATGCCGACGATCTGGTGGGTCGCCAGGGTGCCGGAACGCATGCCGCGTTCGTGGCCACCACCGTGCATGGTCGCCTCGATACGTACGCGCGGCTTGCGGCTTACGTACAGGGCGCCGATGCCTTTAGGACCGTAGGTCTTGTGGGCGGAGAACGACATCATGTCGACTTTCAGCTTGGAAAGATCGATCTCGACCTTGCCAGTGGACTGAGCGGCGTCGACGTGGAACAGGATGCCCTTGGAGCGGAGCAGTTCGCCGATCGCTGCGATGTCGTTGATGGTGCCGATTTCGTTGTTCACGTGCATGACCGAAACCAGGATGGTGTCGTCGCGCAGTTCGGCTTCGATCATCTCTGGGGTCACCAGGCCATCGGTACGAGGCTCGATGTAGGTCACTTCGAAACCTTCACGCTCCAGTTGGCGCATGGTGTCCAGGACAGCCTTGTGCTCAATCTTGGTGGTGATCAGGTGCTTGCCTTTGGTGGCATAGAAATGCGCCGCACCCTTGATTGCCAGGTTGTCGGATTCGGTGGCACCGGAGGTCCAGACGATTTCACGCGGGTCGGCGTTGACCAGGTCGGCCACCTGACGACGAGCGTTTTCGACGGACTCTTCGGCTTTCCAGCCAAACACGTGGGAACGGGACGCCGGGTTACCGAAGTTTCCGTCGACCAGCAGGCATTCACTCATCTTTTGCGCGACACGCGGATCAACCGGGGTAGTCGCAGAGTAATCAAGGTAAATCGGCAATTTCATGGACTATCTCCTAAATCAGGCTGGCTGGCGTGCCGCTAGCTCTCTGGCAGTCATTCGACGGCGGACGCTTCAATCTTGTCCAGGCGTGGCGCCTTGCTGTTGCAACGGCGTTGATCCTGGCGCTGGGCTACTTCTTGCACCTCACGGCGAGTCACAAGGTCAGCCAAGCTGATACCGCTCAGAAATTCGTGGATCTGCAGGCTCAGGTCGCACCACAAGTGGTGAGTCAGGCAAGTGTCACCGGAGTGGCAGTCACCCTGGCCCTGGCATTTGGTTGCATCGACCGATTCGTTCACCGCATCGATCACCTGGGCGACCTGGATGCCCTGCATATCGCGGGACAATTGGTAGCCACCGCCCGGACCGCGCACGCTGGACACCAGGTTGCTGCGGCGCAGCTTGGCGAAAAGCTGTTCGAGGTAGGACAGGGAGATGCCTTGGCGCTCGGAGATATCGGCCAGGGACACGGGCCCGTGCTGCGCGTGCAACGCCAGGTCAAGCATGGCGGTCACGGCGTATCGGCCTTTTGTAGTCAGTCGCATGGACAATTACCACGGAGTTCGGAATGAGGCGAGTATGCAATTCCCGAGTATTTAAGTCAACTATTAGACCTAGTACTTTAGTCAGGTTTACCCGCAAAAGAGCGGGCGCATCATAGCAGGGTCTGCGGCCTAATGGCACACCGGTCAGCGCTCTGCCATTACCTGATTACGACCTGCGCAGGAGACATCAACCGGCCTTGCTTTCGTCTTTGTCTTTTACGCAGGCGAAATCTTCTTCACGCAGCTCAGGCAGATCTTTCGCACAGTAATTGCTGCCCAAATCCTTCAATGCCCCGCACATCCCCTCCAGGCGACCATCGACCGCCTGCAAGTGATCAAGCAGCTGACCAATGGCGCGCGCCACCGGGTCGGGCATGTCTTCACTGAGGCCGTAGGCATCGAAGCCGATCTTCTCGGCCATGGCCTTGCGCTTGGCGTCCTGCTCTTCGTCGGGCTTGACGATAATCCGCCCCGGAATCCCCACCACAGTGGCACCCGGCGGCACTTCCTTGGTCACGACCGCATTGGAACCCACCTTGGCCCCGGCACCAACAGTGAACGGGCCGAGCACCTTCGCGCCCGCCCCGACCACCACGCCATTACCCAAGGTCGGGTGACGTTTGCCCTTATTCCAGCTGGTGCCGCCCAGTGTCACGCCCTGATAAATAGTGACGTCATCACCGATCTCGGCGGTTTCACCGATAACAATGCCCATGCCATGGTCAATAAAGAAGCGTCGACCAACCTTGGCACCCGGATGGATCTCGATCCCGGTCAACCAGCGACCGAAGTTCGATACCAGCCGCGCCAGCCACTTCAGGTCAGCGCGCCACAGCATCGCCGACAAACGGTGAATCCAGATGGCATGCATGCCGGGATAGCAGGTCAGGACCTCAAAAGCGTTACGCGCCGCCGGGTCTCGGTGGAATACGCTCTGGATATCTTCACGCAAACGCTCGAACATCATTAATCCTTCCGCTTTAGGAGCTCACCACGGGCCGCTTTCTGGGTTTCCGTGAGGATGCCACGCAAAATATTCATTTCCGCCCGGCTGACCGAGCTGCGTCCGTACAACCGGCGCAGGCGCGCCATCAAGTGCCGTGGCTTTTCCGGATCGAGGAATTCGATGGCCACCAGGGTCTGCTCCAGGTGCTCATAGAATCGTTCCAGCTCGTCCATGGTCGCAAGCTCAGCGCTTTTGACCGAAGCCACCTCTTCCTTCTCGACCTTGCTCGGCTGACCTTGGGCCGCCAGCCAGGACATGCGCACTTCATAACCCAACACCTGCACCGCCGCCCCAAGGTTCAGCGAACTGAACTCAGGGTCTGATGGAATGTGCACGTGATAATGACATCGCTGCAGCTCTTCATTGGTCAGGCCGGAATCTTCACGACCGAACACCAGAGCGATTTCCGCACCCTGCCCGGCTTCCTCGACCACCTTCATTCCGCATTCGCGGGGATCGAGCAACGGCCAGGGAATGCGCCGGTCGCGGGCACTGGTACCAAGCACCAGGTTGCAGCCGACCAGGGCATCTTCCAAGGTGGCGACGACTTGCGCGTTTTCAAGGATGTCCCCGGCACCGGAGGCACGGGCATCGGCTTCGTGATGCGGGAACACACGAGGCTCGACCAGCACCAGCCGCGACAGCCCCATGTTCTTCATGGCACGCGCAGCCCCGCCGATATTGCCCGGATGGCTGGTATTGACCAGGACGACACGAATGTTTTGCAGCAAGGGAGGCGCTCTCGAACACAATAATCGGGAGCGGAATCTTACAGCTCATCAGGGTGTCCCGCCTCAAAAATAGCTGTTCAAATTTGGCGGCGTTCAATGTCGGCATGCTGCGTTGCCACTTCTCCCCATAGCAAGCTATGAGTCGGCGCGGCGCCTTGCCTGCCAACATTGACCACTCGCCAAATTTGAACGTATTTCCGAGGCGGGACACACCGTTCAGCCATGAAAGCGAACGTCGTCCTTCTCCTGTAGAAACTTTCTGATAGAATGCTCGGCTTTCTTTAACAACCTTAGGTGACACATCCATGCAGCCCATGCTGAATATCGCGCTGCGCGCCGCCCGCAGCGCCAGTGAATTGATTTTCCGCTCCATCGAGCGCCTGGATACCATCAAGGTCGACGAAAAAGACGCCAAGGATTACGTATCCGAGGTGGATCGTGCCGCCGAACAAAAAATCATCGACGCCCTGCGCAAAGCCTATCCGAATCACTCGATCATGGGTGAAGAGACCGGCATGCACGCCGGCACCGGCATCGAAGGCGAAGAGTACCTGTGGATCATCGACCCACTGGACGGCACCACCAACTTCCTGCGCGGCATTCCTCACTTCGCTGTCAGCATCGCCTGCAAATACCGCGGTCGCCTGGAACACGCTGTTGTTCTGGACCCGGTTCGCCAGGAAGAATTCACCGCCAGCCGTGGTCGCGGCGCTCAACTGAACGGTCGTCGCCTGCGCGTCAGCGGTCGCACCAGCCTGGACGGCGCCCTGCTGGGTACCGGCTTCCCGTTCCGTGACGACCAGATGGACAACCTCGACAACTACCTGGGCATGTTCCGCGCCCTGGTTGGCCAGACCGCCGGCATCCGCCGCGCAGGTTCGGCGAGCCTGGACCTGGCCTACGTGGCCGCCGGCCGTTTCGACGCGTTCTGGGAATCGGGCCTGTCCGAGTGGGACATGGCTGCAGGCGCCCTGCTGATCCAGGAAGCTGGCGGCTTGGTGAGCGACTTCACCGGCGGTCACGACTTCCTTGAAAAAGGCCACGTCGTTGCCGGCAACACCAAATGCTTCAAGGCAGTTTTGACGGCGATCCAGCCGCACCTGCCGGCCTCGCTGAAGCGCTAAGCTTCCAGCGACAGAGAAAGCACCCTTCGGGGTGCTTTTTTTATGCCTGGAATTTGCCCTTAAAAACACCGCAACCCCCTGTAGGAGCGAGCCTGCTCGCGAAGAACTCAAAAACGCCGCGTTAATCCTGAATGCGCGCGTAATCGTTGACGACCATCGCGAGCAGGCTCGCTCCTACATTGGGATTGCGGTGGTACATAAATCGCGGGCACAAAAAAAGCACCCCGCAGGGTAATGCCAGTCAGTTAAGCTGACTGGCATTTTTATTTCTGATCGGATACTTCGGTGATTTGAGCCGGATGGCGCGAGGATAAATACGCTCCTCTCGCCGATGAGGCAGGACATAGTGCGGGGCTGAGGCATGAAGCTCGGCCAGGTA